>JBMTZC010000151.1:0-10118 GCA_049455215.1 Prochlorotrichaceae cyanobacterium
GTTGTCCGAATTGGCTCGGACAATCCCCGTCGCTTTAGCGCGGGGTTGGTGAAAAAACACAACTAGCTCCGTAACGCTCTATCAGCCTAGCGCAATTCCTCCCCTTTGGCGGGACGTTTCATGGGGCATCTTGTTATGCTAGCTCCTATGCTCCCCTGTTCTAGGAGACATCTCCATTCAATGTCGCCGGTGGCTACCCTGACTCCAATCCCAGCGATCGCATCAACATCGGTCAAACTCCCGTTTATACTGTCCTTCTATACTCTCGCTCGCATCTTCAAGGTGCGCGTTACCCTTTTTCTGATTATTCCGACTGAGAGCCATACCCCTAATGACCAGCCCAACTCCTGAATCCGTAGCACAGCTCATTTCCTCAGACGATTATGGTAACCGGCTTTCTGGGATTACGAAGCTCCGAACCCTCGAACAAAAGACGGCCTTTCAACTGGTACAACCCCTCATTAACGATGAAAATGCCCGGGTTCGCTATGCTGCAGTGAGTTGCTTATCGTCCCTCGGTCAAGTCGATCGGGCATTGTCACTAAAGTTGCTCCGCGATCGTCTATTGAATGATTCTGAAACTGATGTCAAAGCGGCAGCGGCGGATACGATCGGCGGACTGCGGCTGACGGAGGCCTACTTAGACCTGGCCACGCTCTATCATCAAAGTGATGAATGGCTGCTGCAGTTCAGTATTGTGGCCTGCCTGGGAGAACTGGGAGATCCCCGAGGATTTGAGTTGCTCCAGGAAGCCTTGTCTTCCCCAGTAGAGTTAATCCAAACCGCAGCGATCGTTGCCCTGGGAGAACTGGGAGACGATCGGGCGATTCCCCTGATTACCTCCTTCCTGTCTCATCCAGACTGGCAAATTCGCTACCGGGTGATTCAAGCCTTAGAGCACTTCGATCCCTCTTTAGGCCGAGAGGCCCTAGAGGTCTTAAGCCAAGATTCCCTAGAGCAGGTAGCCCAAGAAGCTCAACGGGTACTCAAAGGCTGGGAAACCTAGTCCTGAGATTCCTGAAGTCAAGGAGGCTTTGGGTGACCCGTAAGGCTCCCTACGGTTCGGAGCGGGGATTGTTAAGAATTGCAAAGTTCCCTGGGAAAATGTATCGGGGACTACTGACTTCCTTAAAGATTCTGTAAAGTTCCTTTCCTGAGGAGGGCAGATTCCAATACCTGATCTAGGCTGTGGAATAAGTAAACCACTGAAGTCAGTTGAGGTACTGCTATATGTTTTCCTCTCACGCTACTTTACCCCATCGTCTTCTCAACCTCTCTGCTCAAGATTATCTCACCTTGAAGCCCAGCGATAAACTGCATCTCGTCACCTGTCTAAAGACGGCACGATGGCAAGAGATTCAGACCTTTGCCGCTAACCTCGGTACAGAGCACTAGGGGCTGTCATCATTTAGCGCTGAAGGGTTTATGCGGCAGTTGTTTCAGCCCTAGTTATGTTTGCTGGAGCGGGCGCGGTAACCTTGATGTCGCAAGGCTTCTAGACCTAATTGATGACGCGCCCTAAGAGGTGTGTTCCGTTAGCGATGAAAGCCTATGCTGTGCTGGATTCAGCCCCTAGCGCTAAAACCAGTATAGGCACAGCTACTGTTGAGACGGATTGACACGGTCAAAGTTCTGAACTGAAGTGATGACACGCCCTAGGGGAGTTTTGGTTCATCCGCTGTTTACCATAGTATGATAGAGGGCACGAATAAGAACTTGATTTAGATTGCGATTTCTCGCAAAACCCTATGGTCTCAGCGGAATATTTTGAAAAGCGGGTTGTTGACGATTTAGGAGAATTGCTGAACATCCTGCCGCCACCGCTTGCCCAGATCCTCAACCAACATCCTCAGCGGGATCAATTAATTGAAGTGGTGATGGATTTGGGACGGTTACCGGAAGCCCGTTTTCCCACTGGTTCTGAATATCTGGGAACGTCTACGATCGTCTCGGAAGACCTTCAGTATTGTACCGAACGAGTGGGCCATTTTGGTGGAGATAATCGGGCGGGTATTGAGCGCACCCTTCACCGTATTAGTGCTATCCGCAACCGATCCGGTAGTGTCATTGGCTTAACCTGCCGCGTCGGCCGATCGGTCTTTGGCACGATCGCTTTAATTAATGACCTGATGGATTCGGGGCAGTCGATTTTAATGCTGGGACGGCCGGGGGTGGGTAAAACCACGGCACTACGAGAAATTGCCCGGGTTTTAGCGGATGACTTCCACAAGCGGGTGGTGATTATCGACACCTCTAATGAAATTGCGGGGGATGGTGACATCCCCCATCCGGCCATTGGCCGGGCACGACGGATGCAGGTGGCCCGTCCCGAACTGCAGCATCAGGTGATGATTGAGGCGGTGGAAAACCACATGCCGGAGGTCATTGTCATTGATGAAATTGGCACAGAATTAGAAGCCCTAGCGGCCCGGACGATCGCTGAGCGGGGGGTACAACTGGTGGGCACGGCCCACGGCACCCAAATTGAGAATTTAATTAAAAACCCGACCCTCGCGGATCTCATTGGGGGGATTCAAGCCGTGACCTTGGGGGACGATGAAGCCCGTCGTCGCGGCACCCAAAAAACTGTCTTAGAGCGCAAAGCAGCCCCCACCTTTGAAATTGCGGTGGAAATGCAGGAGCGTCATCGTTGGGTGGTGCATGCTTCGGTGGCCGAAACCGTGGATCAACTTCTGCGCCATCGTCCCACCAGCCCCCAGGTGCGCAGTGTCAATGAAGAGGGGCAGGTGGTCATTACCCAACAAATCCCGGAAGTCCCCCTGGAAGCGCCTCCCTCCCGCCGGGGTGAGCGGGGCTGGCGATCGACGGGTCAGATGCAACCCCTCCCCTTAGCCTGGAACGATCGCAAAGGCGCAAAGAACGGCAAAGCCAAGCCCCCGGATCCCCAAGACCCAGAGGACAATACCGTTCCCTTCAGTGTTGGAGGGGTAAACCTGGTGCCCGGTACCGAATCCCGCCAGTCAGAAGCAGAATTCCAATCCCTTTTAGATGAAACCCTAGACAATCTAGCGGGACATCCCTCTGCCTGGAGCACCGACTCCCTGTGGACCGAAGAACGAATTCACGGGTTTGGGGCGAATGGTGAAGACTTGCCCCTCCATGTCTATCCCTATGCGGTGAGCCGCCACCATCTGGAGCAGGTGATTCAAACCTTACAATTGCCCGTCGTGTTAACCAAAGAGATTGATCAAGCCGATGCGGTGCTGGCCCTGCGCTCCCACTTAAAAAATCACTCCAAACTCCGTCATTTAGCCCAAAATCATCAAGTTCCCATTCATGCCATCAAGTCCAATACCTTGCCGCAAATTGTCCGGGGCTTAAAGCGGCTCCTCAACCGCGAAGAAGCGGGGTTACCGGAAGATACGGAAAGCCTGTTTAGCCGCAGCCACAGCAACCACGAAGAATTAGAAGCCCTAGAGGAAGCCCGTTTAGCCGTTGAGCAATTGGTGTTACCCAAAGGGCAACCGGTGGAACTGCTCCCTCGGCCCAGCTATATTCGTAAAATGCAGCATGAGTTGGTAGAGCATTATCGGCTCAAGTCCGCTAGCTTTGGCGAAGAACCGAACCGTCGCTTGCGCATTTATCCGGCCTAACGGACGCTCATCCCGGCAGGGCAAAATGCCCGTCAGGAGTCCCCTCCGGGGGAAGAATTATATTTCAGAATCAACACATTTCTTAACAATTGACCGCGAGTGTCCCGTAACGCTCTACCTTAATCTAAGCTGTGATTAAAGCTAGGGATTGATTTGCCCATTTTTTCGGGGATGGAGCGGTAGAGTCCTCGGCTCTGCCTGAGCCCGTCTCATCTTATAAGCCCTAGGTCTGGTGGGGAGCCTTTTTGCCTTAGGCAAAGGGTTTGCCCTTCGAGAACAGGGAGAGTTGCTGCCGGGAAACCCCGGGTCAGCACGTTTATTAAATTCAAAATAAAAAATAGGGAGCTTTTAAAGCGAATGAGTGTTAGCGCAAGTGGTGGAAGCTCAGTTGCACGTCCGCAACTGTATCAAACTGTCCCCGTTTCAACGATCGCTCAGGCAGAGCAGCAGGATCGGTACTTGGATCGAGGGGAGCTACAGGAACTGTCTAGTTTTTATGATTCAGGGTTGAAGCGCCTCGAAATTGCAGCGGTGCTGACTCAGAATTCTGAGGTAATTGTCTCTCGGGCTGCCAACCGGATTTTTACCGGTGGGTCTCCCCTGGCCTACCTAGAACAACCCAAAATTCAACTGGGAGAAATTCCCGTAGCGAACTCAGCCCAGGTCAAGGAAGGCATGAAACTGGGTACGGTCACCTACTCTGGCTCCGGTAGTGATAATAAGAGTGGTGGTCTGTTCTCCAACATTGCCTCCTTGTTTACCGCTGGTGGCGGTGGGGCTACCCCTTCCCAATTCCGTCCCATTAATATCAATAGCTATGGGCCCGGCAACATGCAGAAGTCTCTGCGGGATATGAGCTGGTTCCTGCGTTATACCACCTATGCGATCGTTGCGGGGGATCCCAACATACTCGTGGTCAATACCCGAGGCTTACGGGAAGTGATTGAGCGGGCCTGTTCCACCGCTGCTACCCTGGTTGCCCTTCAGGAAATGCGTCAAGCAAGCTTGGGCTATTTCCGCCGGGATGGTGAGGCTCAGGGCATTATTGCTCAGTTTTTTGAAGTCTTAATCAACGAATTCAAAGCCCAATCCCCCTCCACCAAACTACGCCAACGCCCCAGCCCCGATCACCAAGGTCTGGCCCTCCCCCAAAGCTATTACAACGCAGCGGAGCGTCGTCCTAAGTACGCCATGAAGCCCGGTCTCTCCCCCAGCGAGAAGAACGATGCGGTGAAAGCTGCTTATCGCCAAGTCTTTGAGCGGGACATTACCCGTGCCTACTCCTTGAGCGTGTCCGACCTGGAATCCAAGGTGAAAAACTGCGAAATCTCCATGAAGGAGTTTATTCGTCGCTTAGGCAAGTCTCCCCTTTACCGGGATAATTTCTACGCCCCCTACGTGAACAGCCGGGTGGTAGAACTAGCTCTACGCCACTTCCTGGGTCGGGGCTTAAGCTCCCGTGAAGAGTTCCAGAAATACTTCTCCATCGTGTCCGAAGGCGGTTTATCTAAACTCGTGGATGCGATCGTTGATTCTCAGGAATACGCCGACTACTTTGGCGAAGAAACCGTTCCCTACCTGCGGGGTCTGGGTCAAGAAGCCCAGGAATGTCGCAACTGGGGCGTACAACAAGATCTCTTCAAGTTCAGCGCTCCCTTCCGCAAGGTGCCCCAATTCATCACCTTGTTTGCGGACTACATCAATCCCCTGCCGGATCAACACCCCTATGGCGTGGGCAACGATCCCCTAGAAATCCAGTTTGGGGCCATCTTCCCCAGCGCCACCGCCAATCCTCGCACTGCCCCAGCCCCCTTCGGCAAAGATACCCGTCGGGTTCTGATCCACAATGGACCTGGCATTAACAACCAACTCGGTAATCCCGGTGCCGTGGGTGCCCATCCTGGTTCCTTAGGCGCTCCCGTCTTCAAGCTGGAACAAATTGCTGGTGGTGGGGCCTCCAAACCTCGCATTGCGCGACAAGCCCAAGGGCGTAACGTGCTCTACACCGAAAGCTCTACCCAAAAAGTGATTGGTGCGGTATACCGTCAAGTCTTTGGTCGGGATGTTTACGAAGGTCAACGCCTCAAGGTCGAAGAAATCAAGCTGGAAAATGGCGACATTACTCTGCGGGAGTTTGTCCGCTGCCTCGCGAAATCTGATGTGTTCCTCAAGACCTACTGGACTCCCTTCTACGTCGTCAAAGCGATCGAATACATCCACCGCCGTCTCCTCGGTCGTCCGACCTACGGTCGTGAGGAAATGAACAGCTACTTCGACATCTGCGCCAAGAAAGGGTTCTACGCCTTAGTCGATGCCATCCTCGACAGCAAAGAGTACGAAGAAGCCTTTGGTGAAGACACCGTTCCCTACGAGCGTTACCTGACCCCCGCTGGTTTAGCTCTACGCACCAACCGTGTGGGCAGCATCAACACCAAATTTGCTCAAGTTCAAGTGGAAGAAACGCCACTCTTTGTCGAACTGGGTGCCGTTTCCCAAATGCGTACCGAACCCGATGTTGCCTTCCGCATCAACCAAGGGGTCAGCAGCAAGCGGACTCAAACCCAGACCTTCAAACTCACCGATCGCTCCGACAAAGTGGCCGTCAAAGCATTGGTGCAGGCCGCTTATCGTCAAGTCTTCGAGCGCGACCTCGATCCCTTTGTGGTCAAGACCGAGTTTACCGAACTGGAAAGCAAACTCAGCAACGGCGAAATCTCTGTGCGCGAGTTCATTGAAGCTCTTGGTTACTCCAAGATTTACCTCAAGGAGTTCTACACCCCCTATCCCAACACGAAAGTGATTGAGATGGGTCTGAAGCACTTCTTAGGACGCGCGCCGTTGAACCAAGCGGAAATTCAGCAGTTGAACCAGATTCTAGCCACCTCCGGTATTAAAGCCTTCGTCAACGCGATCGTTGGCTCTGCGGAATACGGTGAAGTGTTTGGTGAAGACGTGGTGCCCTATCGCCGCTTCCCCACCTTACCGGCTGCCAACTTCCCCAATACGGAGCGGTTGTACAACCAACTCACGAAGCAAAACGCCGAGATTGTAGTCCCTAGCTTCAAACCGGTGAAGTAGTTACCGCGAGTGTTTAGGTAGCCCACTTCGGTGAGTGATTGTGGATCCCTAGCTTCAGGATGAGGCTGGGGATTTTTTTAATGAGTTATGCTATTCTGGTTCAAACAAGATCCTTAGAGAGTCCCAATTTCTATGCGTCTAAAAAATGGTAGATCATAAACGTATAACAACCTTTATTGATTGGGATAGCGCTCAACGAATCGTTACCCCAAATCTTAGACAACGGAGATCCTCTGATCCTCACCATGCCATTGAGTTGTTACAGGACAGTATAGCAGCTACCCTGAGAAGGTATAATGATAGTGCTAGTAAAACGTATTACCGTGTAAGATTACGCTTTTATCATGGTTGGTATAGTGGGAAAACAAAAACTCAAAATCGAAGAGATTTTGATACCAATATTGAGGCTTTGGGTATAGCACGAACTATTAGAAATGTGAATTTTGAACCGGATATAGAATATTGTGATTATTTGTTATCAGATTATGATAACAAACATCCTCTATATGATACTTTAAGGCGTAGGGATGATTCTAAATATGAGCAAAAATTAATTGATACTGCTTTGACCTGTGATGTTTTGCATTACATTCGTAATGAAGATGCTAGTCTAGCCATTGTTATAGGCGATGATGATGATCTGCTACCATGTGTTTTTACTGCGAAACACTGGAAGCGTAAAGCAATTATTCTGAGAATAGGCAGGAGAACTGATAATCAGCACCTTAATACGGAAGGAATTATTTTTAGGAGTTAAGACAACTATGATGACTGAGGACAAACTTCGTTCAATACTTGCGCCATTTACGGATCAAGACACAGAGTTAGTAATAAGAACAGCTTCTGCACATTTTGATATAAAAATGATTGCTTCGGGTGAAGCTAGACACTATATATATAATCAAAATGATTCGACAATAACTGATCGGGTGAAAAATAGACCGTATACAGATATAAATTCATTACTCGCATCTGACAATTTTTCAGATCTTGAAAAAATGGCAGCAGTTCAGGCAAGAGTTTTAGGAAAGAAGTTCTCTGATGATCCCTTGTTGTCAAGGGTAACAATTGAAACAGACTTGCCTGACATACCACGTAATATAGAATTAGGTAAAAATTTCTCCAGTTTTTTAAATTCTTTAGTGAGACCTATCTTAGAAAGTGAGAAAATTAAAATTCTATTGATTGATGGACCAGCAGGAATTGGAAAAACATATTTTATTGAGCGTTTAGCGTTTGAACATGCAGAAAAGTATTTGAAGAGAGAGAAGTTTCCTCCAATTTTACATGCATCAAGTCGTGGTAGAAGACTTTCTCGTTTTAATGATGTTATTGCTGCAACAATACAAGATTTCAGATCAGAAGGTAAATTCTATTATCAACAGGTTCCTGTTCTTGTTAGACAAAAACTACTTTACCTTGCTCTTGATGGATTTGACGAATTAGTTGACAGTGATGGGTATAAAAATGCTTGGGATTTGCTCTCAAACTTTTTAGAACAAATAGATCATGGAGGATTATGTATCCTTGCTGGACGTGACACTTTTTTTGATAAAAGAGATTTTTTAAATAGATTAAATTCAAACAATAATTTAGAAGTAGTTCAAATCCACTTATCTGAAGTACCTGCGGATAAAGCAGCAAATTGGCTGTTGCAAAAAGAGACTTGGAAACAAAAGGAATGTGAAGTAAAAAAAATATTAGAAGTAGATCCTTATTTTCTTAGACCTTATTTTCTCACAGAACTGAGTAATCTAAACGAAGAAGATTATAAAAATATACTATCTCAATATACAGCCAAAGATTTTTTAATTAATAAGTTCATTGAGCGCGAAGCCTCGCTTATTATGGACACAATCAATATCCCTTTAGAGCAAACAAAGGAAAAAACTTCTGAGCTTCTACGAGAAGTTGCACTTGATATGTCTGAGAGAGAAGCAGACTATGTAGACTTTGAATATCTATCAATGCTGTGTGAGTATATTTTTGATGATATTCCTGATAAAAAGAGCATTCAAAAATTACAACATAGAATCAGAACTTTGGCATTCTTAGAAAAGTCTGATTATTCAATAAATCAGAGAGAATTTCCTCATGAATCAATACAACATTATTTTGCTTCCCTTGCAATTATTCATGAATTTCTTATTCATGGTAGAATTCCTACTGTTCTTAGAAGGGGAATTCTGGGAACAAACTTTTTAGAAATTTTTGCAGATGTTTTTACAAAAAAAACAAATATAGAAGATGATAATGCAAAAGAGTTCATCACAAGTTTAATGAATAAAGTTCTCAGTGAATCATCGGGAGATCGTTTCAGTCAAAATGCTACTTCACTTCTTCTATCAACACTTTTTAGAGAACCTTTTCCCGAAGATTTTACCCTATCACTTAGTGGACTGTATGCTGATGAGGTCTATCTTGCGGGAATCATATCTACTGGTATGACGAAAGCTAATTTAGACAATCTTACTATTGGGCGATGTAATGGAAAAGATGCTGATTTAACTGATATTAATTTTTCAAACTGTACCATTTCTGACTTTGTGGCTAATGATCGTTCTAAATTTGGAATTACTACCCCGAACATACTTAAACTTTCACTTGATGAAGAATCTAGAAAAATAACTAGTGATCCAACTGAGATTACAGAATGGTTAAGACTACATTCGGATAATCAAGATGGCAATTTGGATGATAATGAATATAAGAGTTCATCTTTGTATAAAGCCTATGAAAGGATATGTAGACTAGCATTGAAAGGATATTTGTATCCAAAAACGGATGTTGCTGCCCATCGGCTCTATAATTCTCAGGAGTGGAAAATAATTGAGCCTATACTTAAAAAATTTAATCTTATCGAAGAAGAAAGAACTGCCGAAGTTCATAAAATTAGAATTATAAAACCTTCTTTGCTGTTAACATCTCCTCCCAATACACCACCATATGAAGAAGTTAGAGAGGAAATCAAATGCCTTGCAGCAAGCGTTTGATGCAGGGATCAGAGGAGGTCGTGCTCGTTTAATTGTCGATCGGGATCTGTGCCGTGCCTGCGGACAAAATGGCGGCGTTAAAGGAATGGCTAAACAGCTTGGCGTTGAAGAACTAGAAATCATCAGTCCCAGTGGTTGTGAAATCATTAAACTAAAATAAGCTCTCAGGAATTTTCTATGTTTATTTCAAAATTTTCTGTTGAAGATTGGCAGGGTACTCAAAATAAAGGCTCTGTTCAGGCAGCTAAAAACTGGCAACAAATTCAAGAAGCGATCGAACAGCTTGATGGTCGCCGGCGAACTTTAGTGACTTTAGAAACAGACGGTGAAGCACACATGGCTATTGGGGGAGGAGCAACTCGATATTTTATCTATGTAACATTTGATAATGAGGAGTTTTATTATGTTGCTAACCCAGCAAGTTTAGAAGCAG
>JBMTZC010000152.1:0-10058 GCA_049455215.1 Prochlorotrichaceae cyanobacterium
CTTAGCTTCCCTCGGTTTGGTATAATCAGCACCCTAGCGTTGCTTTATCAAGCCTTACCCAATGACCACCCTTGCCCCCACCGCTCCCACTGCATTTCCCCTCACCGCTGTGGTGGGGCAAACCCCCATCAAGTTAGCCCTGCTGCTGTCTGCGGTGGATCCCGGACTGGGAGGAGTGGTGATTGCGGGACGGCGAGGCACAGCTAAGTCGGTGATGGCCCGGGCCCTCCATGCCCTGTTACCGCCCATTGAAATTTTGCGGGATTCCCTCAATTGTGATCCCCATAATCCCCAGGAATGGGACGATCGCACCCTCCAGCAATACGATCCCGATCGCCCTTTAGCGGAAGGGGATGCCAAGGTGATTCCGGCTCCGTTTATTCAGTTGCCTCTGGGGGTGACGGAGGATCGCTTATTGGGGTCAGTGGATGTGACCCAATCCATTAAAACCGGCCGTAGTGTCTTTTTGCCGGGGCTACTGGCGGAAGCCCACCGAGGCATTCTCTATGTAGATGAAATTAATCTGTTAGATGATCAAACGGGCAATTTACTCCTCAGTTCCCTCACGGATGGTTGGAATCGCATTGAACGGGAAGGCATTAGCTTTCAGCATCCCTGTCGTCCCCTCTTGCTGGCAACCTATAACCCAGAAGAAGGCCCCTTACGCCCTCACCTCCTCGATCGCATTGCCATCCATCTCTCAGCGGATCAGGTGTTGGCTTTGGAAGATCGGGTACAGGCGGTGGATCAAGCCTTAGCCTATAGTCTCGATCCCCTAGCTTTTCTCCAGGAGTATGACGAAGAAATGGAGGGCTTAAAGACCCAAATTATTCTGGCGCGGGAATGGCTACGGGATGTGGTCATTAGCCCGGAACAAATTGCCTATTTGGTGCAGGAAGCGGTGCGGGGGCGAGTACAGGGTCACCGTGCCGAGTTGTTTGCCATCCGGGTGGCCCGCGCAGCGGCAGCCCTTGAGGGAAGAACCCAGGTCAATGCAGAGGATTTACGCCAAGCGGTGCAGTTGGTGATCATTCCCAGGGCGGTGATCATGCCTCCACCCCCCGAGGAGGAGCAACCCCAACAACCACCCCCACCGCCGCCGCCCCAGGAAGACACGGAGGATCAGCAGGATGAGCCAGAAGAACCGGAAGAAGAGGATCAGGAGGAGCAAAATGCTGAGCCACCACCGGTACCCGAGGAGTTTATTTTTGATCCCGATGGAGTGGTGCTCGACGAGGACGTGATGCACTTTGCGGAAAATATGACCCGTCAGGGCAAATCCGGGACCCGCTCTCTGATCTTCTCGGAAGATCGGGGGCGCTATGTGAAACCCCTCATCCCCCGTGGCAAAGTCAGCCGCATTGCGGTGGATGCCACCCTCCGGGCTGCGTCTCCTTACCAGCAAGCCCGTCGCCAGCGCCGTCCTGACCGCAAAGTGATTGTGGAGGAAGGGGATCTACGGGCCAAGCAACTGGTACGCAAAGCCGGGGCTTTAGTGGTGTTTCTAGTGGATGCGTCGGGATCCATGGCAGTGAACCGGATGCAGTCGGCAAAGGGGGCCGTGATGCGGCTTTTGACGGAAGCCTACGAAAACCGAGATCAAATTGCCCTCATTCCTTTCCGAGGGGAACAGGCGGAGGTGTTGTTACCCCCCACCCGCTCCATTACCGCTGCCCGCAAGCGCTTGGAAAAACTGCCCTGTGGTGGCGGATCTCCCCTGGCCCACGGCTTAACCCAGTCGGTGCGGGTGGGCTTAAATGCCATCCAGTCCGGTGATATTGGCCAGGTGGTCATTGTCGCCATTACCGATGGTCGCAGTAATATTCCCTTGGCCCGCTCCCTGGGGCAGCCTCTGGAAGAGGGGGAAAAGCCGGACATTAAGGCGGAATTGTTAGAGATTGCGGCGCGGATTCGGGGCTTAAATATGAAGCTGCTGGTGATTGATACGGAAAACAAATTTGTCTCCACAGGGTTTGCCAAAGAACTGGCCAAT
Source organism: Prochlorotrichaceae cyanobacterium (assembly GCA_049455215.1). Taxonomy (GTDB): domain Bacteria; phylum Cyanobacteriota; class Cyanobacteriia; order Prochlorotrichales; family Prochlorotrichaceae; genus JBEAPM01. The sequence continues at coordinate 1,994 of JBMTZC010000152.1, forward strand.
CGAGCGGGGGGCATGTATTATCACTTACCCAAAGCAACGGATCAGGCGATCGCTGCCATGACCCAAAATGCCCTGAAAACGATCGTGGGGTAACCGGGTTTGCCTGGAACGGAAAAGCGATTCCGACGGGTAGAACCACACCTCTGGCTAACATCCGATCGGCTACCCGAATAAGTTGATCGGTTGTTCGTTCAGAGAACCGCTAGGATAGTTATGAAGTTTTTTGGCTACCAACGCCTGATGTCTGTGCTGACAACTTTAATCCGTGACTTCCGCATTATCTTTGAGCGCGATCCTGCTGCTCGTAATTGGTTAGAGGTCTTGGTCTGTTATCCAGGGTTCCAAGCGATCGTCTTCCATCGGTTTGCCCATTTTCTCTACACCTGCAAAATTCCCTTTATTCCTCGCCTCATTTCTCACATCGCACGTTTTTTAACGGGAATTGAAATCCATCCGGGGGCTCAACTCGGGGAAGGGGTCTTTATCGACCACGGCATGGGCGTTGTTATTGGTGAAACCGCAATTCTTGGCAACTATTGCCTGATTTATCAGGGTGTAACCTTGGGGGGAACCGGCAAAGAAAGTGGCAAACGCCACCCTACCCTCGGGGACGACGTGGTGGTGGGAGCCGGGGCCAAGGTCTTGGGCAACCTCAATATTGGCAGCCGTGTGCGGATTGGAGCCGGTTCTGTGGTGCTCCGGGATGTCCCCTCCGATTGTACGGTGGTGGGGATTCCTGGGCGGATTGTCTACCGCTCTGGCGTTAAAATCGATCCCCTGGATCACAACCATTTACCAGATTCTGAGGCCAAGGTGATCCGCATGTTGCTCGATCGTATTGAACAGTTGGAGCAGCAGGTCACAGAGTTAAAGCAAGGCTCTGCACAACCGATCGGCACAAAACTCTATGGCAGCCAAGAACCAGCCGCTGAAGCGGAGTATAAAACTGCCTGTACCTTGAAAAATCGAGAAATTCACGCCTTTTTAGACGGCTCAGGGATCTAGTGCCCAGGGGAAGCATCCGCCACCATAAGGGATCGCCATTTTTCCCCTCCCTCCCAATCCCCACAAGCGCAAGCCCGATCTGTGCAGCCCCACTCTGCCGGACATTTATTCCTTTCATTGCAGTCGCAAGATGGTACGGTCTTTTACTTATCCGATTCAGGTGTATCCCCACCACACGGACTATGCCGGAGTAGTTTGGCATGGTGCTTATGTCAATTGGATGGAAGAGGTGCGGGTTGCTTTTCTCGATCATCAAGGCCTACCCTACGCCGAGATCACCGCCCAGGATTGCGACTTAATGGTGGTAGCCTTAAATCTTCGTTATCACCGGGCGGCAAAAATGGGGGAGTCCTTGCTCTGGCACGCCACCCTTCATCCCGTTCAAGGGGTTCGCTGTATCTGGGATTATGAACTGCGATCGCTGGATCATACGTTGCTCTACGTTACCGCCCAGGTTACGATCGTCCCGGTCAATCGGAAAACAGGCAAGCTAATGCGACGATGGCCGCCAGACTTGGTTTCTATCCTTTGCCCTCCAGCATAGTCGGTCATGCGATACTTCCTGGCTCCCCAGCGGGTGACGGTTCCCGCCCCCTTACGAGAAAAAGCCCAGACCTTCGCCACAGCGGTTACCCCCACCGTAGGAACCCCTGGGCACGGCTACGGAGATAGCCAGCAACGCAATCTAGACAAGATTCGCTTAGACCATTGGCTCAGTAAAATAGGTGAAGAAGCAGTGAAAGCGGTCTTTGTTCGGCTCGGACACGCGGTAGACGGGCCCGATTACCAGGTTTACCCCGGTTCCCAAAAGTCGTGGACGGCGGATTTACGAGTGAACGGTGTAGATTTAGCGGTGAAAACCCAAAGTCTAGCCATGGCTCAGCGCTTTGGCTTGTCCTGGACATTTCAGAGTGGGCCCCGCCGCAGGGATCCCCTGCTTCAGACACCTCTTGCCTGGGTCTGTTTTGTGCAGGCGGAAACCGATAGCGGCGGTTGCCTGGTCTATCCACCCTATCAAATTCAAGAACTTCAGTTTTCAGAACCCAAATTATCCTACTTAAAATCCTATAAAAAGGTCATCTACGCTCAGGATCTATCTACCCTTGCTGCACCATGATTGAATACCAAGATGCTTTTATCTCTTATGGCCGTGCTGATAGTAAAGCCTTAGCCTCCAAACTTTACGATCGTTTAAGTCAGGAAGGTCTGAAAGTTTGGTTTGACTTTGCAGATATTCCCCTTGGCGTAGATTATCAAAAACAAATTGATGACGGTATTGAAACGACCCATAACTTTCTTTTTATTATTTCGCCTCATTCCGTTCATTCCCCCTATTGTCGCCTAGAAATTGACCTAGCCCTCCAGTACAACAAACGGATTATTCCCCTGCTCCATGTCGAAGAAATTGATCATGAAACCTGGCAGCAGCGAAATCCCCAAGGGACAGAATCGGATTGGCAACATTTTGTGGCGGAGGGGAAGCATTCTGCCTTTAGTAAAATGCACCCCGCGATTAGTAAAATCAACTGGATCTTTTTCCGAGAGGGCCAAGATGACTTTGAACAATCCCTGCAAGGCTTATTGTCGGTCATTCAACGTCACGAAACCTATGTCCATCAACATACCACTTACCTCAAAGCCGCGCTCACCTGGGATCGGTATCAACAAAGTTCCGATTATTTATTAGTGGGGGAAGCTTTACCCCAGTCGCTGCAGTGGTTAAAAACGAGTTTTCTCACGGAACAGCCCCCGTGCATTCCTTCCGATCTACATTGTCGCTTTATTAGCCAAAGTTATTTAGCCGATCGCAATAACCATAGTCATATTTACCTCTGCTATGCCGATGAAGATCAGCAGCTTGCTATGGTGCTCTATTGGAATTTACTGCATAAAGGTTGGTTAGTCTGGAACCGTAAGTTGGATTTAGATTCCAGTGGGAGTTTGCAAGACAAGACCTTCAGAGCGATCGAAGCCGCCGATAATTTTATCTACTTCTTTTCGAGCCATGCTCAACAATCGAAAGGGTGCCAGAAGGAATTAGCCCATGCGTTTAATTTAGAAAAACGGATTATTCCCATTCAATTAGGCCAGGGAGACAGCACTAAAGCGGTTTTAGATAAGCTGAACCTGAAGTCCAGCAATGACCCTGGACGAACCTTAAACCGCATTTATAATCGGCTAGAGTCCAAAGAGCGCAATAGTACAATTGAACAATTAAAGAACCTCAATTTCATTAAGCTGTTTAAAACAGGATCCACAACCTTATCCGAAACCGGCTTGAAGCAACTGAGTCAGGAATTGTCGAAAGATGCCAGTTTCCATGAACAGCAAACGGACTTACTGATGCGATCGTTACTGTGGAAAGGACATCGCTACAATCCTCGGTTGTTACTGCAAGGGTATCGCTTAGTGCAGGCCCAGTCTTGGTTGCAGTTAGCTCAGGAGATCAAACAGGGATTTTACACCGTACTACAGGAAGACTACATTCGGGTGAGTAGCTCGACTCCGCCTGCCGATGAAGTCGAAGTCTTTGTGCTGTATACCGCAGTGGATCAGGGGTTTGCCACTCGGATTAATCAGTCCCTTCAAGTGCAGGGACGATCGACCTGGTTTGCGGGGGATTACCTGGATCCCGAAACACCGGATGCCTTTGAACAGTGCCAGAAAATGCTCTTAGAAGCGGCCAACTGCATTGCGATCGTTTCACCTTCTCTGCTGCAGGATCCCCAAGCCCAAAGCTTGCTGCAGGAAGTGATCAGTTTACAAAAGCGCTTCATTCCCGTCGTTTATCGCCCCCTCGATCCCTCACTTTTTGCCCCATCTCGGGAAGCCTTGCCCACGGACTTACAACAGATTTTGCCCCTCTTTCAGCAGATGGAAGAACGAGATTGGATTGATTTTGTCCACCACAATCGAGACTTTCATACGGGAGTAGGGGATCTCATCCGAATTTTAGACTTAGATCGAGAATATGTCAGAGACCATAGCCAATGGGGACTCCGGGCGCGGCAATGGCTACAGTCTGGTCAACCCGAGGCTTTACTGCTCCAGGATCATGAGCTAACGGCAGCAGAAAACTGGTTACATCACGCCATTACCGAACACCGATCGCCGGTGGTGACGGCCGCCCAGCAATCCTTCATTGAAGCCAGCCGACAGGTTCAGGATCAACAACGCCAACGGGCAGAACAAGAACGTCAGCGGGAATTAAATCGAGCCCGTCGCTTAGCGATCGCCTCCACGGTAGCGGGGGTATTAATGACGGGTATGACCTTATTTAGTAGCATCCAACTGCGCAAAGCGGAGTTAGAAACCGTGGAAACCCTGCGGATTTCTGCGGAATTATTCTTCCGTGAAGGCAAGGAACTCCAGGCCCTCATTCAGGCCACCAATGCCTATCAACGCAGACTCCGCACCTCTTTACTGGATGTTTGGATTAAAAACGAAAATTTACCCATCAAAGTCCAGGGCACTCTGCGAGACATTTTATTGAATATCCAGGAGTCCAATGAGTGGGCCGCCCAAGTGATTCAATTGAGTCCTAGTGGCCAGTGGCTGGTCATCCATCAACAGGATGGCACCCTGCAAGTGTGGCATCCCAACGGCGCTAAACAGTTGGAGTGGAAAACTCCCCGTCAGGAGGTGGGATTTTTAGCCCTGAGTAGAGACGATCGCTTCCTGGCCACCGGGGGAGAATCCGGTGAGGTGAGCCTCTGGAGTTTAGAAACGGGAGCCCTCCTCAAAACCTGGTCTGCCCACTCAGAGTCCCTCACCAGTCTCACCTTTAGTCCCGATAGTCAAAGTTTACTCACCGCAGGGGGGAGCACGGTTTTCCGCTGGAACTTTCAGGGAACGGCGCAGGGCAGCTTTACGAGTCCGGAAGCGATCGTTGAGGCGGTCTTTAGTCCCTCCGGGCAGGAAGTGTTAACCCTCAATGAAAATCAGGAAGCTGAACTCTGGACGATCGCAGGGGATCGGCTTGCCCCCCTACAGAGCAGTGCTCCTGTCTCTAGCTTTGCCTTTAGTCCCCAAGGGGACTTTGTACTGACGGGGCACGAAAACGGGGAGTTACTACTCTGGAAAATCGAGGCATCTGACAAGGGGCAGGAGTCCTCACCAAGCGAGCCATCGCAACCCCTAGAGCAACCGCTAAGACGGCAAACCGTTTCTAACCAACCCATTCATTCCATCGCCATTGCCCCAGACTTTTCCCGTTCTTCTGACATTGTGATTGCCACGGGATCGGCAGGGGGAGTTCTGCGGCTCTGGGATCGCCAATTACAATTACAGCGTCAGATTTTTGCCCACACCGGGGCCATTCAATCCCTCCACTTTAGCCAAGGGGAAACGCCCCCAGACCAGCCCCCCGAGGCCCACGGCAAAGACCGGCAGGGCATTATTAGCCTGGGACAGCAGGATCGAATGCTCCGGTTTTGGAGCTTAGACGGCTGGCAAAAATTTGCCTTTGATTTGGGAACCAGTAGTATTAAAACCCTCAACCTGAGTCCCGATCGCAGCTTTTTGGTGACCCTCAGTCAGGGAGGCCAGGCCCGCTCCTGGTCCCTAGAGGATCATCAACGCTACACCTTGTACGGCCAGGGTGACCCCATCAATACTGTCCGCTATAGTCCCGATGGTCAGTTTTTAGTCACCCTCAGCACCACGGGCTTACTCGAACTGTGGTCTATCGACCTGGCAGAAGGTTCCCCCCAGAAGCTTCGGGAGTGGAGTCAGGTGCAGGAAGTCACCTTTAGTCCCGATAGTCAACAGTTACTCTGGTTAGCCCAGGATCCCCAAAAAGGGCAAGTCATTGAAATCCGATCGTTGGACTCCTCCCAACTGGATTATGGCCGAACCTTACTCACCTCAGAATCTCGGTCTAATAACTTATCCAACCTTCAAGTGAGTCCTCAAAACGATCGAATTGCGGTGCAATCGAGCACGGGGCGAGTCTATATCTGGAACCTCGAAGGGGAGCAGTTTTTGAGTTTTCGTCCCCATCAAACCCCCTTACAAACCCTAAGGTTTCACCCCTTGAATAACAGCTTTGTCACCACAGATACTTCTGGTGAAATGAAGTATTGGCAGGCGGATGGTCAGCCACAATGGAGAAAAGACTTTGGCAATGAAGCAGGAAACACTGACATCTACTTAACCCAATTTAGTCCGGATGGTGAATGGTTAATCACCGTGCAATGGACAGGGGTAGTCCAGGTTTGGCAAATAGACCAGGGTGAGGCAAATTCAACCTTAAATGAGAACTTAGCCGCAAATCCCATCACCGGTAAAGTCCTCTCCATTACCTTTGAAAAGGGATCGAATCAGAATCGAGCAGAAGAGGAATTTGCCCCCATCTTTTTAGCCGAGCGATCGGACTCCTCTCTCTTTTTTCAATTCTGGCGTGAGCAGGGTGAGCAGATTCAAACCACTGAATTGAGCTTGAATGATGATGGTACAAAAGAAGCCTCCTTTGTGCCCAACATGCCCTGGGTCAATACTATTTCTTGGGGTGGGGTGGCGCGAATTTGGGATCTGGACGGGAATAAAATCGTAGAGATTAAGAATAATCATTATGGAGATGTGCAAAGCATCGCAATCAGCCCCGATCGCCGTTGGTTTGTCACCGCTGGACGGGATGGCATAACTAAAATTTGGCCCATTCAATCTGGCCCCGAATTAGTGGCAGAAAGCTGTCAATGGTTGCAGTCTTATTTAAGTAACTTTCCGCAGAATGATCCCCAGCAGGAAATCTGTGCTAAGCAGTTCAAGTAAAGCACCGCAATAGTCTGAGGCTAGCCTGGCTTATTCATGAGCCATAGAAGACGGAGGGACTTATCCAGGGTGGATAAAACCGCCGCCATGAAGGTAGAAATGAAAAAAATCGGGATGACTGGATTCGAACCAGCGGCCCCTTCGTCCCGAACGAAGTGCGCTACCAAGCTGCGCCACATCCCGTAAATGGATTTTCATTCTAAGCTAAATTCCCCCATCTGTACAGAGACCTTCGATCGCTTCTGGGGTGGTGGGTAGGGCAGCGCTTAAAACTTCAGATCCCTCGGGGGTGATTAAGACATCATCTTCAATGCGGATTCCTCGAATGGAGGCAAAGTCTGCCAGGCGATCCCAGTTCACCCCGGCTTGATCCTGTGCTTGGGTTTTGGCGGACTCTAGGATTGAGGGGACTTGATAAAATCCAGGCTCGATGGTGACCACCATACCCACTTGCAGGGGACGATCGAGTCGGAGATAACGTAAGCCAAAGCGATCGCTGCGGTGACGATGCGGGGCATAGCCGGCTAAGTCCCCTAAATCTTCCATATCATGGACATCTAACCCCAGCAGATGACCAATGCCATGGGGGAAAAAGAGGGCATGGAGATCCTGGGCGACTAAATCTTCAGGGTTGCCTCGGAGAATACCCAGATCTACTAACCCCTCCGCCAGGACTCGACACCCCAAGAGGTGAATCTCACGGTACTCTACGCCAGGCTGCAGGGCGGCAATGCAGGCATCGTGGGCCGCTAAGACCACTTGATACAAATCCCGTTGCGGTGAGGTGAACTGACCGGAGGCAGGCCAGGTGCGGGTAATGTCGGCAGCCCAGCCACTGGGGGTTTCTGCCCCTACATCCGCCAAAATTAAGTCGCCGGGAGCAATGGGGTTGGTGTAGCGATCGTTATGCAAGACTTCGCCGTGGGTGGTAATAATGCTGCCGTAGGCGCAGGTGCAGTGGTGTTCGAGAATCACCCCTTCCATGGCGGCTCGGACTTGGGCTTCGCTGTGGGCGGTTCTGCTCCGCTGCATTCCCGCTTTATGGGCAGCGATCGTTACGGTCAGAGCTTGCCGCATTTCCTGGAGTCCAAATTCATCGTGGCAGAGGCGCAGATTCACGATCGCTTCCGCGAGGGCTCGATCCGGTTCACTTTCCGTTAGCCCAATCTTGCGCCCTAACACTTGGGCCTGCTCCTGAAGCACCTGGGCATCTAAGTGGGGCAGGGTCGCAAACTCAGCCCTGCGGGTTTTCAGTTCCGCCAGGGGATAATGGGCCCTGGCTCCGATG
>JBMTZC010000153.1:0-9992 GCA_049455215.1 Prochlorotrichaceae cyanobacterium
GCTTAGTGGACTATTTGGATTTAGATAGTCATCTGAACCTGAGCAACGATCCCTTCGAGGGCGCAACCCCTCAAAACGGCACCTTAAGCCTCCCGAATCGATCGGGCTTAGGAGTCATTCATCGTTTGGGACATTGAGGTTCCCCTGAACGGTTCTGCTTCAAGCTGCCTCAACGATCGCCTTAATTGGGTAGCCTATGAACGTTTCAGTTTCCGATTTACAATTCACTGACTTTGATCAGCACCTCTTTCAAGAAGGCTCTCATCATCGGCTCTACGAAAAGCTAGGGGCTCACCCTGCGGTACTGGACGGCGTTTCAGGGGTTTACTTTGCCGTCTGGGCTCCAGCCGCAACGGCGGTACAGGTTCTCGGCACCTTCAATAACTGGCAAGACAGTCAAGATCCGTTAGAGCCTTTAGGTCAAGGCATTTGGGGCAAGTTTATTCCCACCGCCCAAGTCAACGATCGCTATCAATATCAAATTTGTACCGCTGAAGGCGATCGCTATAAAAAGGCTGATCCCTTTGGCTTTCAGCATGAAGTTCGTCCCCGTACAGCCTCGATCGTAACGGATCTCCAAACCTACTCCTGGGGGGATCAAACATGGATGACGGATCGTCCCCAGCAAAATATTCTTCACCATCCCCTCTCCGTCTACGAAGTTCATCTCGGCTCCTGGATGCACGGCTCTACCGCCGATCCCCCGCCCCCCTTTGAAGGGGATCCCCAACAGATCGTGCCCATTTCTGGCTACCGTCCCCAGGCTCGGTTTTTAACCTACGTCGAACTGGCGGATCGCCTCATTCCCTATGTGCAGGACTTAGGCTATACCCACATTGAGCTATTGCCCCTAGCGGAGCATCCCTTTGACGGCTGTTGGGGCTATCAAGTCACGGGGTATTATGCCCCCACCTCACGGTTTGGCTGTCCCCAGGGCTTAATGTACTTTATCGATCGCTGTCACCAGGCGGGGTTAGGGGTCATTTTAGATTGGGTTCCGGGGCACTTTTCACGGGATCGCCATGGTTTAGCTCAATTTGACGGCACCCCCCTCTATGAGTATGCCGACGATCGTCGCGGGGAGCATAAAGAATGGGGTACGTTAGTCTTTAATTATGAAGCCCCCCAAGTTCGTAACTTCCTCTTAGCCAACGCTCTTTTTTGGTTTGATTACTATCACATTGATGGGTTACGGGTAGATGCTGTTGCCGCCATGTTGTATTTAGACTATGGGCGCAAACCTGGAGAATGGATCCCCAATCAATACGGTGGACGGGAAAATATTGAAGCCGCCAATTTCCTCCGGCAAGTCAATCATATTCTCTTTAGTGAATTTCCTGGCATCTTAGCGATCGCAGAAGAATCGAGTGTCTGGCCAATGGTGTCCTGGCCCACCTATGTTGGGGGCTTAGGCTTTAACCTCAAGTGGAATATGGGCTGGATGCACGATGTTTTAGATTACTTCGGCATGGAAAGTTCCCTGCGGCAATATCATCAAAATAACCTGACCTTTCCCATGTGGTATCACCACAGTGAGAACTTTATGATTGCCCTCTCCCACGATGAAGTGGTGCATGGCAAAAGTTCCATGTTAGGCAAAATGTCTGGGGATGAGTGGCAAAAATATGCCAACTTAAGATGTTTGCTCACCTTTATGTATACCCATCCGGGCAAGAAAACCCTCTTTATGGGGATTGAATTTGCCCAGTGGAACGAGTGGAATGTGTGGGCAGATTTAGATTGGGATTTATTAAATTATCTCCCCCACCAACAAATTCAAACCTTAGTGCGAGATCTCAATGCCCTGTACCGCCAGGAACCCAGCCTCTATACCGCAGACTTTGAAGAATCGGGCTTTCAGTGGATTGACTGTAACGACAACCGTCATAGCGTCATTTCCTTTCTACGCCGAGATCAAGACTCCGACGACTTTTTAGTGGTCGTGGGCAACTTTACCCCTCAACCCCATGCCCACTACCGAATCGGTGTCCCCACCTCTGGTTTTTATCAAGAACTCTTCAATAGCGACTCCCGGCAATATGGGGGCAGCAACATGGGGAATCTGGGAGGGAAACAATCTGAAGAGTGGCAATTTCACGGTTTTCCCTATTCCCTTGACCTGTGCCTGCCCCCCTTAGCGGTGTTGGTTCTGAAACGGTTGCCATCGGAGAATCATCCTAGCTAGGGTTTGGAAACAGCAGGAGAATCCTGTAAATACCAGCGCCAGGGATACTCTTGACCTTGAGATAGCCCAATCCGAGTCGTTTGCACGACCCCTGTTGCACCCGATTCGATCGCTTCATCCAGTTCTGGGGAACGGGCCTCAAGCCATAGACCTGACTCCGGTGTGAGGGGACGATCGTTCAGGGTGCGATCGATCCTGAGGGCTTTGCAGAGTTTTCCAGGGCCAGCCGCCAAGCGAGAGAGAGGGGATTTTCTCGACTTTCCCGCAGCGTTGCTCAGTAATGGCTCTAAAAGGGGGTGGGGTTGGAGATCGATCGCTCTCACTAAAACCGCACTGCCCACGCCTTCAGCATCCGTCACCACATTAAAACAGTGATACATCCCGTAAATGAGATAGACATAACTCTGGCCACCCGCCGCAAACATCGCCCCATTGCGCTCTGTCCGTTTACGATAGGCATGACAAGCCGGATCATCGGGGGCATAGGCTTCCGTTTCCACAATCTGCCCTTGGAGACGATCGCCATTGGCAAATTGGCGCACCAGGGTACAACCCAATAAGGCCGGAGCAACGATCGGAGAGGAACGTTGAAACCAGGCTGGGCGAAGTACCGTAGACATCCTAGGTTTAAGGGATAATTTTAGGGGACAGAATTTTATACACGCGATGTGCAACTATATCTCAGAAATCTCAGAATTTCAGATCTTGGCCCTTAAGTTGCACAGGCCGTCGATACAGAATTTTCAGAATTTTATACGGTTTGCCTGCCTCATCACTGAAGTCTCATCACTCTCATCACTAAAATAATGAGTACACGCTGAAGACCAGACGAATCCAGAGGTTGACTATGAGCCCCACCGTGAGTCCCGCCATTCCCCTGTGGATAGATTGTGATCCGGGCATCGATGATGCGATCGCTCTGCTGCTGGCGGTTGCTTCTCCCCGTCTTGCTCTACAGGGAATCACAACGGTGGCGGGTAATGTGCCGGTAACCTTAACCAGTCGCAACGGACTACGGATTCTAGAGTTGGCGAACTGTCCCACCATTCCCCTCTATGCCGGCTGTTCCGTACCAATTTTCCGATCGCCAATTTTTGCAGAAGATATTCATGGCCAGGATGGTCTCGGCGGCGTGACGCTCCCTCCTCCCCAGATTCAGGCTCAGTCTACCTTTGGGGTAACGGCCTTGATGACTGCCTTACGCCATATTCCTACCCCCTTAACGATCGCGACCCTGGGGCCCTTGACCAACTTAGCGATCGCCCTCATTCAAGAGCCTCCCCTCGCCAAGCAAATCCAGCAACTGGTGATTATGGGGGGTTCCCTCGGCCAGGGCAATGTCACCCCCTCTGCAGAATTTAATTTCTATGCCGATCCCCACGCAGCCCAGATTGTTTTCGATCGTGTCCAGACGTATCACATTCCCACCACAGTCATTGGCTTAGACGTAACCCATAAAGTCATCGCATCCCCTCCCTATCAAGAGCGGATCAAAGCTCTGCAGACCCCCGTCAGTCAAGCTATCTTAGCCATGCTGGCCAGCTATGCCCAAAGCCCCGAAGCCCTAGAGCGTCAATTTACCGGGCCACCCCTTCACGATCCCTGCGTGATTGCCTATCTGCTCCAGCCCGAGTTATTTACGACCCGACCCGCCACCCTAGCGATCGAGACCCAAAGTGCCTTGACCCTAGGGCGCAGTGTGATCTCCTGGATCACGGATTCACCTATACAAGTGGCAACGCAGGTCAATGCAGACGGCTTTTTTGATCTGCTGATTGCGGCTCTGGGCCAACTGGCTCCCTAAAATTCATCATTCGCGTTAGGCATTTGACTGGGATCCATCATATCCCCCTTGGATCCGAGCAACTCCAGCGTAGACACCTGAATCACCGGTTTAGAGCGGCTTGCCCCCGTATTGCGATCGATCCAGTGCTCAAAACTCAGGGCACCCACGATGCCCACCTGTTTTCCTTTTCTGACGTAGTCCGCTGCGACTTGGGCGGTTTTACCCCAAATTTTTAATTCAAACCAATCCGGCTCATCACTACTGCGGCTGCGACGATCCACCGCGAGGGAAAAACTACAAACCACTGCCCCAGACTCAAAGTACTTGACTTCCGGATCTCGGCCAGCTCTGCCTACTAAGGTAACTACATTTAATGTCATAGTGAGGTATTCATCCAAAATGAAGACTCTGACATACCGAGTGTAGCGGATTGCGACGCGATCCTCATCCATTTTCAGGCAGCCCCATACCACCTTCAGACCGTAAAAATAAGACGATGAGTGGGGTTAACTCGCCCCCAAGACCATCAGGAGGCGATCGATAATCCCCCAAAGCCCTCTGCACAAAGGATTCTGAGCTTCCAGAGCAGGTTTTTAGCCTTCGGAGAAAAAGTTTAAAACTGTATAAAATTTAAGCGATCGTGACCAACTACGTTAAGAAGCCTTCCATTTTGTTAACGTTTGTAATAAAATTTGACCCGTTAGCCGCCTATTGGAGCATTGCTGCTTGTGGGTAATTTTTTGAACCGCTTTTCATTTTCGTTCTCGCGGGACATGGGAATTGATTTAGGGACTGCCAATACCCTGGTCTATGTCTCGGGTAAGGGAATTGTCCTCCAAGAACCCTCTGTTGTAGCAATTGACCAAGATAAAAATCTGCCCCTAGCTGTGGGGGAAGATGCAAAAAAGATGCTGGGACGTACCCCCGGTAATATTGTGGCTCTGCGTCCCCTGCGGGATGGGGTCATTGCAGACTTTGATACGGCGGAGTTAATGCTGAAACACTTCATTCGCCGGGTTCACGAAGGACGGGCCCTAGTGTCTCCCCGCATTGTTATCGGGATTCCCAGTGGCGTAACGGGGGTCGAAAAACGGGCGGTTGAAGAAGCAGCCCGAGAAGCAGGAGCAAGAGAAGTTTTCCTGATTGATGAACCAGTAGCAGCCGCGATCGGTGCCGGTTTACCTGTTGCAGAGCCGACAGGGAACATGGTGATTGACATTGGTGGAGGCACCACAGAAGTTGCGGTTTTGAGCTTACAGGGTATTGTTCTCAGCGAATCCGTGCGGGTTGCCGGGGATGAGTTGACCGATTCCATTACCCAGTACATGAAAAAAGTCCATAACCTGATTGTGGGGGAACGGACTGCGGAAGAAATTAAAATTAATATTGGCTCTGCCTATCCAACCCGAGAAGTAGATGAAGCCACCTTGGAGGTCAGAGGCTTACACATGCTCTCTGGCTTACCCCGTACCGTGACCATTAAGGGGCCTGAAATTCGGGAAAGTATGTCAGAACCCCTAGCGGTGATTGTGGATGCGGTGAAGCGGACCTTAGAACGGACCCCGCCTGAACTCGCGGCAGATATTATCGATCGGGGCATTATGTTGGCGGGAGGCGGAGCCCTGCTCCGAGGCTTAGACACCTTAATTAGCCATGAAACCGGCATTGTGACCCACGTTGCAGCGGATCCTTTAAGTTGTGTGGTTTTAGGGACAGGACTAGTCCTCGAAAACTTTAAGCAGCTTGAGCGGGTGTTTAGTCGTCAACGATCGATGGGATTTTAGCCCTAAAACTTGAGTTTTTATGTATTCCCTAAACCGATGGTGGGAACAATATGGTAGCCGCCTGCTGGTCATTAGCACTGTCCTAGCCATAGGCTGGTTTTTGCGGCAAACCCAAGGGGCGTTCCTCTTGGAACTTTACGCTTCTTTTGCGCGGCTGTTTCAACCCCAAACGGCTCAAGAAGAATGGTTAATGGAGGCCCGCTTTCTGGAATTACAGGAGCGCCTTATTGAACTCGATCAGCAAAATCAACAATTACGATCGTTGTTGGGAGATCCGGATCAACCTTTGCCTCCCGATCTCTTTGCCCCCGTCGTGGGCCGCAGCGTGAGTGAATGGTGGCAACAGACCTTAGTGGGTCGTGGCTCTTCCGATGGCATCAAGGAGGGTTCCATTGCCATGGCTCCTGGGGGCTTGGTGGGGCGCGTCACCCAAACCACTCCCCACTCCAGTCGGGTGACCTTAATTAGCGATCCCATGAGTAGCGTCGGGGTGATGGTGAGTCGCACCCGCAGCCAAGGTTACATTCGAGGGCAAGCCTCTAATCAAGTGATTATGCGGTTTTTTGAAAAAACCCCGGATGTTCGCCCTGGAGATGTGATCACCACCTCTCCCAATAGCACCCTCTTTCCGCCGGGATTACCGGTAGGGGTTGTCGAAACCATCCAAATGAAGGCGAGTCCATCTCCCCAGGCCATCATTCGCTTAACGGCTCCCATTAGCCGCCTGGAATGGGTCAGCATTAGTCACTATACGCCCCCGGTGCTTCCGGATCCCCCCAAGTCCCCAGCCCCCGCTTCGCCAACTTCGCCTTAATATTTCTAGTTCTAATGAAAGAGTGCGGCGCGGAGTGCCGGACTCTTTCGCCTTAAGGTTCGCCCACTAAATCGATGAACGTGATGGTCTCGGCTGGATTTAGTCCCCGTTTCCAGGGGATTTTTCAAGGTTTTCCGAGGGTTGTAAAGCAATACTCAAGGCATCGACGACTTTAGCGACGGGATGAAGGGTAAGGGTTTCGTTGATTGACCCTTCAATATTTTGCCCTTGGGGAACGATCGCGGTGCGGAACCCCAATTTTGCAGCTTCTTTGAGCCGTAAATCCAACTGGGATACGGGGCGAATCTGTCCCCCCAAACCCACTTCACCGATTAAAACGAGATCTGGAGCAACGGTTCGATCGCGGAAACTAGCGGCGATGGCCACGGCAATGCCTAAGTCTGCAGCGGGTTCCGTAACACTGAGACCTCCCGCCGAGGCAACGTAGGCATCAAATTTAGAGAGGGGAAAGCCCACCCGTTTTTCTAACACAGCCAAAATTTGGAGGAGACGGTTATATTCCATGCCCGTAGTCGATCGTCTCGGTGAGGGGTAACTGGTGGGACTAACGAGGGCCTGCAATTCTACCAGTAGGGGCCGGGTGCCTTCACAGGCCACGATCGTGGCGGTACCGGGAACGCTTTCTAAACGATTTCCTAAAAATAAGGCGGAGGGATTAGGCACTTCGATTAATCCCTGCCCCTGCATTTCAAAGATGCCCAATTCGTGGGTTGCCCCAAAGCGGTTTTTAACCGATCGTAGTAAGCGATGGCTGGCAAAGCGATCGCCCTCAAAATACAACACCGTATCCACCAAATGCTCTAACACCTTGGGACCGGCGATAGCCCCCTCCTTCGTAACGTGGCCAACAATGAGCAGGGCAATTTCCAGTTGCTTCGCTAGTCGCATTAAGGCAGAGGTACATTCCCGTACCTGAGACACGGATCCCGGAGCGGAATTTAGGGTTGCAAAATAAATGGCTTGAATACTATCAATGACGGCGATCGTGGGTTTGAGGGATTCCAACTCCACGGTAATTTTTTCCAGTTCCACCTCCGGCAAGAGATACAGATGGGGGGGAAATGCCGTTGCAGGAGACTGTTCCTGAAGCCGTTGCCAGCGCATTTTCACCTGCTGCCCCGACTCTTCAGCACAAACATAGAGTAGGGAAAGATGTTCAGAGAGATGCCGCGCCACCTGCAGGAGCAGTGTTGATTTGCCGATACCCGGATCTCCCCCAATCAGCACCAGGGAGCCCGGCACAATCCCCCCGCCCAACACCCGATCGAACTCACCATAGCCAGAGGGAAGGCGTTGCTGGGGGTAATCTACAATTTGTTCTAAACGACGGGAGAGACGGGGAGTTGAGGGACGGTCAGGATCTGGAGTAGGGGTACGACGAGAGGAGCTGGGGGGTGCAGGAACGATCGTTTGTTCAACTAAGGTGCCCCACGCACCACAGGAAGGACACTTACCAAAGTATTGATACGCCTTACCGCCACATTCTGTACAACTATATTCACTGGTGGGCTTAGGCATGGGTTCGGGGATCGCAACACTGAGAACTGCCATTCAACAGGATACCGCGATTAATCACGGCCAGGCTGCCCGCTACGCCCCATTACGGTGTAGAACCATAACCCGTTTTGGCATTTTCAAGATGCCCGCAATGAGCTTTAAAATTCAGAAAAATTCGGACGGGCGCGGCTCAGGTCTATACCGTAAGGCTTCTAGACTGAATTGAACACGCGCCCTAGAGGGGTGTCTGTGCGATGGAAACTTGAAGGTTAGCTTTAAAGTTGACCACAATCAGCAATCACGATCGCTTGGCGGGGTTTGCCCCCTTGAGTTCCCTGCGCTTCGATGGCTTGTACTACTTCTAGCCCTTCCACTACCTGGCCAAAGACAACGTGTTTACCATCTAACCAAGGGGTTTCTGCAGTGGTAATAAAAAACTGTGAGCCATTGGTTCCTGGCCCGGCATTCGCCATACTCAGCAAGCCCGGTTCCGTATGTTTAAGGGTAAAGTTCTCATCCGCAAACCGATCGCCATAGATGGACTCACCGCCGGTACCGTTACCTCGGGTAAAGTCTCCGCCTTGGCACATAAAGCTAGGGATCACACGGTGAAAGCTAGAACCTTTGTAGTGTAAGGGTTTTCCAGACTTACCCATACCCTTTTCTCCCGTACATAATGCTCTGAAATTTTCAGCGGTTTCAGGCACTACATCGGCCCGCAGTTCCATCACAATTCGTCCAGCCGCTTGTCCAGCGATCGTAATATCAAAAAAAACTTTAGGATTCGTCATTTGCAAATTCTCAAATAAATTAAATTACTCTGGAGCTTAGTCACTCCGGTTAAGCCTCTCACACAGATACCAGTAAATGGGCCCCATCCCAGCCCAATTTCAAACTTTCTGCAGGGTCTTCCCCATACACTTCTGCAGAGTTATTGGGGCTTTCAATCAGTTTTACTTTGTGCAGCGTGGCCCCTGTCTCCCGAATGGGGGCGGAGAGCACCTTACGAATGTAGACCGCAATGTTTTCCGCCGTGGGAACAACCTCCGCAAAATAAGGCACATCTTTATTCAGGAAGGTGTGATCCATGGGCTCTTCCACCTGCGCTTTCAAAATTCCTTGCAAGGCCGCTAGATCGGCAATCATGCCAGTCCGGGGATCGATCGTGCCCTTGACAGTGACTTCGAGATGGTAGTTATGACCATGACCGTGGGGACGGGCACATTTACCATAAATTTCACAGTTTTCCTCATAGCTGAGGTGGGGTAACGCCAGCCGATGGGCCGCACTAAAGTGGGTTTGCAGGGTTAAAAAAGCTTCCATATCATTTCCAAAATAATCCGCCCAAAGTTGGGGGTGTTCAAACAATTGAATTTGGACGATCGGCAGATGGGGACTCAGCCGATCCCAAATCACCTTGGCCATATATTCCGTGGTGGGTAACACCTGACGAAACTCAGCCCAGACTTCATTGAGATAGGAAAAGTCCAGTTGACTGATCACTTCTTGGCGAATGGTATGCTTCACCTCCGAGAGGTTGAGAACCATGCCGTATTCGTCTAGTGCTCCTTCCATGGAAACATATAAGACATAGTTATGACCATGTCCCGGAAATTGGGTGCAGGGGCCAAAATGCTTGAGGTTGTCCGCTTCACTCCATTCAGGAATCCAATAGCGATGGCTAGCGGAAAACTGGGCTCTTCGATTAATAATACAGTTCATGAACAGTTCATCTCATCCTCTCTTTTAAGGATAAGGGGTGACGGCCGGTTTCCCCTGAAAAATCGTCAGGGATTTGCATAGAAAAGATTTATGGCGAATGACTATTGGCACCTCAAAAAATCTCACAGCGGGTTCCTCTTGCTACGCAAGAATAGGGGTTATGGCGGACAGCGTAGCCATCCT
>JBMTZC010000154.1:0-9941 GCA_049455215.1 Prochlorotrichaceae cyanobacterium
CCGAGCAATGATTTCATCACCAATCTCCTCAGACTCCTGTTCCGCATAGGGGCTACGTTGATCGATGTAGAGAATATCTCCGACTGGATCATAACGACAAATGAGTTTTCCGCTCATTTAGAAACGCCTCCAGATAGTTTACGAGCAGTATAGGCGGTAATGATCCCGTTTTCCTCCGGTTCCCCTCTTGGGAGGGGTTAGGGTGGGTCAGATGTTGACGAGCAAATCTAATTCGATCGGGGAAGAGGTGAGTATTCCCACAAGGTGATCATGAGCAACCGCCTACTCGGGAGGGGGGACTTAGATCTCGATCTCCACATAGTTCAAGACCCCTGAGATCTAAACACCCCCCTGAGCGCAAATTTGAACGGGTTGTCCTGTGGCTTGCTAAACTACCAGGGTAACCTTGGGCTCTGTTCTTTGTCCCTATGCCTCCCTCCCCTCTGCCTGATCCTGAGTTAAACCCCTCTTGGCGATCGCGTTTGAACCTTTCTTTATGGGCCCTACAAAATCCGGGGTTGACGATCGCGTTTTGGCTGGGGGTAGCGGTGGCGGGCATTTTGGCCTTTAGTTCCCTGCGCTATAACCTTTTTCCCGATGTCTCTTTCCCCATTGTCTTGGTGGATGCCTCGGCTCCCATTGAGGATATTTACAGGACGGAAGCGGAGCTGACGCGCCCTTTGGAAGCTCGGTTACAGGGGTTAGAGCGTTTAGAAAGTTATGAGTCGTCCACCTATTCAGGACGATCGATCGTGCAGTTGCGGTTTGGGGTGGGTAAACAACTGCAGGAGTCTTACCTGGCAACCGAGTTACAACTGAAAGGGATGAATCTGCCCCCAGAGGCTCAGTTTACCATTACCCCCTTTGATCTCAATGAGTCCAGTGCCGTTACCTATGTAATTCAAAGTGAGTCCGCAGCGCCCCGGCAGGTGCTTTACGATCGCATTCAGGAGGATGTGGTGCCGGTACTGGCAAAACTGCGGGGGGTGTTACGGGTGGAAACCTTGGGCACCGCTGATTTAGATCTGGAGAATCAACGGGTTCCGGATGCCCCTTTTGCGGCCCAAACCTTGACCCGTTGGAATGGGGAAGATGTCTTGGCGGTACAGGTGATTAAGGAACCCAGTGCCACGATTTTGGAAGTGGTGGAGCGGGTGCAGGCGGCGGTGGATGGGTTAGCGAAACGGGTGCCCGACCTCCGCATTGAAACCGCTGCCACCCAAGCAAATTACATCCGCGAAGCCACGAATGCCACGATCGAAGCGCTCTTTCTTGCGATCGTTTTGGCGGTGGTGATTATCTATCCTTTTTTGCGGAGTTGGCGGGCCACTTTGATTACGGCCCTGGCCATTCCCCTCTCGCTCCTGGGCACGTTTATTGTCATGGCCTGGAACGGGTTTAACCTGGAAACCATTACCCTTTTGGCCCTCGCTTTGGTCATTGGCATTATTGTCGATGATGCGATCGTTGATGTGGAGAATATTTCCCGGCACCTGACCCCCGAGGAAAGCCCCCGTCAGTCTGCCATTAAAGCCACCTCAGAAATTGGGATTACGGTTTCCGCTGCCACCTTAACGATCGTGGCGGTCTTCTTTCCCGTGGGCAACATGGGGGGCACCATTGGGCAATTCTTTAAGCCCTTCGGGATTACGGTCTCCGCCGCCGTGCTCACCTCCTTGCTTGTTGCCCGTACCCTCTCCCCCGTGCTTGCGTCCCTCTGGTTGCGCCCCCGGTCTGATCACCAGGCCGCTGCAGAGACAGAAACCTTACCCCTTAATCAGCCCTATCGCCGGGTCTTGAGCCTAGCCCTGAACCATCGCTTTTGGGTCATTGTTTTAGCCATTCTCAGCTTGGTGGGAGGGGTCGCCCTCATTCCCCTCATTCCCCAGGGATTTATCCCCAAATTGGATCGGGGGGAGTTTAATGTCACCTATCGCATTAGTCCCGGCTACCTGGAAAGCACTCTGCGGGAGCGGTTTCAGCCTCCAGCCGAAACGCCCCCTGAAAGCCCAGTTGCTGAAACACCCGAAGACTCCTCAGAAAGTGGCGCGGATCAACTGCGGACCTATGCCCCCTTTCTGGAAGGCTTGGCCCCAGAGCAGTTGGATCGTCTCAAACAGTTAAAGCGCCGTGCCGCTAAAAGCTATGTGATCAAGCCCAATCAAGACCTGCGGGATGTAGCGGAGCGCTTTTTGTCTTCCCCCGATCGCTGGCCGGTGTTAGCCAACATTAATAACCTGGATGGTTTTGATTCCGTAGAGCCGGGTCAAGCGATCGTGGTCTTGGATCTGCCCCTTGGGGCGGCCGCAGACGAAACCCCCGCCATGTCCCCAGAAGCCCAATTTGCCCCCATTGTCTTGGCAGAATCTCGACTGTTTGCGGAGCAGTTAGAGCCTGCGGTCTTAGCCAATGATCAGGTGGAAGCGGTGCTGAGTCTTTTGGGAGAGCGGGGAGCCATTAACCAGGGCCGCCTCTACGTCAAACTCAAGGACGATCGTGCTCTCCACACTGCGATCGTTCAGGAACAGATCCGGGAAGCCCTGCCTACCCTCGTGGGAGCCAGAGCCAGCCTAGAGGATATTCAGTTTGTGGATACCGGCGGCGATCTCCCCCTCAAAGTAGCGTTTCAGGGGGACAACATTGAAGACCTGATGACCACCGTACAACGCCTCAAAACCAAGGTCTCCAAATTGTCCGGCTTAGTGGATGTCACCGCAACGGGAGATGATGCACTCCCCACCGGCAGTGCCAACCTCAACCCCAATGAAATCCTCCACCTCAACGGGCAACGGGTGGCTTACTTGCGAGCAAACTTAGCCCCCGGACAAGCCCTAGGGGAAGCCACGGCTGCCGTCGTCGCTCAGGCTCAGGACATTCTGCCGGAAGGGGTGAGCATTGGCCTCGGGGGGGACTCCCAGCGCAGTGATCTTGTCATTCGTAGTTTTGGGCGCACCGCACTGTTCTCGATCGGGGGAATTACGGCGATCTTGCTCTTACTCTTCCGGCGCTTGCTCGATCCCCTCGTGATCGTGCTAGCGCTTCCCCTCTCGATTATTGGGGCCATGTTAGGACTGTTGATTACCCAGAGTGACGTGGGGATGATTTCCTTAATTGGGGTGATTTTTCTCTTGGGCATTGTCAACAAAAACGCCATTTTAATTGTGGACTACACCAACCAATTAAAGCGATCGGGGTTGAACCAACGGGAAGCCCTCCTCACCTCTGCACCGCGACGGCTCCGACCGATTCTGATGACCACCCTTTCAACCATTTTGGGGATGATGCCCATTGCCCTTGGTTGGGGTGTGGGGGCAGAACTACGGCAACCCATGGCCGTTGCCATTATTGGCGGATTGACAACCTCAACCTTACTCAGTTTAATTGTGGTGCCTGTTCTCTATAGCTTGATAGATGATTTGGAGATGTTTTTAGGACGATCTTTAAAGCAGATTTTCTCTAAATAGTCACAGATAGACGTTTCATCTCAAATCTTATGGCAAATCTTCTAGGAAACCTGAGTGGTCGTCAACGTCTCTTTTTATTCACACTGATAGTATCTCTATCTAGTATTTTGTTGACTATCTGGAAAACTGACAATCTTCTTCAAACACTAATTATTGCTATAACTTGCATATTTATTTTCTTGATTGCCAAATCGATCTGGTTACCTGAAGGATATGGTAAAACAGGCGTTCGTCTCGCATCTTTAGCAATTCTTTCTGCTGTTACACTTGCTTACCCATGGTGGGCTATTTGGCTAGTTCAGTACTTTAATAGTCGTCAAGATTTTCCAGAAGCTTTTCGCAATTTACCGATGCCAGATGTAACACCTTCAGCAGGCATTATGGTCTTTATTTTAATTGGAATTTTTATTGTCAATTTCTTTAATCGTGATACTACTGTAATGGTTTGTCATAGTGATCCAAAAGGCATAGCACTAGTGGATCAAGATTTCTCGCGTAAATTGATGGGTTTAAAGTCCATATTAAAAGCAGATTTGGATAAAATTGATAGAGAAACACGTTGGAGTGAAGAATATTTTGAGCCGTTAGATGCAGAAGTAGAAATAAGGAAGAATGGGCGAACCACCCGGCGCATCATGAAACTACTTCCTGCTATTCGTCGAGATCGTTTTAGCAAGGTATTTCTCATACTAGGTGATCCGGGATCGGGTAAAAGTGTAGCTCTCCGCAAATTAGCAAATCAATTATTGGAGGAAATTTCTGAAACGGGAAAAGTTCCAATTTATGTAAATTTAAGAGAGTGGAAAACAGAAAAAGAATGGACTGAAGAAAATTCTCCTACGGTAAAGCAACTTGAAGCTTTTCTACTAGAAACATTAAAGCGCAGAGGAGATGTATTTATAGAAAATTTCCTGTGTCAGAAGGTAGGAGAACAAACAATGTTTTCTCAAATGCTAGAAGATGGGAGATTTTTTTTAATTTTAGATTCCTTCGATGAAATTCCTCAGGTTTTAGATGAGAACGAAGCATCTTGGCTTATTGATGAATTATCTAGTGTTATTTATCGATTTCTAGCTGGAGGTAACCAATCACGCGGTTTATTAGCTTCTCGAATGTTTCGGAGACCATCAGCTAATTTTGATGCCCGAACAGTTTTAGAAATTCGTCCGTTTACTGAAGATCAGATTTTATCTAGCCTCAAAAATCGTTCTCTCTATAGCGAGGTTTTGCGTAAGAAGATTTTTGCAGATCGTCCTGATTTAGTTCCTGCATTACGAAACCCCTTTACCACGGGGTTAATCCCTCTCTTTGCAGAACATTGTCCAGATCGACTTCCCGATAGCCAAAGTGAGCTATACCAAAATTATCTCAATCAAAGACTTTCCAGTTGTCAAGGTCTTCTCGATCGTTTGAATAAATCAAGAAGCATTCCTTTAACGCAAGATAATATTATTCAAGGGGCTCAGAAGATTGCCTGGACATTATTTCAAAAATTTGGACTTGAGGCTTCTTCCGAAGAGTTGATCGATTGTTTAGTTCAGGAATATGACTATGCCCCTAAAGATGTGCGGGATATTATGAAAATTCTTTGCTATGGACGAATTGCTAGACAAGGGTCGAGTATTGATGAAAATTTCAGTTTTGTCCATAGACGCTTTGCCGAATATTTTGTTGCCCAATGCCTACCCAATGAGTTTGAAAAGCTTCCACTAGACTCAATTCCCAAAGATGAGCGTTGGCGAGAGGCTTTAGTTTTATATTGTGACATCACAGATGAAGTAACAGCAAGAAAAATTGCTTGGTATTGCTGGGAGTACATTCGAGGAATGGAAAACTATAGTCAGGATATGGGAAATCCTAAATATTTAGAGAGTATTCATTGTCTAAGATTTTTGAATTTTGCCTATCGAAATCGTCTAAATTTAATTAACTCTTTTCAAGAAGATCTGGGAAAGACAATTTGTTCTATTATTACAAGTTGTCCTAATTTATTGTTTGTTAAAATTTCCGTTGAAGCTATTGGACTACTGAATACTAACCACTTAGGAAGTGCTATTATTGCTGCATTTGCATTTGGGAATAATTGGATTAGTGAAACTGCCCTTCGTTCTTGTCGTCATTTATCAATACAAAGTAGAGAATCTTTGAGGATGATTGAATTCTACCTTGATTCAATAGATAGCCTAGAACTTTTGAGAAGAGAGAAAGAGATTTTATTCTCGCTTAGTTTATCAGACAGTTTAAAATCACTAGCATTTTCTATTAAATTTAGGCTTCTAGACATAAAAATTGCTTTAGTTAATTTGACTTGTACTTTCTTTGTTCTATTTCATTTTAATAATCATTTGAAATTAGAACTAATAGAAGATAATGGCATGGACTCACTATTGTTTTTAACGTTTACATCGTATTGGCTTGGTTTAATATCAAGACTTTCATCTTCTCGACGCATTCGTTTATTTGATAGCGATTATCACACAGGTTTTATAAGCATTTATTTTTTTGAAATCATGTTGACTCTAGCTCTATTTATGACATTCAATCCTTATGAGTCATATTATTTTGTCTTCATGCAAGCACATGAAATTAATGACTTTTTATTGCTTTTACCAACAACTGTATTTTTGATAGTATTTTTCCTCTCCACGATTCCTTTTCTTTATATTTATGATGTCATTAAAGATGATGTTCTTACTTTTTCAAGAATTTTAAAAAGAGCGAAATATTTACTAAAAACATTTTTAATGGGTATTTTAGCGTTAGCAACGCTATTAACATTTGGAGTCTTTGTAAAGTACTTACTTGATCTTGACATCAAATTACTAAATCAGTTATTGATGTTATCTGCCCAGATTATTTTTTGGGGCTTTTTGATTTACGCTCTTAGAATCACTAAGACACCATTAATGCTTTTTTTTCTTGAAATATTTTCAGGTATAAAAAAATCTATTCTTTCACGTAAGGAGTCGTATTCTGATCGATCTAAAATAAGAACAATCAAAAAGGATATGAGTAATTTAAAATGGACAAGAGCGTTAGTCCTTAATAAGTTAAAATATCTTAAAACGAGTTCGGCACGGTGTATTTTTCTTGAAGACTTATTAGAACACAAAATTAAACCTACGGGATCTTGGCCGAATAATCAATATCCTGTTTTCAAGAATAAGGAAGTGGATACACTATTAGCTCAACTTGAAGAGCGATGGCTTGGTTTAGATCGTTAATGTATTTAGGTGCCTATTCTCTATAGTTTTATCGATGATTTAGAGATACTTTTAGAACAACTATTTGACAAATCGGAAGGAGTTTCATGGTTGCCGATCGTTCTAATCCCCACTCGACGATTCTATGTCTATTCTCTGGAGGAATTGATTCTACCGGTGTCTTGCATCAACTGATGACAGATGCGCAGTATGTGGATCATCCCCTCATTGTTCATCATATTCATATTCTGAACCGAGAGAATCGATTTGCAGCAGAAGCGATCGCCAGTAAGCAGATTCTAGAGTACTATCTTCAACATAGCGATCGTCCCTTTTTAATTACGGAAAGTGTGTTTAATAGTACGGGGTTTGCGCCCCTTAAATCCCCTCGATTCCCCTTTGATATGGATGTGTGTTCATTTTATGCGGGGCAAATTTGTGCAGCTCGTCCCGATATTCGTTTTGTAGCGATCGGCCTAACTCAAACTGATCTGGCAGATCCCATTTCCAATCGGCGACATCGAGCAAAGGCTATTTTTGAGGCAACCTTATGTTTGGAACCTAAGCCTTTACCGGAATATATTTACCCCGTTTTTGACTATACAAAAGAAGAAATCTGGAATCTGTTACCCCCGGAAGTACGGGAAAAAACATGGTGGTGTCGTTGCCCAGTTTATGATCCACAAAATCAGCCCCATGCCTGTGGCAATTGTAAAACCTGTAGGCAGGTGGCAGAATTTTTAAACCCTTCAATCTCGTTCAAAAGTTAGTGATAAGGAGTGGGCGATTTTATGGCTATTCCTTCCCCGAGTCCAGAAAATCACTGGCAACAAGACTTGGACTGGTGGCACTGGCTGGGGCCTCCCCTACGCCCCCATGCGGAAGATCTTCGCTTTATCCAGCAATGGATCCGAGACCCTTTAAATCAATGGGTTCAGGGCAAGGGAACGGAAACCCACCAAGACGCTGAGAATACTCCACTCCAGATTGGTTTACTGGGGGTTACGCCAGAATTAGCTATCCTCGACTGGCCAGAGCAGAGCTGTCTCACTGCCATCGATAGCTCAGAAAAGATGATTAACGCTGTTTGGGTCGGCGATCGTCCTCACCGCAAAGTCATCCGAGGGGATTGGCGATCGTTACCCTTCGAGCCCCAATCTTGCCATGCAATTTTAGGCGATGGTTGTTTAACTTTGCTGGATTATCCCCAGGGCTACCAAGCTATCTTTCAGGAACTCGCTAGGGTCTTACATCCCCAAGGATTGATCTCGCTGCGCTGTTTTGTCCGACCGGAAATTCCAGAGTCAGTTGACTCGATTTTTGCGGATCTTTGGACTAGCAAAATAGAAACATTTCACGGATTTAAATTACGGTTAGCCATGGCTCTCCAGCAAAACTTAGCCAAAGGGGTGGCCATGGTAGAGGTATGGAACTGCTGGCAACAGTCTATTGCCGATCCCACCGCTCTGTTTGAAACCCTCCATTGGCCCCAGGCGTTAGAAAGTACGATCGCTATGTATCAAAACTCCACCGCTCGCTATACTTTCCCCACCCGCTTGGAGCTACAACAAATCATGGCAAACGCTGGTTTTCAAGAAAAAGCCGTTTGTATTCCCACCTATGACCTAGGCGATCGTTGCCCCACCTTAATTTTGCAACTTCGCCAGTCTTAACGAAAAAATATGCCTGAATCATTTTCTAATCATAACCCTCATTCTATGTTTGATTGCATCATTATTGGTGCGGGGCCCGGCGGCTTAGTGACCACAAAAGAACTCCTAGAACAGGGTTTTAGCAATATCCTTTGCCTAGAAAAGTCCCATCAAATTGGAGGCGTTTTTAGCAATACTTACGATAATTTAGTCTTAACGTCTTCCTGTACCTTCAGTATGTTTTCTGATTTCTGGATGGGGGATGGAAAACAACAGGAATTTTGGACAAAAGCTGAAGTTCTAGACTACTGGAAACGCTATGCAGAAACCTTTCAAGTACTCGATAAAATCCGGTTTGATGCGGAAGTGGTGGGCGTTGAAGTTGATTCTGACCAAAACTGGCGGGTTACCTTAGCGTCCGGAGAGCAGTTATCCACACGGCACCTAGCCCTCGCCACTGGCAATAACCAAATTCCCCGCTATCCCCATTGGCGATCGTCCCTCAAGATTGACTCATTCCATGCCAAAACCTACCGTAATGCCCAGTCCCTAGCAGGAAAAAATGTACTAGTGGTTGGTGGGGGTGAGTCCGGTGCAGACATTGCCCTAGAAGTGTCTCAGGTTGCCCAGACCTGTTGGGTGAGCTTGCGCAACTCTGCCGGGTGGATTCTGCCCCGCAAACGGGGCCGTTATGCGGCGGATATTTCAACCCACCGGGGCTTGTACGGCTTATCTCGCAGTTATGGCGATCGTCTCAGTCAATTTATCCTGGAGCGCGATCAGCGGGATCCGGATCCGGTGAATCGAATGGCAGCCCAACTCAACCAACAGATCTCCGCAAAATATAAAGTCTGGGGGATTTATGGCACTAAAAACCACTCCCTCCCCACAGCGATCGTTCATCACGGTTGCCAAATAGTGGGAGACATCACCGAGATTTTAGACGGGGGTAAAACCCTGATCACTCAGGACGGTAAAACGCTCCAGGATGTAGATGTAGTCATCTTCTGCACTGGCTACCAAAACCGCATTGACTGGCTACCCACTGATCTACAAGCATTAGATCCGCGAAGCCTATACAAACACATGATCCATCCCACTTGGGGCGATCGTCTAGTGTGGATTGGCTGGGCCAGACCCAACTACGGCAGTCAATTCCCTATCCTGGAACTCCAGGCTCGTTACTTTGCTCTGCTCTGCACCCAACAATTCGCTCTACCCAGTCTCAAAGAGATGCAACACCAGATTCAGCACGATCGGCAGAGGGCGGAAGAGCAGTTTGAAGCTACCGCAGAGCGCCTGAAAAGCTTAGTAGATTATTACCATTACATGGATTCCCTGGCGGAGATCATGGGTTGTCGCCCTCCCCTCTGGCGCTATTTACTTTTGTATCCCCACCTCTGGCTACGCATGGTTTACGGTGCGACTCAAGCCACTCAATTTCGCCTTCAAGGACCAGGACAAAAACCAGAACTCGCCCGTGACATTCTAGCCAAGCTACCCGTCAGTACTTGGAATCATGTGGTAAAAGCCGGGTTATGGGGCCGCCTCACCCAGTACCTGCCCCGAAGGCGAAGTTTTGTTCCCCCTCCTGCAAATTGCCACCCAAAATCAGTACAATC
>JBMTZC010000155.1:0-9936 GCA_049455215.1 Prochlorotrichaceae cyanobacterium
AGTCTGGGAGGTACAGCTTGCTCCTGAAACCTATCTTGAGGCGCAGGATTTTGACTTGGAGCCAGAGGATTGGGTTGAGATTACAGGGCAACGCTTTGGGCGACGCGGTCAATCCACCTTTCTGGCCTTTACCGTGGCAAGCGGGGAGAAAACTTTAGTGCTGCGCAACGAGCAGGGGCGGCCATTGTGGTGAGTTGATCAGCAGGTGATACATTAGGTCAGAGAATTTATTGCACAGGCAATCAGCGTTTATGAAAGATACCTTGACCGTGGAAGAACTGTTCAATCAAGGCTTTGAGCGGTATAAAGCGGGAGAATCCCTAGATACCTTAATTCCGTTTTTTCAAGATCTTTGCGATCGTGCCAACAAAAGTAGTACCTCTTGGACGTGTTTAGCTTGGCTCTATCTTTTAGCCGAAAAGCCGAGTCAGGCCCTGAAGGCGGCTAAAAAAGCGACTAAACTCAATCCCCACGATCCTCAAGCGCGGGTAAATTTAGCGGTAGCCCTGCTGGATGCGGGGCAAAAGGGCGTTCGAGAACATATTGATGTGGCCCAACAAATTCTCATGGTGGCACCGGAGGAGGTCACCCAAGAAGTGAAGAGTAATATTGCCGATGGTTTAAGCCGCAAGCCTGGCTGGAAAGGGATGGAAAAGGTCAACGCTTGGCTCTTTGACGACTAAGGGGAGGAACGGGAGTTAGGAGAGGAGCATGACAGCCGTGGTCAAGGCGATCGTTCTCCGGGAATGGCGACAAATGGCCCTGGAGCAAGCCCAAGCGTGCGGGGTAGAAGAGGCCGGGGTGGATTGGTTACTCCGGGAATTGGCTAATGTCGATCGTTTACAACTCCATCTGGCTCAGCCTCAAGCGGAGATCCCCCTTCCCTGTCCCTGGGAAACGATC
This sequence comes from Prochlorotrichaceae cyanobacterium, assembly GCA_049455215.1. Taxonomy (GTDB): domain Bacteria; phylum Cyanobacteriota; class Cyanobacteriia; order Prochlorotrichales; family Prochlorotrichaceae; genus JBEAPM01. The sequence goes on from JBMTZC010000155.1 coordinate 904, forward strand.
GCTGAACGGTGGCAACAACATTGTCAGCAGCAAGTCCCGTTGCAATATTTGGTGGGATGGACAACCTGGCGAAAGCTACGGCTCAAGGTTGCTCCAGGGGTACTCATTCCCCGTCCCGAAACGGAATTAATGGTGGACTTAGCCCTCGAGATTTTGCAACAAGAACCCGAATTAGCCGCAGGGCACTGGGTCGATTTAGGCACGGGTAGCGGGGCCATTGCCATTGCCTTAGCCCTGGAAACAGCACCGTTGACTAAGGTTCCCTTAAAAGTGCATGGTGTGGATTGCAGTCCAGCGGCCTTAACGATCGCGGCAGAGAATGCGAGAAGCTATGGTTTAAGCGAGGACTCCCAGACCAACTCCCTAACGTGGCACTTGGGATCTTGGTTTGAACCTCTTGCCTCCTGGTACGGTCAAGGCAACATTAGTGTCATGCTCTCCAATCCTCCCTATATCCCCACCCTAGAGGTGGAGCATCTGGCGGCAACAGTACGGGACTATGAGCCTGCCCTAGCCCTGGATGGGGGAGCAGACGGGCTAAAAGCTTTAGACCATCTCCTCCACACGGCACCGGATTATCTTTGTCCCGGGGGAGTATGGTTAGTGGAAATGATGGCGGGTCAAAGCGAAATTCTCCAAGCTAAACTAGCTGCCACCGGCCGATACGATCGCATTTGTAGCTATCCCGACTTAGCGGGAATCGATCGCTTTGTGTTGGCTAGAACCGTGGATCATCGGTAAGAACCCTCTCTGAGCCCCTAAAATAGAACTTTATCCCTGAAACCCTCACCAGTGGAAAGCCAATTGCTTGACGATCAAGTCCCAGCGGATTTTCCTACGCCATTATTTCTATGAAACTTCCTTTTCGCCCTAAGCCCTCTGCTGCTGCTACGGCACCACAAGGGTTAGGAGCCTTTGATGGGGTCTATACGCCCTCGATTCTGACCATTTTGGGGGTCATCATGTACCTCCGCTTTGGCTGGGTTGTGGGCAATGTGGGGTTAGGGGGAACTTTGATTATTGTCACCCTCTCCACCAGTATTACCTTCCTCACCTCCCTCTCCGTGAGTGCCATTGCGACGGATCGCATGGTGAGGGTGGGGGGAGCCTATTACATGATTAGCCGCTCCCTCGGGATTGAAACGGGGGGAGCCGTGGGCATTCCCCTCTATTTTGCCCAAGCTATTTCCGTTGCCCTCTACACTATTGGCTTTGCGGAAAGTATTGCTAAGTCCTTTGCTGGGGTCAATCAACTCTATGTGGCCCTGATTACCACTATCCTCGTGGCGGTTTTAGCCATGACCTCCGCTGAGGTGGCGATCCGAGCCCAATACTTCATCATGGCTGCGATCGTCCTCTCGCTCGTGTCTTTTGGTTTTGGTCATGCCGTTGAACCGACCCAAATTGAATGGTGGGGGTCTGGGGTAGAAGCTGAACCTTTTTGGGAAGTCTTTGCGGTCTTTTTTCCAGCGGTTACCGGCATTATGGCGGGGGTGAGTATGTCTGGGGATTTAAGGGATCCGGCTCAGTCCATTCCCGTTGGTACCTTGGCGGCGGTGGGGACGGGCTATCTCATTTACATGGCGCTACCATTTTTCCTCGCGACTCGGGCCGATGCGGAAACCTTAATTGCCGAGTCTCTGATTATGAAGCAGATGGCTCTATGGGAACCGGCAATTTTACTGGGAATCTGGGGGGCCACCCTGTCCAGTGCCATTGGCAGCATTCTTGGGGCTCCTCGGGTTTTACAAGCTCTGGCGAGGGATGGGGTACTGCCCCAATGGTTAAGTGTTTTGGGCAATGGGAGTGGCCGCAATGATGAACCCCGGATTGGTACAGCGGTAACCCTGGGGGTTGCAACCCTGGCGGTGTGTGCCGGAGATTTGAACATCCTGGCCCCAATCCTGACGATGTTTTTCCTGACCACCTATCTGGTCTTAAACCTGGTGGCAGCGATCGAAGGCTTTCTGAAAAGTCCTTCCTATCGCCCCTCTTTCCAGGTGCCCTGGTACCTCTCGCTCCTGGGAGCCTTGGGGTGTATCATCGCCATGTTTCTCATTAATGCCGTGGCAACGGTGTTAGCGGCGATCGTGGTGCTGCTGATTTACCTGTGGTTGCAAAACCGTCAGCTCACCACCACTTGGGGAGATACCCGCCGGGGCATTTGGATGGCTCTGCTTCGTCTGGGTATTTTCCAAATGAATAAAGCCACCGAAGTGACGGATACGAAAAACTGGCGGCCCCACATTCTCGTCCTCTCCGGTGCGCCCCAAAAGCGCTGGTCTTTAATTCAACTGGCGATGGCCCTGACCCAAAATCACGGCTTAATTACCCTCTCTAGTGTTTTACCCAGCGGCTCCCGCAGTCTAGCCCAACAAAGCAAAATGGAAAGCACGATTCGAGACTACCTCGATCGTCGCGGCATTGAAGCACTGGTGCGCATTGTCACCGCCCCCAACCCCTTTGACGGGGCCCAACGCCTCGTGGAAACCTACGGTCTTGGCCCCCTCACCCCCAACACGATCGTTTTAGGGGCCAGTCAGTCCGATCGCTACCGCGATCGCTATTGTCAATTAATTCAGCAAATCCACGAAGCACAGCGCAATGTCATTATTCTGCGGGACAATGCCGACCAAGGGTTTGGCGATCGTCGTCGCATTGATATTTGGTGGGGAGGGTTGCAGGCCAATGGCGGTTTAATGCTGTTGTTAGCCCATCTGCTGCGGGGCGATAGTCAATGGCGACAGGCGGATATTATCTTAAAACTTGCGGTGACCGATGAAACCGCGGCCCAATCGGCCCATACCAACCTCTCCCAATTGCTCCAGGAAGTGCGCATCCGTGCCCACACCCAAGTTATTGTGCTGGGAAATCGCACCTTTGATGAAGTGCTCCGAGACTCCTCCAGCCCTGCCGATCTGGTCTTTCTGGGTATGGCTTCCCCAGGAGAGGATTTTGTTCCCTACTATGAACGCCTCCAAGAGCGCACCACGGGCTTACCCACCACCGTCTTTGTCTTAGCTGCTCCCCAATTTGCCTTCAATGAACTGCTGGTCGATCGGGGCTAAAAGTCTTGCGGTTAAAGGTTTTGCGGCTAAAGGTCTTTAAGTTCCTTGAAAAGCCAAAAACCGCTAAAGGCTTCAGAGTCTGGATTGGCTTGAATGGCCAGAAAATGAACGCCATCTGCCTGCTGTTTGGTCTGTTCAAAGGCTCTAGCTTCCGCTAAACGATCGGGATTGGGGAGGTTCGCCAATACCCAACGATCGCTGCCGCCGGTTTCCAGAAGTAACTGTGGGGGCTGCTGTTCACTAATACTCAAAAAGCCTAGCTCCAGTCCCGACATCCAGGCCGCCAAAGGAAGCGATCGTCCTGAATAAATAATTAAGCCTGGAATAGGGGTATCTGCTGCAAGATCCAGCAGGGCCAGGGGAAAAGCTTCTGCGAAACTAATCTCCCATTCGGGCATTTCTTGAATACTGGCCAAGGGGAGGGTGACAATGCGCCACTGCTCTCCCTGCAGGGGATCCGGTAGGGTCTGGGGATTTTCCTGGGGATACTGAACCGAGGGAACTGGCTTATCCTCATAGCCCGGTTCCTGGGGATAAACCTCTAAAAAGCGATGTTTCAGGTGTCGATTCAAGACGATCGTGCGGCGACTGACCACGCAGGGAATCCCTAAATCCCCACAGGTCTTGGTGATCATATTATTCATTTGTCGCCGGAAAAAACGAATTTGGGTCGGTTTGCTTCCCGACTGCTGTATGGCCCGCTCCAATGCACCTTGGAGCCAGAGGGAGTTGACCTGGGTATTGGGACAGAATTCCGTATAAGTAAAGCAATCTTCCAGCACCCCATCTACGCGGATCGGGGCTTCACAAATGACGACTTCCCACAGTCGCTTACCGGATTCGTCTAAGATCGGACGCGAGTAAAAATCTAATTCCCAAATCAAATTCATAAGAAAAGAGGGTAGTTTGGCAACTCAGTGGAAACCTGAGAGGAAAAACGACTCACGGGATCCCTGTGTGACAGTCAGCCTACCCCTACCGAGGGGCAATCGGAAAGGGGGAACGCCTAAAGTCTGTAGCGCGAAGAGAAGACCGTAAACCGGCTTGATGAAGCAAAAAGCTAAGGTGTGATGCTTAGAGAATCTAGACCTCTTGTCGAGCGCAGAGGGTTAAGCCGTAGGTTCCCGCTTAAACGGGAGAGGAATCGTCCACGCCCTTCTCCCCCGTTTATCTTATCCTGCTTTGAGCGTAAGGTTGCTTCTCGGTTTGCCTTAAGCTTGCTGTTCTTTTTCTAACTTTTGCCGCGCCCGCTCTGCCCGATCCCCTGCGGAAGCCATCACCTCGGCAAAGTTGTCCAGGAGTTCGCCCGGGTAGTTTTCGAGGGGCTTCGTGGAGAGGGAAATGCGACCTCTGCCTTCGTCGATGGCCACAATAAGCGCCTGTACCCTTTGACCGGGGGGGAATAACTCCGCAAGGGCGTTAATGCGTTTTTGGCTGATTTGTTGAATGTGGAGCAACCCGGTATTGCCCTCAAAGCTGACAAAGACCCCAAAGGGTTTAATGCCTGTCACTTCGCCTTCAATGAGTTGGCCGAGTTCTAACTGAGCATACCGGGCCGACTGGGCCGCCAAGCGCTCCGACAGTACCACTTTACGTTTTTCTGCATCCACTTCTAGGAGCGTTGCACTGAGGCGTTGCCCCACCAGCCGTTCTAAATCTTCTTTTTCTTCTAAATGAGAGCGGGGAATAAACCCTCGCATTCCTTCGGCATCCACCGTCACACCACCTCGGTTGGTTCCCGTGACTTTCACCGTGAGTACGGTTCCGTTGTCTTGCAACGTTTGTAAATGTTCCCAAATTCGCTGCAGTTCTAACTGTCGGATGGAGAGGGTCACTTGACCATCAGCATTTTGATCACGAATGATTAAAAATTCTCGTTTTTCACCAACGGGCAAGGCGGCCTCTAAATCTAATACGGCCTTAAGGCTAGCTTCGCGCTTGGGCAGTAAGGCCGCCGCTTTACCCCCAATATCCACATAAACACCTTCACTGTCATAGGAAACGATCGTTCCCGTTACAAGTTGCCCTTTTTGAAAGTCATAGTCGTGGGCTTCCAATGCCTTTTCAAAATCTTCCATCGAAAAAGACAGGGACTTAGATTCACCAGTCATAGAGATCACTATGTACAAAGAAAAGAATGCCCGGTAAAAATTACCACCGTGGCTAAGCTGACAATTCTAACCTGTTTTGGCGGAAGAGGGAACGTCGTAGCCCATCCCCTTATCCCCTGCAGGGCGGTGCCTTCTGCTCCATACCAGAGGGGTTTCCATGACTTCGCAACTAGCACATCTCAGACTGACACTTCTCTGACTGGCACCTCTCAGAAAGAGGTACGGCTACGGCTCGATCAAATCAATCCATAGGATTTGCTAGCGATCGTCTTCGGAATCTTGAGAAGGATTTTCTTGCACCCCTTCTTTAAAGCTACGCAGGGTTTTGCCAAAGGCGGCTCCAAGGGCAGGAATTCGCTTTGGGCCAAAAATGATCACGGCGAGGAGAATGATCAAACCAACTTCTAACCAACCGAGATTAAACATTCAATGAGCCCTACTTTTTCAGTTCTTTTACGGTATGCCGCCTCATTTTAGCGCAACTCTTCTGACAATCCATGAATGGCTTTCCACTACAAGCGAAAAATTGAATGGAAGAATGCAGCACTTTTCCGCCTTGATAGCCCAATGAGCAATCAGATGTCTAAGGCTTTCGGTGAGTTGGAACTGATTGGCCCTCACTGCAGTCACAGGGGGTAACTTCAAATCTTGGCAAATCTTGACAACATTGCTAATCGCAGCAAGGAGAATTTCTATGGGATCGTCTCTGATTCACCGCTTCAGCCGTTCGGGATCTCCCGTTATGCAATGGACGGCCACCGCTTGTTTAGCCCTACAGTTTTGTCTCAGTCCTTCCTTTGTCTTACAAGCTCAGGCCCAAATCTGGCAGGCTTGGCGGCCCACCTTTAATAATCAATCGATTCCCCTCCCCCCACCGCCCCCCTTGCCGGATAGTACAAAGGCTCAGGAGTCTTCCCCCACGACGATTCCGCCCCTGTCGGTACAAGTGCCCGCGGGGACACCACTCCCGACAGTCTACACCAGCGCAGAGCGGATTTTGGTCACTCCAGAGGAAACCATGACCCTCACCCTGGCGGTCACCCAAAATGTAGTGGGTTGGAATAATCAAGTGCTGATTCCGGTTAATAGTCAAATTCAAGGTCGCCTACAGCCCTCCGGCGGCGGCACCCAATTTATCGCGGAAAGTCTGATTATTTCTGGTCTGGCTCAAGCCATTCCCCTCAATGCCAGTTCTAAAGTAATTACCCACCGGGAAGAGATTCGGCGGGGTACGAATGTAGAGGCCATTCTCAGTGGTGCAGCGATCGGGGCGGCGGCGGCCACGGCGATTGATTTGATTGTAGGAGATGGCAAAGTGGGAATTGGTACGATCCTGATGGGAGCGGCGATCGGAGCAGGGGCAGGCTGGTGGACGAAGGGCCAGCGTTATACCACGGTATTAGTAGTGGATGCTCAGAATGATCTGAATCTCACCCTCAATAGTGCGGTCTTAGTTCCCCAGCTTCAGCGCTAGACTAAGTTAAGTGATAGCGGGGATTTTTGGCTAATTCCTGATAGTTTAACTGTTGAATCCAGCTAAGAAATTTCTCTGTAATTTCTGGCATTTTTTCGGTGGTAATGAGCAGGGCAACGTAGTATTCCCGCTGCTTAACAATGACGGCATGGTAGCGATCGTCACTCACAGTGGCGTGTTGAAATCCCTCTAAAAACAAAGAGGACATGAGGAGCGATCGCAGACCTAAAATTTGGAAAACGGTTTGTACCCAACTGACATCCCGGTTTTCATCCGTCATTAAATATTCCTTCGGTAAGCCATTCCAATCAAAGACAGCAACCCCGATGATCGCATTGATCGGGTAACCTGTGGAGGTAGACAAGTCTATGGACATGGGAAGGCCTTGAACGGTAGGAAATCGGTCTTAACTCTAGCGCTAAATGGGTAGTGCATTGGCAGGGAGTGGGAACCCCCCTCTCCTCAAGTCCCTTGAATTTTCGCACCTGAATTCACCTTAATTCATTTTATCGAGAAAGTTGAGGAGAGATTGCCAGGAGCGACGATCGGCGGTGGCATCATACTGGGAACTGTCTCGGTTTGCTCCCCAGACGGTAAAGGAGTGTTTGACTCCACCATAGAGTTCCATGCTGTAAGGCACCGCGGCCGCATTGAGATCGGTGGCTAAGGTGGCAACTTCACTCATGGGGGCAACGGGATCATCAGCGCCGTGCAGAATCAGAATTTCTCCTTTGACTTGGCGATAGTCCTGATCGGGTGGGGTTACTAACCCACCGTGGAAACTGACAAAGCCATCTACATCAGCCCCGGATCGAGCCAGTTCTAAGACGGATGCGCCTCCAAAACAATACCCAATGGCAACCACTCGCTCCGGATCAATCCCGGCAAGTTGTCGTGCCCGTTCTAAACTACCGAGGAGACGGCTACGCATTAAGGGACGATCGCCATACAACTGACCACTGGCTTGTCGAGATTCTTCCACGGTTTGAGGGCGTAGTCCTTTACCGTAGAGATCAATCGCAAAGGTTGCATAGCCCTGTTCGGCTAACATTTGGGCTCGCCGTTGTTCATATTCCCCTAAGCCATCCCAGTCATGAATTAGTAACACTAAGGGCTGACGATCGCCAAAGCCGACATTGCGGACAAAATAGCCTTCATAGGATTGATCTTCAATGGTGTATTCGATGGTTTCCCCTATGACTTGAGCTTGAACTCGCTCTACCGGAAAACCTAATCCGAGGATCAGGGGCAGTAAAATCCACCAGCGTTTTAACCCTGTCATGATCGTTCAGTCCTTAGCTTTTAGTCCTGGATGTACTCTGCTGTGTTGACGCATTCCTCAATCTAGCAGGGATTTTCCAAAACCGACAGGCTTTTTTCTTTGCCTATTTAGGGGACTCTAGCCAGTCCTTGTTAGGCTGGTCTATCCTGGGTGGCTGAGGGGCTATCATCCATCATCCCCAGGAAATCAAGATTATCGCTGGTGTGCTGGTGGGATCTTGATAGAATTATGAAGGTTGCTATGGTCTTGAGGATCGCTTGTGAATTAAGATGGCAGTGTGCCTAACTTCGGATCAAGCGTGAGCAGCCCGACTTATAGTAGGCCTGCTAGCTCAGATCCTGCGCTGTGTTTTTTCCCTTAGCCGTAGCTCTGGGATTCGACTCCCCCAGGAGGGTTTGATGATTGAGATGACAGTTGCCGGAATTGCGTTGGATGCTGCAACTCGCGCTCCGATCGTTCTGTTGCGGGATACCACCGATCGCCGTGCGCTCCCTATCTGGATCAGTCAAGAACAGGCACGGGCCATTATGCTTGCCTTAGAGCGCCAAGCTCCGCCCCGTCCCCTCACCCATGACTTGTTGGTGAATATGTTGCAAGTGTGGGAAATGACCCTGGAGCGAGTCCTAATCCATTCTCTACATGACAGCACTTTCTTTGCCATTCTGCGGATGCGTAAGGGAGAGGACGTGAAGGAAATTGATGCGCGTCCCAGTGATGCTATTGCCCTGGCCCTCAGGCTGGATTCTCCTATTTGGGTGATGGAAGAAGTGGTGGCGGATGCTTCTATTCCCGTGAACCACGAGGCCGATGAACAGGAACGGGAAGCTTTCCGAGAATTCCTTTCAGGGCTTAATCCCTCAGACTTTATTCAAAATCAAGAACGATCGCAGCCGGAATCCTAGGGTTTGAGTTTTCAGGGCACCTCGAAAAATTAAAGGTTTTGCCGTCATCTTTATTGTGCTTAACGGGGTGGTGGTGTTCTGCGCTTGGGATCGACTACCCCGCCCTACGGGCACCCCTCCAACGGAGGGGAATTTTTTCCCCTTCTGTGAAGGGGGGGGGAGGCGTAGCCTGACGGGGTAGTGGTGTGTTTTGCTT
>JBMTZC010000156.1:0-9863 GCA_049455215.1 Prochlorotrichaceae cyanobacterium
ATTTTTAATATTCATATAGATTCAGTATTAATTTTGTACTATTATATGTGATTTAGATGCCGATCAGCTTAAGCTGATCAGCATCTAAATTGCATCTTGAGTTTTCTGAACCCCTTTAGGTAAGAGGCTTACAAGAACTGGCACAATGCAGTTTAAGTGCGAATCAGCTTATAAGCACAAAAGACTAAAATATCCTGTTCATAATCTAGCTGGTCTAGCTCAAAGGAGAGGGAGCGATCGGACACCTCCAATGCCTGACGTAATCGCCCCAAACTGGTCTCTAATTTGTCCTGCCACACGGGAGGATAGACCGATGCGGCTACGGGCAACTCTTCCATGCTATTTGCCTCTGGAAGCTCAAAAAAAACAGGAAAACTATTGTCACCCTCTTCAGAATAACTACCATCTCGCCAATCTATAATTAATTTTCGTCCACTGATTTGACTGTAAAGGATTGCCGTACAAGCGGCCAAAATCCGATTCCCCATTCCCGAAGAACCTTTGCAAATCAAAAATTTATGAGCAGCGTCCATATTGTTTCAGGTATAGCACTGGGTTAGGATAGACCCGGCCATTATTATGCAGAATGGTGCAAAAAACCGCTACGAACTATTAAGTGGTAATCCGACTGTTAATCCGAATATTGGAATCGTTATGTGGTGTGCGCTCCAGCACATAACCTAGTTTAGGATTGCTGCAACGGTTAAGCCGACCTAAAAACTGTTCTAAGTTCAAGATGGATCTCGACTTTCGCACCCTCAATTCCCTCTGGGCCTCTGTACTGGTCAACACCTTAGCTGGGTTGGGGTTGCGGTATAGCATTATTTGCCCTGGCTCCCGATCGGCCCCCTTGGCGGTTGCCTTTAGTCAAGCCAAAACGATCGAAGCCATTCCCATCTTAGATGAACGCTCCGCTGCTTTTTTTGTCCTGGGGTTGGCCAAGCGTTTACAACAGCCCGTGGCAGTGGTCTGTACGTCCGGCACTGCGGGGGCAAACCTCTATGGGGCAGTCATTGAGGCGGCCCACACTGGAGTTCCCTTGTTGATCTTTACGGCGGATCGTCCCCCGGAATTACGGGACTGTCATGCTGGACAAACCATCGATCAACAAAAGCTCTTTAGCCAGTTTCCCCGTTGGCAGGTGGAATTGGCCTTGCCGAATCCGATCCTGGCGGGAGGGGCTGAGGCTAGAACTCACTTGGCCTATCTGCGCCAAACCTTAATTCAAGCCTGGGAACGATCGCGCTACATGGTGCCCGGCCCCGTTCACGTTAACTGTCCCTTCCGGGAGCCCCTAGCCCCTCACTCCGATGCCCAGATCTTAGCTTTGGCTCAAGACTCGGAACTACAGCGCTTTCAAACCGAAAGCCAAGACCTGTTCGATCGCTGGAATTGGGATAAGCATCCTCCGTACTCCATTGACGAGGGGCTGGATCGCGGAACTTTAAACTTCGGACAATACACGCGGATTCTGCTGCTGGTGGGCCCCTGCCAGCCCTCTGACCCCGCCTTTGTGGAACAGATTACGACCTTAGCCCAGACCCTCCACTGTCCCGTCTTAACGGATGCCCTTAACCCCCTCCGCAACGCGATCGGCCTGCGTCCCTTTGCCATAGCCACCTATGACTTTATCCTGCGCAATGCCGATCAGGCTGAAGCTCTGCACCCCCAAGTCATCCTCCAAGTGGGGGAACTTCCCACCAGTAAAACCCTGCGGCAATGGTTATCCCAGGGCAATGTCCTCCGCTACGTGCTCACGGCAGACAGTCCCGATAACTTAGACCCCCTCCAGGGAACGGTAATTCATCTCCGCAGCAGCCTCGCTAGCCTGGTGGCATTTCTCACCCAGAAAACGATCGCAACGGCACCCCCGGTAGAGCGGCAAACCTATCTCCAAACCTGGCAGACCTTCGATCAACAGTATCGAACCGAAATTGAGACCCTCTTTACGGCCATGGCAGACCTGCGGGAACCGAAAGTCGCTTGGCTCCTCGCCCAGACCTTACCCCCCGAGACCCTTCTCTTTGTGGCCAACAGTACCCCCGTGCGAGATATGGAATGGTTTTGGTTACCTATCTCCTGTCGCCCGCTGCAACCCTTCTTTAATCGCGGTGCCAATGGCATTGATGGCACCCTCTCCACCGCCCTGGGTCTGGTTCACGGCAGCGATCGTCCGGGGGTCTTACTCACGGGAGACTTAAGTTTGTTGCACGATACCAATGGATTTTTACAGCGATCGATCTTTCGCGGCAGCTTAACGATCGTACTGATCAACAATCAAGGGGGAGGTATTTTTGAACTCTTGCCCATTGCTGAATTTGAACCACCCTTTGAAACCTTCTTTGCCACGCCCCAAACCGTGAACTTTGAGCAACTTTGTGGCAGCTACGGGGTTGCCTATACTCGGATTGAAAGTTGGCCACACCTGCAAACTCACCTTAAGACCTTACCCAGCCAAGGAATACAGGTTTTAGAGGTCAGAACCGATCGGCGGGCGGATGCCCTCTGGCGGAAAGAATATTTTAGGCAACTGAGCCAATGAATCGAGCTTGCCTCAGGATCTTCCTACCGCCACCAGGTTTTAGAATAGGGTCAGCGTGGCGTTCCAGAATTAGGTTGGGAACGCCCCTGTAACGAGATTGCGTATAAGGTGCCACCGTGATTTGGGTCTTGAGTCTATCGCTTCTGATTTGGCTGATTTTAATTCTCTTTCGGGGACAGTTTTGGCGATGTGATCAACGCCTCCAGGGCGATTCCGGCAGCAAGGCTTTCAATTCTCAAGCTGGTAATGCTCAAGCCTTACCCACGATCGCTGCGGTGATTCCCGCCCGCAATGAAGCGGAGGTGATTGAAACCAGCATCCGATCGCTCCTCAATCAAGACTATCCCGGTGATCTATCCATTACGGTGGTGGATGATCAAAGTGATGATGGCACCGCTACCCTGGTGATGAACTTAAGCCAAGAGGCTTCAGCCCAGAACCGATCGCTGCAAGTCCTAGCGGGGAAGCCCCTACCTCCCGGTTGGACGGGGAAACTTTGGGCCTTGGAGCAGGGCACTCAGCAGGTCATTGCCAGCCAAAACCCAGATTTTATTTGGCTCTCGGATGCCGATATTGCCCATGCGCCCCAGAGTTTAAGTCAACTGGTTCACAAAGCCCAAGCCCAGAACCTAGGGTTGATTTCCCTGATGGTGCAACTTCGCTGCCAAAGCTTTTGGGAAAAATTGTTGATTCCCGCCTTTATTTTCTTTTTTCAAAAACTCTACCCATTCCCCTGGGTCAACGATCCGCAGCGATCGATGGCGGCGGCGGCCGGGGGCTGTATTGTGATCCAGCGATCGGTACTAGAGCAAATCGGTGGCATTGCAGCCCTGCGGGAAGCCCTCATTGATGACTGTACCCTCGCCCAAAAAGTTAAAACAGTCCGTCGTCCCTTCGTGCCGATTTGGTTAGGACTCAGTGAAGAGACGGTGAGCCTGCGGGCCTATGAAAGCCTAGAAAGCATCTGGACGATGGTGGCCCGCACGGCCTACACCCAACTGAATTATTCGCCGCTACTCCTTCTGGGGACGATCGTGGGGATGAGTTTGGTGTACCTCGTTGCTCCCCTCGGTGTTCTCTACGGCAGTATCACCCAGCAATGGGGCCTTCTGGGCTTGGGACTCCTGCTCTGGGGCTGCATGACGATCGCCTATACTCCAACGGTCAAGTTATATCGCTTGTCTCCCCTCTGGGCTTGGACGTTGCCCGGTATTGCCTTTTTGTACAGCTTGATGACGATCGACTCTGCCCGACGGCACTGGATCGGCAAAGGCGGAGCCTGGAAAGGACGAGTTTACCAATAAATTCCCTTGAACTCCCTGAGCAGTTTTGCCCTGTCCCGAAGATACGCCCCCTCCGGAACCTCTCTACACCAACCAGCGAATCACTTCCTGCTCTACTTGCTGTAAATCTTTATAGAGTTCTTGGCGCATCCATTGACCCACCGCATCCAAGGGGGAAAACGATCGGTTGACCTGCCACTGCACATCCTGGCCCAAAGGAGTCAGATGATTCCCCGGCAATCGTAACAAGGTAGTTAGGTGATCAAAACGCTGCCGCAAAATCGGATAAAGATCCGAGGTTTGATCGATGTCATCTTTACGGAATTTGATCAGCAAATTGCGCTGGGTTGGATAATGTTTTTCAATTAACCCCAGGGTTTCTGCAGGGCTCGGGGTAAATTCCACATTGAAATCGATCGCTAATTTGGGGGCAAAACGATCGATAACTTGATCTAAAAAGGGAATAGATTGCTTGGCGGGATAGTTATTAAATGCCATTAAAATATTTCCCGATCGTTTGACATCAAATAAACTGCCGATCAGTAACTGTAGCTTGCAGCCCATACTATGACCCACGCCATAAATCGGTAAATAGGGACGTAATTTTCCCCGTTGTTCCAGCCGTGTCAGGGCAATTTCAAAGGAGCGTAAGACGGTTTCCGCAATCTCTTGATGATCAAAGGTGTTGAGAAAAGGCGTGGCTACGATCGCAAAGCCTTGCTGCGCTAAAGATTCCAACAAGCGTCGATAGGTTAAATGGGGCGTTGCGCCAATAAAAGCCCCCCCTAAAAAGTGAATCACCCCCCGCGATCGGGGAGGTAACAAGACCCAGTTTTCTGCAATTTCTAGCCAGTTCATAGGTTTGCCCTAGGGCGCGTTAGCCATTAAGTCTCGACCCTTACCCCCGCAAGCATAGGAATTCTGGCAGACAGTTGAACTGTCTACCAAGAAATCGAAGTGCCCAGTGGCTTACAGAAGTGATCATAGATTTTCTATTCCAGAGTTAACTCAGAACTAAACTCATTAAAGGATTTACGTCTGAGTAACTGTTCTGATTCCGATCGAGGGACTAAATCAAAGGCAACTCTCAGCACATCATCCATCTTTTCGTAGGAAATTTGACCCACTTCATTCAAAATCACTTCCCCCGCCTGATTAATAATGACTACTTGAGGAATCTGACCGGTATAGTAATAGCCTTCATCTTCCGGCGTATTAGTAGTATCCGGCAGCAAAGAATCCACGGAGAGGGGGATTAAATCAGCGGCACGGCCATACCACGCCTGCAGTTGAGAATAGGTGGAGGCAAAGGCTTTACTATCCCGACTATCATCTAAATAGAAGAGAATGATGGCAACACGATGGTTGCGTAGGGAATCTTTGAGTCGGGAGCGAGGCGGCACCAGAGAACCATTGCCCGCATATAACGCAAAAATATTGCCATCAAAATGATCATCATTCATACCCGCATAGGCCGGTTGCAAATGAACGATCGTTGCCAACAGTAGAGCACAGAGGATGGAAATAACGGCAAAGGTCAGGCGCTTCATAATCTTGAGAAATAAGCTATCAACGAACTCGAAAAGAATGGGCAGATCGCCGCACTCTTCCGGTGATGTCAAGGGGATCTTAGCAGGTTTTGTCCGCTCAACGAGGAAAAGCCCCCGGATCCCGAAGCGCCTGGATTAAGGCTTGGTAGTGCTTCGGAGGATGGACACTACTGAGGGTTAAGCGAACACGATCGCTACCGGGAGGGACGGTGGGGGATCGAATCGCCGTGGCCAGGATTCCCCGCTCTTCTAAGGTCTGGGCTAAGGCCAGGGCTTGGTCTGGACTCTGGAGCAGAATCGGTAAAATGTGACTCGGCTCGGCACTGGTGGCATAGCCCAGTTCTTGCAAGACTTGGTGGAGGTGCTGGGACTGCTGCTCTAAGTAAGTACGTTCCGGGTCTAGGCTCGGCATCAGCTCTAGTGCAGCCTGAATCGCGCCGATCGTTGCGGGGGGGAGTGCGGTGGTGTAAATCACACCGGGACAGGTATTGGCCCAATAGGTTTTGAGTTGCTGGCTACAGCCCACGATCGCCCCAAAGCTACCAAAGGCTTTCCCCAAGGTGGCAATAATGATATCTACTTCGGGATGGGCGGCCGCCAACCCTCGTCCTTGTTCCCCCAGCACCCCCACCCCATGGGCATCATCCACGTAGAGCCACGCCTGATACTCCTTAGCTAGCTCCACAAGGGCTTCCAGATCCGCACGATCGCCATCCATGCTAAAGACCGTTTCGGTGACAATGCCCAGACGATTATAGTGAGACCCAGCTTGCTTTAAGCAGTGTTTGAGATGGTCTAAATCATTATGGCGATAGCGAATAAATTTAGCTTGACTGGCTCGAATTCCCTGCAGCAAACTGTTATGAACGAAACGATCGCAGAGAATGAGGCTAGAGCGATTAAACAGCGTGGGTAAAAGGGTGCTATTGGCTTGAAAACCAGTGCCAAACAAGAGCGCGGCTTCTCGACCCAAAAACGTCGCAAACTCCGCTTCCAGCTTTTCATGAATCGCAAAATTGCCGGTGACTAACCGAGAAGCCCCCGCCCCCGCCCCATAACGCTGCAGATAATCCTGTGCCTGGGCCAGCACTGCGGGATGCTGGCTCAAGCCTAAATAATCATTGCTACTAAAGTTGATTAAAACCTTGCCTTGGGAGCACACTTGACCATTCGGCAAAGGTTCCAGGGTTCGCAGTTGCCGCAAGCGTTGTTCCGTCTGCCGTTCCTGCAGTGCGTGGGTAATAAAGTCAAATTTGTTAGGACGATCGTTCATCGATAGGATGGATTGTGATTCATTGCCGCTTTCCCGTTCTGAGCATGACCTCTTCTTTTCTGAAACCCTACCAAACCCTGCCCATTCAGGACAATGGTGACCCCCTCATTCCCATTCCGCCGGATCCCCTGCGCCTAATCACCCCTCACCCCTACGAAAGCCTGGGAGCCCCCTATGGCGATCGTTCTCCCTTTTATCTGCGATCGGAGGTGTTAGAGCGTTTGCTCCGAGCGCAACAACACCTGGATAAGGCTCCGCGGCCTGACCACTTACAAGGACAAGCGTTGTATTTGCAAATTTTTGATGCCTACCGTCCAGTGGCGGTGCAGCAGTTCATGGTGGATTATACCTTTGAGGAACTGGTACGGGAACAGGGGCTGAACCGGGAAACCTTAACACCTCAGCAACGGCAAGAGATTCAAGACCAAGTGCATCAGTTTTGGGCGGTGCCCAGTCCTGACACGGCTCTGCCTCCTCCCCACAGTACCGGCGGAGCCGTGGATCTCACGATCGTTACAGAGATGGGCATCCCCTTAGATATGGGGTCTCCCATTGACGAATGCTCGCCCCGTTCCTATCCCGATCATTTTGCCAGCGCAGAAACAGCACCAGAGGTTTGCTATCACCAAAATCGCCTCTTATTACGTCAGGTGATGACCACGGCAGGCTTTGCCAACCATCCGAAGGAATGGTGGCACTTTTCCTATGGCGATCAACTGTGGGCTTGGCTCAGGGAACAAGACGCTGATCTGAAGAATGAATCGAGAACGGTGGCCTGCTATGGCGGAGTCTGAGAACTACGGGGTCTGAACTGAATTGATCACGCGCCCTACAAAGCCCTAAAAATCTGTGGGACCAGGTATCATGGCCCCCCGCATATCCAAAAGCTGCACCACCACCAGATAGGCAATAGCCAAGGCAACGGAAATGATCCCAGTAATAATGGCAATCCATTTCGATCGATCGAAGGGCATAAACGCTCCTAGGAAAGACTACGATAGACACTTAAAACGCGCCCTGAAGGACTTGAACCCTCGACATCCGGTTTTGGAGACCGACGTTCTACCAACTGAACTAAGGACGCTCGTTACAAGAGTGAATAGCAACAAGCCCAACTCAGCTTGTTAATCACCTTAACTATATTAACCCAAATTATAGCGATCGGCCTGTCTTGGCTAGGATTGATCCGAAATTACCGCAAATGAGTTCCTGCTAGAGAGCCATCCAAGATTAAGACTAGCCATACAAGGGTGGAGGCTTCAGACGGAAATTCCACCCTGTACGATAACGACCATAGCTACAGGGAACGATCGAAGCGTTGTTTAACCCGAGTCGCCTTACCAATCCGATCGCGGAGATAAAACAGCTTGGCACGACGCACTCGACCGCGACGCAAGACTTGGATGCTGGCAATACGAGGAGAATGAACCAAAAACACCCGCTCTACGCCGATGCCTTGAAAAATTCGCCGCACCGTAATGGTTTCATTAATGCCGGAGTGGCGCATCGAAATGATTACGCCTTCATAGGGCTGAATCCGCTCTTTGCCCCCTTCTTGAATCCGAACGCTAACTTTGACGGTATCTCCAACATAGAGGATGGGGAGATCGCTCTTGATTTGCTCCGCCTCGATGGAGCGGATAATTTCCTGTGCCTTCATAATCCTTCTCGTAAAGAAACGATCTACAAGTTTAACCGAAAAAGGGGGCGTGCGCCGCAAATTGCTCCCCAGAAGATCGGGAGGTGTGCAGGATAGCCAAAGAGGAGAGAAACTAAGGGAGATACGGTTTATTTCCTACGCCCTATGACCCTCACTCAATCGACCCCAACCCTTGGCACCGTTACGCCCCAAACCTTGTTGCAGCAACAACGCCAGTTTTTTAAATCCGGGGCGACCCGATCGCTTTCCTTCCGTTTAGAGCAACTGCAACGCCTCAAAGGCGCGATCGTTGCGGCTCAGGATCAAATTTTGGCAGCGGTCAAGGCTGATTTAGGTCGTCCTGCCTATGAAGCCTATTTTGAAATTGCAACGATCGCTGAAATTAACCAAGCCTTAAAACAGCTTCCCCGCTGGATTAAACCTAAAAAAGTGACACCGGGAATCGATCAATTTCCTTCCCAAGCCTGGATTCAGCCCGAACCTTTAGGAGCAACTTTAATTATTGGCCCGTGGAACTATCCCTTTCAACTGCTCATGAGTCCCCTAGTGGGAACGATCGCTGCGGGGAATTGCGCCATCCTCAAACCGTCAGAACATGCCCCCCACACAGCAGCAGTCATTGAGCAAATCATTCAGAATACCTTTGCCCCTGAATATGTCAGCGTGGTGCAAGGCGATGCGGAGATGAGCAAAGCCTTGCTCGCGGAAAAATTTGACCATATTTTCTTTACCGGGGGAACCGCGATCGGGCGGATGGTGATGGCGGCAGCGGCGGAGCATTTAACCCCTGTAACCCTGGAATTAGGGGGGAAAAGTCCCTGCATTGTGGAACCGGATGCGGATCTCAAATGTGCAGCAAAACGCATTGTCTGGGGAAAATTTATCAATGCGGGGCAAACCTGTGTCTCTCCCGATTATCTCTTGGTCAACCAAGCCATTAAGGCGGAATTCGTTGAACACTTAAAGTACTGGATTCAAGATTTTTTTGGCGAAGATCCTGCCCAAAGCCAAGACTATGCCCGCATTATTAACGATCGCCATTTCCAACGCCTAGCCCATTTTCTCAGTCAAGGAACCATCCTGACCGGCGGGGTTACCCAGGCAGCGGACCGGTACATTGCCCCAACCCTCCTAGAGAATATTAGCTGGCAAGATCCCATTATGCAGGAAGAAATCTTTGGCCCGCTTTTACCGATTTTGACCTATCACCATCTCCCCGAAGCGATCGAGCAAATTAACCAACGTCCCAAGCCCCTCGCTCTCTATTTATTCTCGACAGATGCCAAGAAACAAGATCAAATTCTAACGGAAACCTCCTCCGGGGGCGTGTGCCTCAATGACACCGTCATGCACCTCGCCGTGAATGATCTGCCCTTTGGCGGGGTTGGCGAGAGTGGCATGGGGGCGTATCACGGCAAAGCTAGTTTTGACACCTTTTCCCACTTCAAAAGTGTCTTAAAGAAAGGATTTTGGCTAGATTTAGACTGGCGCTATGCGCCCTATACTGCCAAGAAAGTCCAGCAAATCCGACGGCTGGTCACGGGAGCGTAAGGAA
>JBMTZC010000157.1:0-9862 GCA_049455215.1 Prochlorotrichaceae cyanobacterium
TTCAAATTACGATTCGCTCGGATGTTCTGTCTAAGGTTCTACTGCCATTCATCGCCGCTTTAATCACTGGTTCTGCTTACCTGGGAGAGTTTCTTCCGGAGTCTACTCATTGTCCTACAGAAAACTCCCCCCCTCGCGTCAGCCTGTATTAGGTTAATTGTTCTCGATCGTTTTTTCTAGGTGCATCTACTTTTCCACTGTAACGCTCTCACCTCACTATCACGAAGGAGCATTCCCATGAAACGCAACTGTCCCCGCAACCCTATCACCGGAAACCCTGATTGCAACATCGTGCAGCATCCCGATTGGCCGAATCAGCATTTCTGTTCAACTTGTGGAAATCGTTTTTACGATGAAAATCATGTCCCGATCCTGCCAATTGCTTTGATGGCGATCGTGCTAGGCATACTGGTCACGGGTCTCCAGGAAACAGATCAACCGGGAGAGGCTGATCCCGTTCCAGCGAAGGTAACGGTTTCCCGAATTGCCCAACCCTAAGGGACAAGTCAAATAAGCTTCAATAGCTTCAAGAGAGTGGATTGTTCTCAGTTCACTCTCTTTTATTTTTCTCGGTTTTCTTTTAATTACCGATTATTTCCGGTATAGTGGGCATAATTAGGTTATACGAATATCCAGGTTTCAAGGAATGAAATTATGTCTACATCTACATCTACATCTATATCTGATCAACAGGCAACTCCAGAAAGTATCGTGATTTGCAAGCATCAACCTGGAGAGGTTTGGGATGGTGATGGGTGTTGTACCTCCCGTCTTCGTCAGTCAGAGGCTCCCTCTCAAGAGGATGCTGTCAATTTAGAAGCAACTTCAGAGGAAGAATCTGAACCTGATGACTTAATGGAAGCTTGACCTAATCAAACCATAACGCTCACAAGCGATCGTTACGAACAGGACAGGCGCAACTGGGGGGCCGCCTTCAATAAACTGCGGGTGTAGGGATGCTGGGGATTTTCAAAAATCTCCTCGGTGTTCCCCATCTCCACAATTTGTCCAGCGGTCATCACCGCAAGACGATCGCAGAAGAAACGGGCTACCCCTAAATCGTGGGTAACAAAGAGATAGGTTAAGTTAAACTCCCGTTTCAGTTCCAGCATCAGTTCCAGCACTTGGGTTTGTACCGTTGCATCTAACATACTGACCGGCTCATCACACAGGAGCAACTTGGGCCGGGTAATCAGGGCCCGGGCAATCCCTACCCGCTGCTGTTGTCCTCCGGATAATTGATGGGGGTAATAGTCATAAAAACGATCGCTCGGGGTCAGCCCTACCCGCTCCAACAGGGCCAACACCTGGACTTTACGATCGTTTCCCTGGGCTAACTGATGAATGGTCAGGGGATCACCAATACTTTCACCGATCGTCATGTGGGGATTGAGACAGGCCCGAGGATCCTGAAACACCATTTGTAGTTGTCGGCGCTGTTGCCGTAATTGTTGGGGGGAGAGGGTCAATAAATCCTGTCCTGCAAATTCAATCTGCCCCCCATTGGGGGTATTCAAGCGCAAAATGGTGCGACAGAGGGTACTTTTGCCACAGCCCGATTCCCCCACTAAGCCCAGGGTCTCCCCTTCATAGAGATCTAGGCTAATATTGTCTACCGCCTTAATCCAACGATCGCTTTGGGGGGCTGAAGTTATTTGGCGAAAAATCTGCGCGATCCAGTTTTGCTCTAAGGCAAAATACTGTTGCACTTGATTGAGGCGGAGTAAGACCTTACTGGAGGAGGGATCGCTAGGGCGGTCAGCCTGAGGATCGGGATGACCATTATTCTGTAGATTGCCCTGAAGATTGCCCTGAAGATTGTGCTGACCGTTCTGCTCTCCCGGGTTGGCCTCCACTGTAGTGGGGGACTGGTGCAACAGCAACGCGGAGCGGAGCAGGGCTTGGGTATAGTCATCCTGGGGCGATCGTAAAATGGTTTGCGTATCACCGCTTTCCACTACTTGACCGTCATACATCACCGCTAAACGATCGCAGTACTCGCTCACGAGGGCCAAGTCATGGGAAATCAAGAGCAACGCCATCCCCTGGGCTTCACACAGGCGCACTAACTCCTGCAAAATTTCCGCCGCTACCGTCACATCCAAACTTGTTGTGGGTTCATCCGCAATAATCAAACGGGGATTGAGGAGGAGGGCCAGAGCGATCGCTACCCGTTGCCGCATCCCACCACTAAATTCGTGGGGATACTGTTGCCAGCGATTCGGGGGAATGCGCACCGCTTCTAGGGTTTCTAATACCCGTTGACGGGCTTGATTGCGGCTGAGATTAGGAACGTGGGCCCGCAGGGTCTCTAAGCAATGATCTCCGATCGTCATGAGGGGGTTGAGGCGAGTCATGGGATCCTGAAACACCAACCCCACCGCCTCCCCCCGAAATTTCCGCAGTTGGGGCGTAGATAGGTTTAGCAGAGACTGACTTTCAAATAAGATCTCCCCCTCAATATGACTCCCCTGGGGCAACAGTTGTAAAATGCCGCGGCCCAGGGTGGACTTCCCCGATCCAGACTCCCCCACCAACCCCATCCGATCGCCAGGGTTCAGGCTCAAGGAAACCTCTCGTACCGCCCAAGGCAACTCTGAGGTTGGAGTTGCATTTCCCCGATGGGGGTAAGCAATGGACAACTGACGAAGATCAAGCAGGGGCGAGGTCATTTGGACTGCTCCATCATCTGGGCAACAAAGTTGGTGTACACATCCCCCCTTTGAAATTCAGGGGTTTCCAAAATTTTCTGATGAAACCCGATCGTCGTGGGCACTCCGGTAACGGCAAACTCCCGTAAAGCTCGGCGCATCCGCTGAATGCTAGTGTCTCGATCGCTACTCCAGACAATGAGCTTGCCAATCAGGGAATCATAGTATGGCGGAATATCATAATCGGTATAGACATGGGAATCAATGCGCACCCCTGGCCCACCCGGGGGCAAATATCCCGTAATCCGTCCCGGATGAGGACGGAAATTATGCTCCGGATCCTCCGCATTAATGCGGCACTCAATGGCATGGCCCTTTAACTGAATATCGCCTTGACTAAAGGGCAGTGGCTCTCCCTGGGCAATGCGAATTTGTTCCGCCACTAAATCCAAACCCGTGACCATTTCCGTCACCGGATGCTCCACCTGAATCCGGGTATTCATTTCCATGAAATAAAATTCGCCAGAATGATCCAGCAAAAATTCCACCGTACCCACGCCAACATAATTGATCGCCTGAGCCACCTTCACCGCTGCTTCCCCCATCCGTTGCCGTAAATCTGCATCTAGGGCTGGGCTGGGGGACTCTTCTAGTAATTTTTGGTGACGGCGCTGAATGGAGCAGTCTCGCTCACCCAAATGCACCACATTACCCTGTTGATCCGCCAAGAGCTGAAACTCAATGTGTCGGGGCCGTTCAATAAACCGCTCCATATATAAGCCCGGATTGCCAAAAGCCGCTTCCGCTTCCCCCTGGGCCGCTAAAAACAGCTTCACTAAATCTTCTTCCTGCTTCACCAAACGCATCCCCCGACCGCCGCCCCCGGCCGTCGCCTTAATCATCAGGGGATAGCCAATCTGTCTCGCCAAGATCAGGGCTTCCGCTTCACTTTCCACCAGACCATCACTACCGGGAACCGTCGGCACCCCCACACTTTGCACTGTAGACTTAGCGGTGGATTTGTCTCCCATACGCAAAATCGACTCGGGTGAGGGGCCAATAAAGGCTAGACCATGATCCGCACAGATTTCTGCAAAGCGGGCATTTTCCGCCAGAAAACCATAGCCCGGATGAATGGCACTCGCGTTACGGGTGAGCGCCGCCGCAATGATATTGGGAACATTCAGGTAACTTTTATTACTGGGGGGATCACCAATACACACCGCCTCATCCGCCAATTGCACATGGAGAGCATGGCGATCGACAGTGGAATGGACAGCGATCGTCCCAATGCCCAGCTCTTCACAGGTTCGTAGAATGCGTAGCGCAATTTCCCCACGGTTGGCAATCAGAATTTTAGAAAAAGTCATTTTTTTTGATTAAGTTCCCCAAACCTTAAAAACTTCGCTATAATGTTCTAGCGCTGAATTGAATTCCCTAAGCTCCTTATTTTACTCGAAGAAGGTTGGGACAAGAACAGGTCAAGAGAAGAAAGGCTAGAGCAGACTCGCTAAGACCAGAAAAGAAACCCTCAATTTTGGATCTCATCTTGGCAACCTTGAGCTAGCTCATCTTGAACCAGTCTCTTCTCAAGAAGTTTTATGGGGTTCATTCTTCCGATTTCTGCGGATGTGGTGGAATTGGTAGACACGCACGTTTGAGGGGCGTGTGGCTTACGCTATGCGAGTTCAAGTCTCGCCATCCGCATTATTTATCTTTGAATGTGCGTTTTTACTGATCGCACCTCAGCACGTTTTTCAGAAATTTGTACTGGAGCCATCATCTTTTAGGCAACGATCGCTTCGCTATTCTTGAGCATAGGGAGCTTCATCTCTAAGGCGAGTCCTGTACTTTCTTGCAACAAATAATTCAGGAACGTCGTGGCAATAATCGAGAGTTGTTTCCCTTTGAGATAGACCACATGCCACTGGCGATAGATGGGAAATTCCTCTACATCTAACACCGCTAAATCGGAGGTTGCGCCCACTGAGGTGAGGGTGTGATAGGAGAGCACCGATAAACCTAATCCCCCTAAAATGGCTTGTTTAATTGCCTCATTGCTGCCTAAATCGAGTTTGACTTCCACCTCCACCCCATGTTCTTTGAAGAGTTTTTGGGCGGCTTCCCGTGTTCCCGAACCCCGTTCCCGCAGGATAAAGGGATATGCCTCTAAGGCTTTGATGGGGATCCTTTTCTGCTTGGCCAAGACATGCTTGGTGGGGGCAATCACGACGAGGGGATTGTCTAAAAACGGTTTCACTTCAATTTCCTCACCCTCCGGTGGCCGACTCATGATGTATAAATCGTCCTGATTTTCCGCCATGCGCTCTAACAAACCTTCGTGATTGGTAACCTGTAGCGACACATTCACCCCGGGATAGCGCTGGCAAAATGGCCCCAATAGGCGGGGAATAAAATATTTTGCAGTGGTAATCACCGCAAGTTTCAAGTGTCCCTGCTTCATACCCTGCAGATCCGCCATGGCCATTTCCATCTGCGTTAAGCGATCGAAAATTTCCTGGGATGTGTTGTAAAGTTCTTTGCCCGCATCCGTTAAAAATAAGCGCTTACCCACCTGTTCAAAGAGGGGTAAACCGATCGCTTTGGTCAATTGTTTGACTTGAATTGAAACCGTCGGCTGAGTGAGGTATAGCTCCTCTGCTGCCCGTGTAAAACTACCATGCCGAGCCGCTGCTTCAAAGACTTTGAGCTGGTGCAGCGTGATAGGCTTCAACATGATCCCTTTCCCCATCTAGATTTTTCGATAGATTCTAGTCTATACCAGAATTGTTTTCATGGGGTAAAACCCTATAATTTTTTTCTGGAGAACTCATCGTCCCCACTGCCCTTTATTCCTGGGGCGACTCGCTGGCTAGGCTAAAGTTTGAACAGCGATCGGAGAATGGCCCAGATTGCCCAGAAAACGATCGGCCCTCCGATGCACCCGCTCAGGGTCCAGCCATACCAGGAGTATTCTTTCAGCCGCAGAGGGTCGGGGAACGGATCTCCCTCCACATCCTGATAGCGTTTAGAATCCCAATTCACAATCCAATCCTGGGCTAAATACAGCAGAAAGCCCGCTAGCCAGGACAATGCGGTGACCATAACCATTGCCATCCCCCCCTCTCCGGTTCGGTAAATACTCCTTGGAGATCTGCTCAGAGCTTTAGATGATAAGCATTAAATCAGATCGATAGGAGTTTGAGCTGTCATGGGAAAAGTTGTTGGGATTGATTTAGGAACGACGAACTCTTGTGTTGCGGTGATGGAAGGGGGCAAACCCACGGTAATTGCCAACGCAGAAGGATTTCGCACGACTCCCTCTGTGGTCGCTTTTGACCCCAAAACCAAAGAGCGTCGGGTGGGGCAAATTGCCAAGCGGCAAGCCGTCATGAACCCCGAAAATACTTTTTACTCGGTGAAGCGCTTCATTGGTCGGCGTTTTGAGGAAGTGACGAACGAAAAAACCGAGGTCTCCTACACCGTTCTCAATGATGGCAATAACGTCCGTTTAGACTGTACGGCGGAAGGTAAAAAGTTTGCGCCTGAAGAAATTTCGGCCCAAGTACTGCGCAAGTTGGTGGAAGATGCCTCTAAGTACATTGGTGAAACAGTCACTCAGGCGGTAATTACGGTTCCTGCCTACTTTAACGATTCCCAGCGTCAAGCCACGAAGGATGCTGGACGCATTGCGGGTTTGGAAGTTCTCCGGATTATCAACGAGCCCACCGCCGCATCTCTGGCCTATGGGTTAGATAAGAAAAGTAATGAAACGATTTTAGTCTTTGACTTAGGGGGGGGGACCTTCGACGTTTCCGTCCTGGAAGTGGGTGAAGGGGTGTTTGAAGTGTTGTCCACCTCTGGAGATACTCACCTGGGTGGGGATGACTTTGATAAGCGCATTGTTGATTTCCTCGCTGAAGATTTCCAACGCAATGAAGGTATTGACCTCCGCAAGGATCGTCAAGCACTGCAACGTCTGACAGAAGCTGCTGAAAAGGCCAAAATTGAACTGTCTAGCGTAACCCAAGCAGAGATTAACCTGCCCTTTATTACCGCCACCCAAGACGGGCCAAAGCATTTAGATATGGTATTGACCCGGGCGAAATTTGAGGAACTCTGTGCCTCCTTAATCGATCGCTGTCGGATTCCGGTCGAGCAGTCCCTGAAGGATGCCAAGTTAAGTCCCAAAGATATTGATGAAGTGGTGCTGGTGGGGGGATCTACCCGTATTCCCGCTGTGCAGGAAGTGGTGAAAAAAGTCCTGGGTAAAGACCCCAACCAAAGTGTTAACCCCGATGAAGTGGTCGCCGTGGGTGCCGCCATTCAAGCTGGGGTTTTGGCCGGAGAAGTTAAGGATATTCTGCTTTTGGATGTCACTCCCCTCTCCTTGGGGGTTGAAACCCTGGGCGGCGTGATGACCAAACTCATTCCCCGGAACACCACCATTCCCACCAAGAAATCTGAGGTCTTCTCCACCGCAGCGGATGGACAAACCAACGTGGAAATCCATGTGCTCCAAGGGGAGCGGGAATTTGCCAAAGATAACAAGAGTCTGGGTACTTTCCGCTTAGATGGTATTCCCCCAGCCCCCCGTGGCGTGCCTCAGATTGAAGTGATTTTTGACATTGATGCCAATGGTATTCTCAATGTAACTGCTAAAGACAAGGGCACGGGTAAAGAGCAGTCCATCAGCATTACCGGTGCTTCCACCCTGTCCAATGATGAGGTCGATCGCATGGTTAAGGATGCGGAAAGCAATGCTTCTGCAGACAAAGAACGGCGGGAACAAGTCGAACTCAAGAACCAAGCTGAAACCCTGATCTATCAGGCGGAGAAGCAAGTTGCTGACTTGGGCGATAAAGTCCCTGCCGATACCAAAGCGCAAGTGGATAACTTTGTCAGCGAACTCAAAGAGGCGAAGGACAAGGAAGACTACGATCGTATCAAGGGTTTAATTAGTGAGTTGCAACAAGCCCTATATAGTGTGGGTAGCGCCATTTATCAACAGGAAGGGGCTGAAGCGGCTCCGGGCGCAGGGGACGAACCCAGTGGCTCCGCTGGTGCTGACGATGATGTCATTGATGCGGACTACACCGAAACGAAATAGATTGCCAACTATTCCGTTAGCTTGATAGAGGGGAGTGGGAATCGAATACATCGATTCCCACTCCCCTTTTTTTGCTTCAGATCTATCTTTCGGTAATCCAATCCTCTGAGGCATTTTTTTGCCCCTGCACTATGCTGATGCACCCGCACGATCGTGCTCTCTATCCTGTGATACTCATTATCAGCATCAGCAGCCAACTCTTGAAAACTGATGACACGCCCTACTCAAAATGAGAATTGCTGACCAAAGTTTCCCCCTTTGTTCGGGGATGCGCCTCAACTCATCACCCCTTCGCCACACCCTAGCGGCTTCACGGTAGGGGCGGGGCACACGGGTGGATCTGGGTAGGGAGAGACACCGTTTTGGATTTTATGTGCGAACATACAATATTAGGATAAGGAAGTGATTCAACGCTGAACCGTGGGAGCAATCATGTTGCTAACCGATAACTTATTTATGCATGGTCAACGCTGTCAGCGAAGAGCGTTCCTGGAGGTGTATGGGGATCAGCAGCAAAAACAAGGGGAAAGCGATTACCTCAGCAAAATCATTCAAGATAGTGGCAGTTATCGCAAACAAGTCCTCCGACGCTACAACGCAATCCGACCGCTCCCTGATCTGGTAGGCGAAGCAGATGAATATTCACGACAGGTTGCGATCGTTCAGGCAACAGAAGCATTGATGCAAAAAGGGGTAGAAGCGATCGCCCATGGTTACCTCACCCGCAGGGATCCATCCGGCTTAACTTACCTCAGTTCTCCCGATCTCCTCTTAAAATGTCCAGGTTTATCCCGCTTCGGCGATTGGTGTTACATACCGGTCACCATTAAATTGGGACGACGCATCAAGTTAGACTATCAACTCCTCGCCCTCTTTCATGCCTTTGTCCTTGCCGATTTTCAATCCCTATGGCCCCCTCAGACGGGTTTGATTTTACGGGAATCCCCCAAGCATTCTCCCCAACAACAACCCTACTGGGTGTCCTTCCGCGAGCGGTTACCCAGTTTTCAAGACTCTCTCCAAGCCTTTCAACGCATTTTACTCGATCGTTTAGAACCCGAAGTTTTTATTGCCCGGAACCGTTGTAGTCTCTGTCTTTGGCTGAATCATTGCAGTGCGGTTGCCCAGGCCAGTCAGCATTTATCTCTCCTGCCGGGGGTTACCCCCAAACGTTACGAAGTCCTGAAGAAGCTCGGCATCCAAACCTTAGAGACCTTAGTCAACACGCCCCCCCAAACATTGGAACCCCTCACCGGGTTTGGCCCCATTGTGACCCGAGAACTGCTGCAACAAGCCCAATCGACCCTGCACCAGACCCCCCTCCTTCATACTCCACCGGATTATCTACTGCCCCTCATGGATCCGGTGGAGTTTTATTTTGACATCGAATCCCAGCCCGATCTCAACCTCATTTATCTGCACGGGGTGTTGATGGTGCAAGGGGACCAGGAACAGTTTTATCCCTTTTTAGCGGAGTCTCCAGAGGCAGAACAACAGGCATGGACGGCGTTCCTGGAGTTTGTGATGGCCTACCCCCAAGCCCTGATCTATCATTTTTGTCCCTACGAAGTGGAGTGTATTCGCCGCTTGGGCAAACAGTTTCATACTCCCCACAGCACGATCGATCGCTTAGTGCGTCGTTGTGTCGATCTCCATGCTTGGGTCACTCAGACGGTAACCTTGCCCGTAGAAAGTTATGCCCTTAAATCCATTGCCCGCTGGCTCGGCTTTCAGTGGCGACAGGATGAGGTCAATGGAGCCCAGGCTATCTGCTGGTATAATCAATGGATCCAGACCGGCGATCGCACCTTCTTGGATCAGATCTTGATCTACAACGAAGATGATTGCCGAGCCACCTATCAACTGAAAACTTGGCTAGCCCAATTCCTGCAAGAGTCCTATAGCGATCGTTCTCAGCTGAATCCTATTCCTAGTCTGCTCAGTGTCAATAGTCTCAAGACCGACGGCGTTCAGACGAGTGCAGAGCGATCGGCTTAAAAGGACTCAAGACCTTACCGTAAGGGGTTTGGACTGAGTTGATCAAGCACCCTAGGGCGCGTCATCAATTAATTCTAGAAGCCTTGCGGTATAAAGGTTACCG
>JBMTZC010000158.1:0-9793 GCA_049455215.1 Prochlorotrichaceae cyanobacterium
TAAGATAAAAGTTGGATTTTTCTCTAGTTATTTTCAGATGCACAGTGCTTCGGGTGGAGTTCTAGGTTGGCTTAGTTATCATAATACTGAGGAATTTGAATATTCGATTTATCATTTTGGTGAAGTCTTAGATGCGAATACAGCAAAATTTGTCAGCGCTTCCGAGCATTTTTATCATATTTGTTTACAGGATTTTTCAGACGTAGCGCAATGGCTCGATCGGGTAATCCAGACGGTTCAGGATAATCCTTTAGATATTATTGTCTTCACCGATGTGGGCATGGACATTAAATCTACATTGCTGGCTAGATTACGGCTGGCCCCGGTTCAATGTGTGTTATGGGGACATCCCGTCACGACCGGCTCTGAGGTGATTGATTATTTTCTCACCGCTGACTTGATGGAGCCCGATGATGCTCCTGATCATTATTCAGAACAGTTAGTTCATCTCCCTAATATTAGCTGGAGTTATCCCCAAGTGGGATTACCAGAACAGCAGACAAAACGATCGGATTTTCAGTTACCCGAAACTCGTATTTTATATTTTTCCTGCCAATCTCTCTTCAAGTATTTGCCCCAACATGACTATATCTACCCCGCGATCGCCCAGCGGGTTCCCCAGGCGTATTTCCTCTTTCTCAGTATCCTGGAGGTTGCCCCGATCTTTTGGTCTCGTTTGCAAAAGGCTTTTGCGGCCGTTGGGGTAGCGGCGGAAGACTACTGTCAGATTTTGCCTCGACAGTCTCACCCTAACTTTTTAGCGTTGCAGGGGCTTTCGGATATTTATTTAGACACGTTAAGTTGGTCGGGTGGCAATACAACGCTACAGGCTTTAGCTTGGCCAATTCCTGTGGTCACTTGTCCCAACAAATTTATGCGAGGTCGTCATTCTTACGGGATCTTACAAACCCTGGGTATTACGGAAACGATCGCCCATAGTGAAGCAGAGTATATTGAAATTGCGAGTGAATTAGGACGTAATCCTCAATGGCGATCGTCTCTGGTCGAGAAAATAAAATCCCGAAATCATCGTCTTTATAATGATCTGGACTGTGTTGAAGCGATCGAAACATTTTTTGAGTATGCTCACCGCAAACATCATCAATTTGGGCTACCAACTTAAGGCGGAAGAGTGCGGCTCTTCGCGCCGCACTCTTCCATTAAATTTGTTCGCTTTCAGTGGCAAGCCCAATTAGCTTAGGGAGTTTCGGGGGACTGGCGATTTTGACGGTTTAAGACCGGAAGCCCTGAGGACTCACAGTCTGAGGGCAGGCTATGATAAAATTGAGCGATATTTACCTTGGATCTCATTAATTAAAAGTTTATGAACGGAATGGTATCTCTGAAGGACTCCCTCAAACCCCTCAAAAACTATTGGCAAAAAGACCTGTTACCACTCCTCGCAGACTTAAAATTAGCGATCGTTTTATTTTTGTTAATTGCCCTTTTTAGTACCCTCGGAACTGTGATTGAACAGGGGCAAGGACTGAGCTTTTATCAGGAAAATTATCCAGAGTCTCCCGCGTTGTTTGGCTTTTTAACCTGGAAAGTCTTATTAACGATCGGTTTAGATCATGTCTATCGAACTTGGTGGTTTTTTAGCCTTTTAATTTTATTTGGCAGTAGCCTTACGGCCTGTACCTTTCAACGTCAAATTCCTAGCCTTAAAGCGGCACAGTCCTGGAGCTTTTACCGCCAGCCGCGCCAATTTGAAAAACTGGCCCTCAGTACCTCTATTCCCCCCCTATCCCCAGAGCAATGGCAGGCTTTACCGACCTATTTACAACAACGGGGGTATCGTTGTTTCTCAGAAGAGGGACAAACTGAGACGACCGAGCCCCAAGCCCTCTACGCCCGTAAAGGGTTAATTGGCCGCATTGGCCCCATCGTGGTTCACGTTAGTTTGTTAATCCTCATTGCCGGGACAATGGTAGGCGCTGCGACGGGCTTTTTTGCCCAGGAAATGATTCCCAGTGGCGAAATCTTTCAAGTCAAAAATATTTTTGATGCTGGCCCCTGGTCTGCCGCTCAGATCCCTCAAGATTGGGCAGTACGGGTCAATCGCTTTTGGATTGACTATACCCCCGATGGCCATGTGGATCAGTTTTATTCCGATTTATCGGTGGTCGATGAACAGGGGGAAGAACTCAAGCAAAAAATCATTCACGTTAATGAGCCCCTGCGGTACCAAGGGGTGACCTTTTATCAAGCCGATTGGTCGATCGCTGCGGTCAGAATCACCTTAAACAATAGCCCGGTGTTGCAATTGCCCATGGCTCAAATTGAGTTACCGGAGGGAGGACGTATTTGGGGCACCTGGATTCCCACTGCTCCGGATTTAAGTGATGGGGTCTCCCTGGTTGCCAAGGACTTGCAGGGGGCGGTCATGCTCTATGGTAATGATGGTAACCCCATTGGCACCTTGCGGGTGGGTATGAGCCAAGCGGTGAACGGGGTGACCTTAACCCTGCAGGATTTAGTGGGGGGAACGGGCTTACAAATTAAAGCCGATCCAGGCATTCCCATTGTCTACTTAGGGTTTGGTTTGCTGATGATCAGTGTGCTGATGAGTTATGCGTCCCATTCCCAAATTTGGATGCTCCAGACCACCGATCGCTTATACATTGGGGGACGCACCAATCGCGCTCAGGTCGCTTTTGAACGAGAATTGCTCAACCTCTTTTCAGATCTCTCAACATCCGATACAGTGCGGGCAACTTCTGCGATTTCTGCCCCCCCTCCCCATGCTACGTCTTGACTACCTATCGACATTCCTGCTCTTGATGGCGATCGTTCCCTCGGTGACCTTGGCTCAGGAGGGAACGCCTCAAGGGGCGGGGACTGATCCCTTCTCTCTTCCCGGCACTATTCCCCCGACGCTGTTGCCCAATGACGATCGGTTTGTGGAACCCCTCAAGCCTCCACAAGCTCCTGCGTCAAGTGATCCGGAAGTGTTAAGTCCGGCGGAAGAGGGCTTTGATATTTTTGATAGTGAACGATCGCGCCGGGCCTGTGTGGAAGAAGTTATTCCCATTCCTATTGAGCGGCTACGCTTTGAATACGCCGATGGCACTAACGGTATTTACAGTGATGCGGAATTGCTGGGGTTGGCAGCGCCTTTAATTGAAAAACAGACTGGGCCGGAGGGCTTAACCGTTGCCGATCTCTGTGATTTTGCCGACAGGGTGACCCGCAAGTATGTGGAGGATGGCTATTATACCTCTCGGGCCTTTGTTCCCGAACAGGAACTGCGCCCCGAGGGTACCTTGACCATTCGGGTGGTGGAGGGCAAAATTACGCCCCAAGACATTCAAATCACCGGCTTAAAACATTTAGATCCGGAGTATATCCGCGATCGGATTGCCTTAGGCATTGGGCCGAATTCTATTTTTCGCTATCAGGATATTGACGATCGCTTACGCTTACTGCAGGCGAATCCGTTGATTGAAGAAATTACCGCTGCCATTGGCTATGACGATAGCCTCAAGCCCCGTCCAGCCCAGACCCGCCTCAATGTTGATGTGACCGAAAAAAGACGGGTGTCTGGTCAACTGAGCATCGATAACTATGGCTCAGAAAGCATTGGTACGGAGCGCATGACTGCGGGGTTAACCTTTCGCAATCCCTCCGGTATTGGTGATATTTTTAGTGTCAACTGGACTCCCGCGATCGAGGGGGGATCGCAGTTT
Organism: Prochlorotrichaceae cyanobacterium; assembly: GCA_049455215.1. GTDB lineage: Bacteria > Cyanobacteriota > Cyanobacteriia > Prochlorotrichales > Prochlorotrichaceae > JBEAPM01. The sequence goes on from JBMTZC010000158.1 coordinate 3,690, forward strand.
TATCGCCTCAGCTATCGCGCTCCCCTCAATGTCCATGGCGGCACCCTACGCCTGCAAAGCGAACTCAATCGGACTGAAATTGTTCAACCCCCCTTTGATGCCTTTGACATTACCGGGCGGAGCGAAAACTACTTAGTGAGTCTTCGTCAACCCTTACTGTTTAAGCCCAATCAGGAATTTGCCTTATCCCTCGGCTATAGTTTCCAGCGCAATCAAACCTTTATCCAAGATCAAGGAATTGCCTTCAATCGGGGTCCTGAAGAAGATGGCTCCAGTCGCATGAGCATTGTTCACTTTGGTCAAGATTATCTCTATCGAGGTGCCCAGAGTATTTGGGCTCTCCAATCTCAATTGAACTGGGGCACCGGTTTGATGGATGCAACGGTGAACAGTAGCGACCCAGACAGTCAATTTCTGAGTTGGTTTTTTCAAGCTCAAAATATTCAGCAAATCAACCCCCTCAATATCTTTATTAGTCGCCTCGATCTGCAATTGGCAAATGATGGCTTATTAAATGCGGAACAATTTGTAATAGGTGGGGCAAACTCCGTGAGAGGCTATCGTCAAAATCTCCGATCGGGAGATAATGGCCTCTATTTTTCCACCGAAAATCGTATTCAAGCCTATCGCTCCATTACAGGGCGATCGCTTATTCAAATTTCGCCCTTTGTCGATCTCGGTTATGTGTGGGATCAGGCTAAGAATACCAATGAGCCTTCTCAGAATAACTTTCTCGCCAGTTTAGGCGTGGGTTTGCAGTGGGATCCGTTGAGCAATCTTAACTTCCGTATGGACTATGGCTATCCCTTAACCCAACCTTCTCAGGACGATCGGGGTCAGGATGCTTTACAAAGCCAAGGGTTACATTTTCGAGTCAACTATGATTTTGATTGAGATTTTCAAGAACTCAACTATAATTCTTACAGCAATCCTGTTCGATCGCTTTTCTCTGGGTTATTTGTCCCGATCTCATTTTAGGATTGCCTATATTGATTTCCATCCTGCGATCATCGCAATATCCTCATGGGATTTTCCTTTAGTTTCCTAGACGATCGCTTCTTTTTCCCTGCCGAAGTCATGGATCAAGCTACGGATCAATTTCTGGTCTGTGGTTTGGGGAGTGTAGGGCAACATTGTGCAGCCATTCTCAAAGACTTTGGGGTGGTGGTTCATGTTATTGAGCGAGTGGAGCCAACGGAGTGGGAAATCCCGAATCTTTTGGGACATTTAGATGGCTTTTATTTAGGGGATTGTCGCCATACGGAAATCCTAGAAGCGGCTCAGATTCGTTACTGTAGAGCTGCCTTATTAGTGACCGCAGACGATCGCATTAACATTGAAGCGGGGTTAGCGGCTCGTTCCCTCAACCCTAATATTCGTCTGGTCGTCCGGTCGGCAAAGGCCAATTTAAACGCCCTCCTCGAGCAACAGTTGGGAAATTATGTCTCCTTTGAACCCACGGAATTGTCCGCGCCAGCCTTTGCCTTTGCCGCCCTCAATAGCCAAACCCTCGGCTTTTTTCGCCTCAACGATGCCCTCTTTGAAGTGGTGCAACACGTTATCGATCGTCATCATCCTTGGCTTAATCACAACAGCCTCCAGAACCTGCAAAAACGCCACTGTCGGATTCTCCGCCACTACCGCCCCCACAATACCGAAGCCGTTCTAGACGGTGACCATTCGGATCAGTTTCATGGTTGGGATCCCGATACCCCCATTCAAGTGGGGGATCACATTATTACCATTGAAGCGACAGAACGTAGTTTTACGGCGGATGAACCCCCCGTTCTTCGGGACGGAGAGCAGGCTTGGCCGGAGCGCTGGATTTTACCCTGGTTTCGTCGGAGTCACTGGCGGCATCAGTTCGAGTCTTGGAAAGCCCTGTGGCGCGATCGCTATGGGCAACAGATTTGGCGAGTCTTGATTCTCTGTGGCATTACCATCTTGAGCCTCCTCCTGGGGGGGACAGTCTTAATGTGGCGACATTACCCGGACATCAGCCTGGGTAAAGCCTTTTTAACGACGATCGTCCTGCTTTTGGGGGGCTACGGTGATGTCTTTGGAGAAATTACCTTACGATCGCCTCTCCCCTGGCCCATGCAGGCCTTTAGCCTCAGCTTAACCCTTGCGGGGACGGCCTTTGTGGGGGTGCTCTACGCCCTCTTAACGGAACGACTCCTCACCCTACGGTTCCAATTTTTCCAGCGCCGCTTACCCATTCCCAAGCAAGATCACGTTGTGATTGTGGGGTTGGGACGAGTGGGTCAGCGGGTGGCGGAATTACTCCAGACCTTTCATCAGCCCTTCGTGGCGATCGTGGCAACGGAACCGGAAGCCAAGCTGTGGAGCCAAATGCCGATGGTGGTCAGTAGTATCAATGCGGGGCTGAGCAAAGTCTACCTAGAGCAGGCCCGCAGTGTTCTCGCCATGACCGAATCGGAAATGGACAACCTAGAAGTTGCCCTCATGGCCAATGCCACCAACCCGAAAACGGGGCTAGTCATTCGGACGTATCATCGTCGCTTCCGCGATACGGTGGCCACCCTGTTTGCCGATACCCAGGTCTTATGTGCCTCAGAACTGGCAGCAGAAGCCTTTGCCGCGGCAGCCTTTGGTGAGAATGTCCTCAGCCTTTTCCGCTTAGAGCACCAAACCATCCTGGTCACGGATTATACGATCGAGATGGGGGATACCCTGAATGGCTTATTACTGAGTGAAGTGGCCTATGGTTATGGGGTGGTGCCTATTTTTCATGCCCGTGACGCATATCAATCCGCCCAGCCCATGCCCTCCGATGATCTCCGGCTTCAGGAAGGCGATCGTATGGTGGTTCTCGCCACGATCGAAGGGCTCAAATTTATTGAAAAAGGCCAACTGCTTCCCCCCTGTTGGAAAGTCTTGGTGGCCGAAGCTCGCCATTCCGATGCCAGTTTTCAAGGGGCCAACGAAATCGCCTGCATTACCGGCTGCTCCATCGCAGCGGCCCGCAACTTGATGGCCACCCTGCCCCAACTCTTGCCAACCCCCCTCTATCGTCACCAAGCCTTCAGGTTAGTTCGCCGTCTTCGCAAAGCTCAGGTCAGTGCCCAGGCCTTGCCCTGCAAGCTGGAGTCACCGGTTTCTAACGCCATGTCACGCTAGGATTTTTCCTGAGCCTCGCACCGGAGCATCAAAATTGTGTACCGTTTCTATGCTTGCTCGGGCATTAGAACCTGTCATCATTTGAACTGAAGGGGATCCATGGAAACGATCGCTACAGAAATTTTAGTTGTCGGGGGTGGCGTGGGGGGAACCTGTGCTGCCCTTCAAGCGGCGCGGCGCGGTGCCCAGGTGGTGTTAGTGACTGAGTATCCTTGGCTGGGGGGAATGTTGACCAGTGCGGGCGTATCGGTACCCGATGGCAATGAATTAGAAGCGTGGCAAACGGGGCTCTGGGGCGCATTTCTACGATCGCTTTGCCAGCAGCAACCGGGAGGACTACACCATAGTTGGGTTAGTTTTTTCAGTTATCACCCTGCGATCGGGGCGGCAATTTTTGCCCAGTGGGCCGCCGCCTTACCCCATTTGACCTGGATCATCGGCGGTGCGCCCCTAGGGGTTCTGCGCGAAGGCGATCGGATTCTGGGGGTGCAGTTTGCAGCCTATGAAGTGCGAGCGCAGCTTACCCTGGATGGGACTGAACTCGGGGATGTGTTAGCCCTTGGGGAGGTTCCCCATCGCTGGGGTTGGGAAGCCCAGGAACAGTGGCAAGAGCCCAGCGCTCCCCCCCAGAAAGACTTAGATCAGGATCCCTTTTACTGCCAATATCCCGTCCAAGCCCCCACCTGGGTTGTCCTTTTACAGGATTTTGGTTCCGGTGAATCCGCTCCCCCCATTCCTGCTCCCCCCACCGGGGTTCCCGACGATCGCTTTAGACAGGCTTGGCAAAACTACGGGCCGGAGCAATTTCTCAACTATGGCCGCCTGCCGGGAAATCGGTTTATGCTCAACTGGCCGATTTTTGGTAACGATTACGATCGCGATTGCCAAAGACTCGTGGGAACCACCGCCCAGCGGCAGCAGTTTGGTCAGGAAGCCCGCTGGCACAGCCAAGCCTTTGCCCACTACCTTCAGCAACAATTGGGCAATCGTTATGGTCTAGCCACGGGGAGCTTTCCCCCCAGGGATGGGGGAGGAAATGCCTATGCTCTGCACCCCTACTATCGGGAAAGTCGGCGCTTAATCGGCTGCGCTACCGTGCGGGAACAAGATATTTTGCCCTTGTCCGCTGGCCAGGTGGCCCCGCTGCCTAGGGATGGGCAGGGACAAGTCAGCGCCATTGCTGTGGGAAATTACGTTAACGATCATCACTATACCCAGCGGGAGATTGCCCTCGCTCCAAAAGCCTTACGCTGGGGCGGCCGCTGGACCGGTACGCCCTTTAGTTTGCCCTACGGCTGTTTAGTGCCGGAAACGGTAGACGGTTTTTTAGTCTGTGAAAAAAATATTTCCGTGTCCCATATCGCCAATGGCGCAACGCGATTACAACCGATCGTGATGGCGTTGGGCCAGGCCGCAGGCATGGCCGCCGCCCTCTGTTTAGAACAAAAATGCGAACCTCGGGATTTACCCGTTCGATCGCTTCAGCTAGCGCTCCTTCAAGATCTCCTCGCCCCCGCAGCGATCGTTCCCTTCTTTGATCTGCTGCCGACGGATCCCCAGTGGAGTCAGGTTCAACAGGACATTCTGGAGCATCCCGATCGCTATCCTTCCAGTGGGTACCGAGGCACCCAACCCTTTGAACGCTCCCCGGCCTTCGCCACCGCCGAGGAGCAGACCCTCACGGGATATCTTTATCCCCTTGGCGAGGAGCAGTATCAATTTCAATGCTCCCCGCCGGTCAATTTGCCCGATCGTTTTACCCTCGTGACCCTCAATCCCCATATTCAGCAAATCTGGCAAACCCTCTCTACTGAAACCGCTGCAACAATCGGGGGATACTGGAACGCCTCGGGAGGATGGTTTTTGGTGAGCCACTGCCTTCTGAAGCCTGAATCACACTGAAAAAGTGCTGTGCTTCATCAAACCTTAAAAATAAGGGCTAAATATCTTGAAAGATCGGGGAGTTTTTTAAAGATTCGATGAAGGTGCCCCTTATGACTTGCACCACTGAGTTCTTGGGTGCATGATAGGTATACCGACTGAATAGCTCTTAAGTCTCCGAACCGAGGGGCGCAGCTAAGTCAGGGTCAGGTACCAAAAACTTTAGAAATATTGAAACAGGAACTTAGGAGTACCCCAAGCCATGAAAAAATTTACCGCCTTTCTCACCGGAACCGCTGCCCTCGCTACAGTTGCCCTCGCTAGCGTACCTGCTCATGCGGCAAGCTTTTTTGATGGGTATGAGCCAGGTGATCTGGTTGTCGATACCACTTGTGCTTTATCTGACGTGACTGTTGGTGGAAGCGATGCTGATGCTTGCGAGGGAGTTTATTATGGCAATGATAAGCAAGCAACATCATCAGAAACAGTAGGCTTAGATCTTCTTAACAATGACGATTTGTTTGGTGATTTGTCTTGGTCTCTTAAAGCCACTGACACCGATTTCACTACTACTGGTAGTACTACTGGTACATGGAGTCTTTCTTTAGATTACAGTGGACCAGCAGTTATTGCATTGAAAGGTGGTCCCACTTTTAACCTCTACTACTTTGAGAACTTTTCAGCACCCAGTAGCGGTACATTCAGCACTCTCAATTTGTTGAAAGGAAATGGAGATGAGGATCCTGGTCTCTCTCATTTCTCCTTGTATACTGTTGAAATTGACACTCCCCCTCCTTCCAAAGTTCCTGAACCCATGGGTCTGCTGGGTACCGTTGCTCTCGGTGTAGGTGCTGCTGTCCGTCGCCGCAAGTAAGCTGCTTAAAGTCCTCAGTTCCTGTTAGATAGATAGAATCCTAAGTTAAGTTGTGTGGTGTTCGCCCTCTGGGTGTCCACCACACAACTTTTTTTTAGCCGTCTAGGGTAGGTTGAAGCATCTAGAAGCAGCTATCCCCCCAGGCGGGTACGATGTACACATAAGTCTCGTTGCACTCGCAAAACTTGAGTGGATCCCCCCTAGCCCC
>JBMTZC010000159.1:0-9788 GCA_049455215.1 Prochlorotrichaceae cyanobacterium
CTTACGACTTCGTTTCTCAGGAATTGCGTGCTGCAGAAGACCCTGAATTTGAAACCTTCTACACCAAGAATATTCTTTTGAACGAAGGTCTCCGGGCTTGGATGGCTCCTGCGGATCAACCCCACGAGCACTTTATCTTCCCTGAAGAAGTTCTGCCTCGGGGTAATGCCCTCTAATCCAATTTGGATTTGAGTTTATCTGAGTCTCTAACGTTGACGGTTTAAGAACACAAAAAAGCTCCTTTACCAGTTGGTAGGGGAGCTTTTTTGTGGCGACTGACGGTTCTCGCTTCTACATTGCCAGTAGACCGACTGCAAGCAGTTTCGGGGGGACTGATTTATCCCTACCCGTACTAGCCAAACGGCTTTCCACTGATTGAATAGAAGAATTCGACGCTCTGCGTCAACTCTTCCAGCTTAAGTTGGTCGCCAGACTAAACGGATTCTTCTGTCCCGCTTGGTTCGATCGGTTCTCCCTCCGGTTCCACTGGAGCCGCCTCAACAGGAGCCGTTTCAGTGGCTTGGAATTCCCCCGCTTCCGCCGACTCAGGTAAGACTGCTGCCCCTTCTGCCGCAGCTTCCGAGGGTTCCCCACTCTCTGCAGTGCTATCCGGATTGGCATCCGAAATCGGGGGTGCTTCAGGGGTGTCAACGGGTTGCGCTTCTGGTTCCACTGCCGCTTCTGCTGGCATAGGCTCTTCAGGGGATTCAGCCGCTTCAGTAATCTCCGCCGAGGGGGACTGAACGATCGCTAAGGCTTCGGATAAAGAGACTTCGCCCCGCACAATCCGGGCTAAGCCATCATTGCCATTGGGGGTATAGTCAATTAATCGGGCTGTGGTATTAAAGACGTTAGGGATCGGTTCCCCTTCTGACCCTAAGAATTCCAGCTTGACCCAGTTTGCACCTTCTGCAAATCCCGTTAAGTAAATAGGTTCCCAGCGATCGATGAGGAAACTTTCATCATTAATGGTGGCCCGAATACGCCAGTCGGGAATTTCATCCTCTGGATCGCTACTGGCCAGAAAATGTAAAGGCGCATTGGTCAAATAAAAGTCCAACATAATCGGTTCCGCCCCATAACTGCTCTGGGGACGGCTATAGGTCAAGAGCGGTTGTGTCGGATCGGGCGCATTACTGCCGGTTTCCGTCAAAACATGAAAGGTCACCTGGGCATAGGCCCCTTCATTCTTAAAACTTTCATGCCACGGCCGAGACGCAAAGGCTCTGAGGGTATGGGTGCCGGGGGACAGATCTGTTAAGACTAACGGTTCGCTAGTGCTATAGACAGCGGTATAAGGCTGATCATCCAGAAAAACGTGAAGGTGAGGTCCCATGCCAAAGTCAGGATTTTTGAAGAGGGGATAATCCTCCACCTCAAAGTTGACGTTGACGGTCGTTTGCTGGATCACTTCCCCCGCTGTAGGAGCCGTAATCTTAACCTGGGGCTGATAGCGATCGAGTTCCGAATGTAAGGTCTGAATGAGGGAAGGGGTGGCTACTTCCTGCAGGTGAACCAGTTCCTTCGGTTGCTCTTGACCGGCAAGACTGACTAAATCCACTAAGACATTGGCATCCGATGCCGCACAGCTACTCAGTCCCAGACTTAACACGATCGCTAAACCACTGGCACAGAGGACAGAGAAAACCCGCAAGAGGGAATCTTTACGTAGGGGAAATCGCATAAAACTTGCAACTCAATCTTGATTATTCACACACCCATTAATCCAGTACAGACCTGGAGAACTGGCTTTCAACGGCAAAGGCAAAGTCTTCAGATCAGGAAACAGCCAGTTGCCTCACCCCCTTACGCCTGAAGTTGATCGCCTGAGAACTGAGTTAATAAGGTATTCTAGTGTTCACTCTAGCACCAAAACCGATCGCGCTTAATTCCTATGACTTCCGCCAGTAACGTATTAGGTCAGCCCTTACAACCCTGTAGCACCAATCCTCTCACAGGGTTCTATCGAGATGGATGCTGCAATACCGGAGCCGGAGATTATGGCGCACATCTCGTCTGCGCAGAAATGACCGCCGCCTTTTTAGAATTCAGTAAAAGTAGAGGCAATGACCTCTCCACCCCCGTTCCGGCCTATCAATTTCCCGGACTCAAGCCCGGCGATCGCTGGTGTCTCTGTGCCTCCCGTTGGCAAGAAGCTTTAGAAGCAGGGGCTGCGCCCCGCGTTGTGCTCGAATCCACCCATGCCTTAACGCTGGAGTATGCCTCCCTGGCGGATCTCAAACAATATGCGGTTAACCCTTAAGGTCTCTCATGCTCAACGACGCTCTGCCCCCCCTCACGGATGAAACCCTCTGGGCAATCCTCAACGATACGATCGCCGATGAAACGGTCAATGCTCTGCTTTGGCAAGGGTTAGGCTATCGCTATGATGCTGAACAACAGCAATGGTTAACGGATCAAGTCCCCGAGGACTGGCGATCGGACTATCCTGAACCCCCGGACTTTATTGAAAGCCGCCCCGCGATCGTTAAACTGACACGATCGATTCCCCGGGAACATAAACAACTCCTCAAGGAAGAATTGGGCTTTAAGGGATACAGCATTGATGAACTGGTCCCCCGCAAAACCCGCCGAGCTACTGCGGTCAATTGGTTCTTAAGCCATCGGCGATCGGTATAGATTAGGCAGTTCTGGGTTCTTGAGTTCCCTTACCCATGGCTCTCCTGACCCCGTTTATGGTAGGATAGGTTTTGGCGCTGGTGTAGCTCAGTTGGTAGAGCAGCTGATTTGTAATCAGCCGGTCGCAAGTTCGAGTCTTGTCACCAGCTTTAAGTTCCAAAGTCTTATCCACTAACGTGAATCCTTGGCCGCTTGAGGGGATCTGGTTCCGCCTTATGTAGGACTTCCCGTGGCCTGATTTTAAAGCATTCGTTCTGACATTGATTTGACACAGGTTTGTCATTGGTGTCTGTCACAGTGGGGATGTTCTTCCGTCAAATTCCGTCCATGGTCTCTGTAACAAATTCAAAAAAACTCCGCCAAATCCATCGCTTCATTGCGCCCATCATGCTGCTTCCGATTGTATTGACAGCCATGACGGGTTCGGTTTTTCAGTTTGCCGAGATGACGGGACACGAAGAAACGTTTGAGTGGTTATTGGAGTTGCATAAAGGCGACTTTGGCATCCTCAATCTGGAGAGCATCTATCCCTTTCTCAACGCTCTGGGGCTACTGGTACTGGGGGCAACGGGAGTTTTCCTCTGGCTCCCAGCCAAGCGTCGTGCCCCCAAAAGCTGATTGGCACAGTTCAACAGTTCCAAAGGGATCGGCGGTAAGCTTGCGAAGTTTTTGGGTTAAGCTTAACGGCATTCCTGTTCAGATAACATCCCTCAAGTGAGGATCATCGCGTGTTGAATCAGCGATCGCGGTTGGGGCTATGGGTAGCTGTGGTACTGACCGCTTTTGTGGGACTGGTCAATCTCTGGTCAGCGGTGACCCCCAGCCTATCGCAGCGGGTAGAGTGGCTTAGTCAATTTTTGCCCTTTGAAGTGAGGGCCGGAGCCCATCTCTTTGCTGCGCTGAGCGGTTTTTTTCTGCTCATGCTGGCGACTCAACTGCTACGTCGCAAACGGTTGGCCTGGTGGTTGGCTCTGGGGCTACTCGTCATTTCCATTCTCAGCCATTTGCTAAAAGGCCTAGACTACGAGGAAGGGCTGCTCTCTTTAGGGCTGCTGCTTCAACTGCTGGGATTGCGCCCCATCTTTACCGCCCAGTCCGATCGTCCCTCCATCCTGCGCGGCTTACGAGCTTTGTTTGGGGCTGTGCTCTTTATTCTGGCCTACGGAACTTTAGGCTTTTGGCTCCAAGACCGCCACTATCCCACCCCCTTTAGCCTACCGGAAGCGATCGTCCAAACCCTGGCGATGTTATTCACCTTTGACAACTGGGGACTTCAACCCACAACCCGCTTTGGTCGTTACTTTGCGGACTCAATTTACACCGTCGGGACGGTCACGCTGCTTTATGCGGCTTGGATGTTGTTTCGCCCCGTGATTTTTCGTGGAGTCGCCAGTGAGGCAGAGCGGCGGCGGGCCAAAGAGATTGTCGAAGCCTATGGCCATTCGTCCCTAGCACGGTTTGCCCTCCTCGAAGACAAGTCCTACTATTTCAGTCCATCGGGACGATCGGTGATTGCCTATGTGCCCAAAGGTCGGGGGGCCGTAGCCCTCGGGGATCCCATTGGCCCAGAACACGATCGGGCAGAAACGATTCTTGGCTTTCGGGAATTTTGCGATCGTAATGACTGGCACCCGGCCTTTTACCAAACCCTCCCCCAGGATCTGGAGACTTACCAATCCCTGGGGTTTCACACCCTCAAAATTGGTGAAGAAGCCACGGTGGATCTAGAGCACTTTACCTTGGACGGCAAAGCGGGCAAACATCTCCGCACCAGCATCAACAAGTTCACCAAGCAAGGCTATCGCGTCCAGTACTATCATCCCCCCATCAGTGATGACCTCTTGGCGGAGTTGCGGGCGATTAGCGATGCCTGGCTGGCACAAATGGAGGGAGCCGAAAAGCGATTTTCTCTGGGCTGGTTTGATAACGACTACTTGCGGGGTTGTGAGATTGCTGTGGTGGAGGATGCCCACGGCATCCCCAAGGCCTTTGCCAACCTGGTGCCGGAATACCAGCGCAACGAAGCCACCATTGACCTGATGCGTTACCGATCCGACGTGGAGCGGGGAACCATGGATTTTCTCTTTACTTCGTTGCTGCTCTATTGCAAAGAACGGAATTACCCGAGCTTCAACCTGGGTCTGGTGATTTTCTCAGGGGTTGGTGAAACCCGCGAAGCCCCCCGGTTAGAGAAGGGGGTTCACTATCTCTATGAACATCTCAATCAGTTCTACAACGTGCAGGGCTTACGGGCTTACAAGGACAAGTTTCATCCCCACTGGGAGCCACGCTACTTTGTCTACTCTCGGTTGGTGGATCTACCGGATCTCGTAGTGGCGCTAGTCCGGGCAGATTCCGGCGATCGTCTGCGAGATTATTTGGGAGCCCAGTTCTTTAGCACCGCATTGACTCGCCTCTTGAAGCGTTTGTCTCAGGTACTGCCCATTCTGCTGAGTCTGGGGCTATTTGCCCTGTCGATCTGGGCGATCGCTAGTGAAATGCGCCAATACCCACCCCAGGCTCTTCTCAACAGCATTACTGCCATTCCCTCCTGGACTTTAGCGCTCTCCGTTCTGTTAGTGGTGATTAACTACGGTTTTCTGACCAGCTACGATGCCCTAGCGGTCAAGTTTGTGCGGCATCCTTTGAGCTATGGACAAACCGCACTGGTCGCCGTGATCAGCTATGCCATCAGCAACAGTGTGGGCTTTGCCCTCCTCAGTGGCAGCGCCATTCGCTATCGCTTCTATAGTGCCTGGGGACTGAGCCCCGGTAAAATTGCCCAGATTATCGCCTTCTGTAATCTCAGCTTTTGGATTGGTCTGTTTGCGGTGGGCGGGCTGGTCTTTGCCCTGAACCCCCTATCTGTTCCGGGAAACCTCCCTTTGCCCTTTGATACGGTACATCCCCTAGGGATACTCTTTTTGGTCATCATTGCCGCGTACCTGATCCTTAGTGGTGTGAGCCAGCGATCGCTGAAAATTAAAGGGTGGGTACTTCCCCATATCCCCTTGCCCCTATCCCTCGCCCAGATTGCCGTCACCTCCTGCGACTGGGCTCTGGCATCGGCGGTACTGTATGTCTTACTGCCAGCGGGTTCCACGGTGAACTACTTAATCTTTTTTGGTAGTTACCTACTGGCCCAAATTGCTGGGCTGATCAGTACAGTACCGGGAGGCTTGGGGGTATTTGAAACCGTCTTGATTTTACAACTCTCCCCTCCCCTGTCCTCAGATCAACTCTTAGGGACCCTGTTGGTGTATCGGATGGTTTACTACTTTTTGCCCCTACTGGTAGGCACCGGATTGCTGATCCGGTATGAGCGCAAGCAAAACCCCTCAGCCATGGGGATTGTAGCGGGTGATGCATCCACCCCTCATAATGAGTAGAGGTGCCCTAGAGTCTGGAGGAACTCATGATGCGTGATCCGAATCGACGCTTGATTACGACTGTTTTGTTGGGTTGGGCTGCCTTTGCTGGTTTGGGTATTATCCTGCGCCAAGCGATCGCCATGCCGAGGGTGACGGTGGTGATCGATCGCAGTTATTGTGAGCCCCAAAAGTGGCAAAGGGTCGTCGATCGTTACCAAGCTTTGTATGCTCAACATCAAAAGAAACAACTTCAGATCGAGGCGGTAATCCTGTTCAGTGACTTAGGGGAAGAGACCTTAGAAACGCCGTTAGACCCCAGTGCGGTTCAGCAGCTTAAAACCTATGGCCGTAAGGACTTGGAGAGAGAGCAAGCCTTGAGCAGTACAGTCGAAAATATGGAACTGCTGAGTTGCCCCGATCCCTAACGGTTCTCAATCGTCACCTTCCTCGTTTGCTAGTCTTTGCCATCCCTCTTGAAGGGAACCGTTGCAGGGCTTCCGTTAGCCTCCAGAGCGATCGTCTCCTCACGTTTACACGCTACACTAAAAGCCTTAACCCTTGGCGATGCAACGTGCTGTCGGCTCACGGGCCTTGTTGAAGTTCAACTCGGGGTTGTTATCCGGGAGTGATGACCGCCCGAGTTATCAAACGGGGACGGCTAACGTTGAGATCGCGAGGGGTTTGGCTTTAGTAGATGACGCGCCCTATGTCCGTACAACCCTTGTGTGCCGATCTCGATCGCTTGGAGCAGCGATTGAAGGAGTTACCCCTAGAGCCGGGGGTGTACTTAATGCGAGATGCAGAAGACACTATTCTCTATATTGGTAAATCTAAAAAATTACGATCGCGGGTTCGTTCCTATTTTCGCCAAGGCCATCATCTCACCCCTCGCATTGAAATGATGACGCGGCAGGTTGTGGATATTGAATGTATTGTTACCGATACCGAATCAGAAGCACTGGCACTGGAAGATAGCCTCATTAAGCGACATCAGCCTCACTTTAATGTCTTACTCAAAGATGATAAAAAATATCCCTACCTCTGTATTACCTGGTCTGAAGACTATCCCCGCATTTTTATTACCCGTAAACGTCTACTTACCCACAAGGCCGATCGCTATTATGGGCCTTATGTCGATACGGGGTTATTGCGCTATACCTTGAACTTAGTCAAACGGGTTTTTCCCTTACGGCAACGTCGCCAACCCCTCTTCAAAGATCGTCCCTGCTTAAACTACGACATTGGGCGCTGTCCGGGGGTCTGTCAAGGATTAATTTCGCCGGAAGCCTATCGGCAAACCCTGCGTAAAATTGCCATGATTTTTCAAGGTCGTAGTCAGGAATTAGAAGAAATTCTGAAACAACAAATGGCAAAAGCAGCGGAGGAGTTGAATTTTGAACTGGCTGCTAAAGTTCGGGATCAAATCCGAGGCTTAGAAAGTTTAGGAGCCGATCAAAAGGTTTCCTTGCCGGATGATACCGTCTCGCGAGATGCCATTGCTCTCGCGGCGGATGAGCACCATGCCTGTATTCAACTTTTTCAAATTCGTGCCGGTAAACTCCTGGGACGGTTAGGCTTTTTTGCCGATGCTCAGGCGGCTCCCCCCGGTGATATTTTGCAGCGGGTTTTAGAAGAACATTATCAACAATTGGATGGGGTCGAAATTCCCTCGGAAATTCTGGTGCAGCATGATTTGCCCGAACAAGAAATTCTCGAACAATTCCTCAGCGATCGGCGGGGTCGCAAAGTCGAAATTCTGACCCCCCAACGGCAACTGAAGGCGGAACTGATCGCCATGGTGGAGCGTAATGCAGAATTAGAATTAGCCCGCACCCAACGGGCCGCCGATCGCTGTCAACAATCGCTACAGGATCTAGCGGAACTCCTGGATTTGCCGGAATTACCCCACCGCATTGAAGGGTATGACATTTCCCACATTCAAGGCTCCGATGCGGTTGCCTCTCAAGTGGTTTTTGTGGATGGGTTGCCCGCCAAGCAGCACTATCGTCATTACAAAATTAAAAATCCCGAGGTGACCATTGGGCATTCCGATGACTTTGCCAGTATGGCGGAGGTGATTGGCCGCCGGTTTCGTCGTTTAGCGGAACAGAAAGCCCAGGGTCAGAGTTTGCCCCAGCGTGGCCAGGGTAGTGTGCTGAACCGAAGCCCTGTCGATGAATGGCCCGACTTAGTCCTCATTGACGGCGGCAAAGGCCAATTGTCGGCGGTGGTGGAGACCCTACGCGACTTAAATCTGCTAGAAGATTTGCGCTTGGTGAGCCTAGCCAAAAAACGCGAGGAACTTTTCTTGCCGGGACAACGCGAGCCCTTGGTGAGCACTCCAGATCAGCCCGGTGTACAATTATTGCGCAGAGTACGGGATGAAGCCCACCGGTTTGCCGTTAGTTTTCATCGACAACGTCGCAGCGATCGTCTGCGCCGCTCCCGTTTAGACGAAATTACCGGGTTAGGATTGCACCGCCAAAAAGAACTCCTCGCCCATTTTCGATCGATCGACTATGTGCGTGCGGCCACCCCCAAGCAACTGGCCGAAGTCCCCGGTATTGGTGCAAAACTGGCGAAACAAATCTATGATTACTTTCATCCGACGGAAACCCCAGAGGAGGATTATGGTTAACACTTCCGGCGATCAACTTGACCAACTCCTAGAACCGAATCCTGAACCGGCGATCGACAGGTCGGTACTTGAACTGAATTTAGGCGCATTGGGGGACGAAATCGACGAATGTATTGGCTTCCTCACCGAAACCTTTTTAGAAGATGTTCCGAATCTCTTAGCGGCTATTCATCAAGGTCTAGAGGACGGCAATGCCAGTGACGTTCGCTTTAATGTGCATACGCTCAAATCCAGTAGCGCAACCCTGGGGGCCACCCATTTGGCTAAATTGTGTTTAATGTTGGAAAACCAGTCTAAGGTTGGAGACTTAAGTCATGGAGTCCCCCTCCACAAAGCGATCGAGGTGGAATTTGAGCGGGTCAAAGTGGGGCTGCTCCAGATTGTGAATCACGAATAAACTTGAAATCCTTGAAATCGTACTGAAACCTCGAATTCAAAAATTTTTCCCGATACCCACACCAGAATAGAAACGGTGGTAGGTGCTATACAGCAGTCCTAAGTCAGTTGTATTTTTTTCGATCGCTGAAAGCCTGACGCAGTAAGGGTTGAATTTTTGGGATGCCGCACAACTCATCTAGGACTGCTGTAGCTGCCAATAAATCGAGGTGATTGCCGTACTTATTGAATAGCTGAGTGCGATCGTCTTGCCGTAGGTTGAGTTTAGGTACGAAGCCTAACTATAACAACTAAGGCTCTAACGGCTGTTTTTTGTCATTTCGATAAACCTGGAGGAAATTTAAATCCAATAGAATATGGGAACTTGCTTAACTGATGTAAAAAAGTAAAGGAGGCTTTATGAAAGCTGTTGAGTTAGTAGGGACAGTGAACACAAATGGGCAGATTAATCTAGACCAAGCATTAACATTTCCTTACGGCAGTCGTGTTAAGGTTATTGTCTTATTGCCTGAGTTGACCGATCAGGTAGATGGCGATCCAGAAATATTTCAACCAATAAGTCTAAACAAACCTAAACTGATTGATAAATCGAAAATATGTACTTTGATTGAGACAAGCTTAGCTAGTATGGCAAACGATCCAGAGGTTCAAAGAGAGATAAGTCTAATTAATGCTGAGTTTGAAGTCTCTGAACTGGATGGGCTAGAAAGGTTATGAGCGTTCAGCGATCTGAGATTTACTTC
>JBMTZC010000160.1:0-9760 GCA_049455215.1 Prochlorotrichaceae cyanobacterium
GCCCGGGAGTCTGGAATGACAACTTAAACTTTATGCTGGACTGGGACTGGGTTAATTTCGATGGCTTCCACCTCCTCTTCAGAGCACCTGCGCTATCTCATCCGCCACAATCGCCTTACTTTTATCGCCTTTGGTCTCTTTCTGCTGCTCGTGGTCATTGCTCTGGCGGGCCCAGCGATCGCTCCCTACGATCCCCTGGCCAGTGATTCCACTAGTACACTGCAAAGTCCCTCGGTAGCCCATTGGTTTGGAACCGATCAACTGGGGCGGGATATTCTCAGTCGGGTTTTGGTGGCCACTCGCCTCGATCTGGGCATTGCCGTCTTGGCGGTGGCCCTGTCTTTTGTCTTGGGGAGTGTCCTGGGCACCTGGGCTGGATACTGGGGCGGCTGGAGCGATCGGATTATTTCTCGCTGTATCGACACCTTAATGGCCTTTCCCCTCTTTGTGCTAGCCATGGGGTTAGTGGCGGCCTTGGGCAATACGGTGACGAATATTATCTATGCCACCGCCATCATTAACCTGCCCCTCTACACCCGGGTGGTGCGATCGGAGGTGATGATCCGCCGCAATGCGGGATTTGTGGAAGCGGCCCGCCTCACCGGTAACTCCAACTGGCGCATTATGGCCCGTCACCTGTTTCCCAATGTTTTACCCGTCATGATGGTGCATCTTTCCTTGAATATGGGCTGGGCCATTCTCAACGCAGCGGGACTATCCTTCATTGGTCTTGGGGTGCAACCCCCGACGGCGGAGTGGGGCATTATGGTGGCGGAAGGAGCCACCTACATTATTTCTGGGGAGTGGTGGCTTGCCCTCTTCCCCGGAGCCGTACTGATGCTCGTGGTGTTTTGCTTCAACCTGTTGGGGGATGGGTTGCGAGACCTCATTGATCCGAGAACTCGAACCTAGCCCGGAGTACCCATGACACTGTTACAAGTCCAAGATCTCTGTGTGGAATTTCGCACCCGTTTGGGTCGCGTTCAAGCCCTCGATCGCATTAGCTTTTCCCTAGCGGCGGGGGAAACCTTAGGCATTGTGGGGGAAAGTGGCTCCGGGAAGTCGGTCACCGCCTTTTCCTTGATGCAGGTACTGGAAAGCAGTGGCCACATCACGGGGGGCAAAGCGCTTTTTCAAGTGGGCTCCAAGTCCGTGGATCTATTCCAGGAATCGGAGGCTTCCCTCCGGCAACTGCGGGGCAAAGCGTTATCGATGATTTTTCAAAATCCCCGTACCGCCCTCAATCCCATCCGGAGCGTGGGGAAACAAATCCGCGATGTCCTCCGCTGTCATACCTCCCTATCGCGATCGCAAATTCACGAGAGAGTCCTGGAACTCCTTACCCAGGTGCGCATTCCCGATCCAGAGCAGCGCTACCACGCCTATCCCTATGAACTCTCCGGGGGGCTGTGCCAACGCATTATGATTGCCCTGGCCTTGGCGTGCTCCCCCAAACTCCTGATTGCCGACGAACCTACGACGGGCTTAGATGTCACCACCCAAACGGCTATTTTGAACCTGATTCGGGATCTAACCCAGGCCCAGTCCATGGCCCTGATTCTGATTACCCATGACTTAGCCTTAGCCTCGGAGTATTGCGATCGCATTTTGGTGATGCACGCGGGCCATACCGTGGAGGAAGCCCCCACCCATCAACTCTTTCAAAACCCGGCCCATCCCTACACCCAGCGACTGATCGCCGCCACCCCAGAACCCCATAAGACCCTCTTGGACTTACAACCCATTCCCGGCGCTTTACCGGATTTACGGAACCCCAATCTGCCCCCCTGTCGGTTTCAGACCCGCTGCGATCGCTATGAACCGGGGTTGTGTGATCAAACGCCGCTTCTGCACCAACACCTTAGCCCCCAGCACTCCGTTGCCTGTTGGAAACCCCTTCAGCCCCCTTTCACCGTCCCCCAGCCCCATGATCAATCCACCTGAATCCTCGGCTCCCCTGCTCCAGGTCGAAAACCTCTGTAAATTCTTTTCCGTACATCGCCAACAACTCCATGCCGTGGATCAGGTTTCCTTCACGATCCACCCCGGCGAAAGTGTGGGGCTTGTGGGGGAGTCCGGGTGTGGCAAATCCACCTTAATTCGGTTAATTACACGACTCTTGGCCCCAACCCACGGCGAGATTACCTTTCGCGGTCAGTCCCTCACCCAAATCCCCCTGGATCAGTTTCCCCAACATCCCCTGCGGGCCCAGATTCAAATGGTGTTTCAAGATGCGACGGATAGCCTGAATCCTCGTTTTACCGCCTACGACACGATCGTGGATCCCTTAAAACGTTTGGATCCGAACCTGCAAAGGCAGGGGCTCCGCCAAAAAGCTGAAGAAATTGCTCAACTCGTGGGTTTACCGGAAGCCTTACTCGATCGCTACCCCCATCAGCTTTCCGGTGGACAAAAAGCCCGCATCGGCATTGCCCGCGCCATTGCCCTCCATCCGGCCCTACTGATCCTCGATGAACCTACGTCTGCTTTGGATGTGTCCGTCCAGGCCGTTATTCTGCAACTACTCGCCGACCTCAGACAACGCTTGGGGATGAGCTATCTCTTTGTTTCCCATGACCTGAACGTAGTGCGCTTACTCTGCGATCGGATCATTGTCATGTATTTGGGCAAAATTGTTGAAACGGGCCCGGTGGAATCCGTCTTTGAGAACCCCCACCATCCCTATACCACAGCCCTGCTCTCCGCCATTCCCAGTTTCGAGGCCAAACCCCATCCCATCCCCCTCAGTGGAGAACCCCGCAGCCCCATTAACCCCAGTCCCCACGTCTGTCGTCTCTACGGTCGTTGTCCCCAGGAAAGCGATCGCTGCACTAAGGAAATGCCCGACCTAGAAGAAGTGAGCCCCCAGCACTGGGTCGCTTGTCATTTTAAGTAACCGTCGGAATAGAACGTTGAAGCTCCCCGGAAAAGCCTTAACCCGTCTATCGTTTCGATTCCCTTATCGATCGATAGCAATGATAGATTAGTAGCTTAGGTTGGCGACTGACTCACAAGATGATTTTGCTGACTGCTAGGGGCTGTCATCATTTTATATGGGAAGAAAACACGTTGGGTACACCAGATGATCATGCATCTTCTCACCACCCCTCGGCGACAGGCGGAATTCTTTGGACAACTGGGGACGCTGCTGGATGCAGGAATTCCCTTGGCCAGAGCCTTGCCCCTAGTGTCTAAGGGGGTAATGTTTTGGGAACGTTCCTATTGGCAACGGGTTGCCCAAAGTTTAGATCAGGGATTAGATTTTACGACCGCCCTAGAGCAGGGGGGGACCCCGCCGTTGAAGCGCTGGGATCGGACCCTGTTGCACACCGCTGAACGCAGTGGCGCATTGGCTGAGATGTGTCGGCAACTGGCTCACCGGGCTTGGGCGGATCATCGTCGCGATCGCTATCGACGTTCGGTTTTACAATCCCTCCTCGGTTTCTTGGCGGGAACGATCGTTGGGGGGACTACCCTCTTGCGCTTGCCTTTAGGAGTCAGTTTTTTGCTGTTGTTCTTGGGGTTAGGAGTGGTCACCGCCACCCTGCTCTCGCCGCAACTGGAAACCCTCCGGCAACAACTTCCCGTTTTAAAGCGCTATGACGAAATTCAATTCACCCTGAATTTAACGGAGTTAGCCCTTCCCCTGCGCTGTGGTCTCTCCTTACTGGCAGCCTTAGATCTCCTGCGCCAACATTTACCGCCGGGGCAATTGCACGAAACCCTTGGCCACGCAGCGACGGCGGTGAGTCGTGGTCTGCCCCTGAGCAAAGCCTTGGGGAATGATGTTCCCCCCCTGCTTCGGCAATATATACGCACGGGGGAAGAGACCGGTAGCTTAGAAGAAATGTTGGCAAAAGTAGCCGAATACTACGATCAAGAATTGGAGTCCCTGCTCCAACGGACCCAGGGAACCCTCAAGCCCCTGAGTCTGTTAGGCATGGGAGCGATCGTTTTGATTTTGGGATTAGGTCTGATTCAGCAACTGCTGAGGCAACTACCGGGTTAACCTCAGGAATGGGGATGGCGAGATTGACGGCGACGACGAGATTGTTCCAGCAGGTCTTGAAAATAATCCGTATCTGTAATTTCCCCCACCTCTCGTTCCAGACTGTCTTGGTCAATTTCAATGCGAAGCTGTTGTAAGCGTTCCTTCAGGTTGTCCTCCCGTTCCCGAATGGCTTTCACCATAATGCGAATGGAATCCGCCACTGCGGTTAAGAGGGAATCACCGTTGAGATCAATCTCCGAAAGACTAGCGGAAATAGCGGCATAGTCTTCATTGGCAATTAAGCGGGCCCAAAATCCGAGACGCTCTACATATTCCGTCATGTAGCGAACCCGTTCCGACAACAGTTGCAGCAGGCAGAGGTTAAGGGGCTGGGACTGCTCCACCGCTTTGAGGAAAGCTTCCCGGGAGATTCGTTGTAATTGGCTGGGAACCAAGGCCACCGTGCTGGCGGAACGAGGACGAGCATCAATCAAAGCCAATTCGCCCAAACAGGTGCCTGGTCCTACTTGATTAATCGTGATTTCTTGCCCTTGGGGATCTTGGGTAAAAACCCGCATTTCTCCTGTTTCGAGAAGGTACAAGGTATCCCCCGGATCACCTCGACGAAAGAGGATTTCTCCCGGAGCAAGCGTGACGGTTTCCATGACCTCTTCGCGTAGCTTGGTATCCTCCAGGAGGAGTTGAGTCAAATTTTGAATGATTGCTTGATCCATCAGACACTATACCCCAGAGACAAATAAACCCCAGTGCTGGACAGAAAGGAAACGTGAAGATCTATCTAGAGAGGACTGATCTAAGTGTAAAGGATGAACAGAGTTAATGAACCATTATGGCAATCCTATTTGAGTGGTTGAGACTTTCCGGTACACTGAAACGGGCTGATCGCTGAAAGTGAGGCAGATACACGGGATCCAAGACTTCAGGCTCTAGAAGACTAGAACGCCTCGACTCATGGCAGGCGACTGCGCCGCCCGTTATAATCACTATTCCTGCTTAGAAACAGAAATCAAGAAGTTTTGAATTTTTTCAGGTGCCCTCTACCGCAATCCACAATGGGTTCCCCCGCAGGGCACACACCACAACGGTTTCAGCAGTCGAGTCTTCACAACTGACTTAGGCCTTTCAGGGCAAGCCAACCTGTCCCCATTCCATCCTGTCAGGTCAAGGGCTATTTGTGAAGCTTAACGCCGTCTATCCATCATTTTAGTATTCACTCAATCCAGGCGGTGCCAGGGTATGATTCTCTCTTCTACAGACAGCCTGCTTCTTAATAGTTATTTGATGTTGCACCGAAGTACTCTGCTGTTACAGCCAACGGATCGTTTTGACGTTGTATTTTTGCCCGAGATTCAATGGCGAGATATTAATATTGTTGTTGTATTGGAGGAGTTGTCTGAGGAGACAGAAGATCCCTTAGCACGTTTTGTAGATCAGGTCTTAAACGATCGCTTTTCAGCCTGGGTGTCCTGGATTTTTGTGGGGGAAATAGAGGTACTAGAAGAACTGGAATTCTATTTCAATTTTCTGTTCGGTTCTATGACCGATTCTGACCCGATATTAGTGGATCGCTTAAGCTTCTCCTATTTACCAATATCCACCTGTTGGCAACAGTGGGAAAGTCTCAAGAGACGATTCAACGCTGTTCTAGATCCCCGTATTTTCAATACCGAGAATAGGTTGGATACTCCCTCGCCTCAAGCGCTAGTTCTCAATACGCTTCAATCGGACTGGACAGTCCTACCAGTATTACAGCTAAAGAGGGGGCAAACGATCGTCGAAACCCTCTATAACGATCGCTTAAAGAATGCCAATGAGAGCAAAGATCAGGCGATTCAATTCTTTCAAACTCAACAATGGTCTAACGCCATTCAAGCTTATCAAACGGCAATTTATTACAACCCCTTTATTGCTTCCTTTTGGGCAGATTTAGGCAGTGCTTTATTCCAGGTTCAGCGTTACGCAGAAGCTAAAGCAGCTTTGCAAAAAGCGATCGGGATGGATTTCAACAGCAATGGCTCCTATTACAGCCTCGGTTTAGTGGAAGAAGTCTTAGAAAACTGGGATTGTGCCCTCCAGGCTTACCAACACGCTATTGATCTCAATCCTCAGCACCTTAATAGTTACGTCGCGTTAGGGGGACTCCTGGCCAGATTGAGACAATGGGAGGCCGCAGAAGCGATCTATCGAGATGGTTTAGCGGAAAGTATTTGGCATTTTGGGCTTTATCTGAATCTTGGCAATTTGCTGGCACAAACCGATCGTCCTCAACTCGCTATTCAGACGTATCAAAAAGCTTTACAGTTATCCCCCAATAATGCTGAGGTTTTCCATAATCTTACCTTAGTTCATGCTCCTACAACCAGTGAACACTTTTTTTATCAGGGGCAATACTTCACCAGTCAAAAAGATTATCCTGAAGCCATTCGCGCCTATCAGCGATCGTTAGCAATAGATCCCACTCATTTTGCCAGCGCCTTCAAACTCTGCGAGTGTTATCACGTCTTAAAGCAGACGGAGTCCGTCAGATCGACGGTCACAACAATCCTACCCCACCTGGCTAATCAAGTTCCCTTAGATTCAGCCCATCTCAAATCTTTACTTCTTTGCTTGAATAAGCAAAGTGATAGTCACCTGAGCCGTGATCTGGTGAAAAATCTGCGGTTTTTTAAGACTCCTGAAATTCAAAATCTACTCGAACAAATTAATTTTCCCATCCTCTACGCCAACGCTGAGGAAATCCCAAAATTTCGAGCAGCCTTTGAAACAGCGATCGATGCGGTGGTCGGACTAGATTTTGCCAATCCCGTGGTGCAAGATGAACTCTTTAGCTTTTTCCGATCCTTCATTCATGCATTTTTAAACTATCAAGGGGAAAACGATCGAGAAATTCAAACTAAATGTGCAACGATCGTTGAAACCTTACTTGTCCATCGCTATCCCCACTGGCAAACTCCTGTAACCCTAGATTCCTGGTCTCCTCCTGACAAAATTCGGATCGGCTATGCCTCCTACTATCTACGACGACACAATGGAGCCCGCTGGGCCTTGGGCTGGATTCAACATCACGATCGAGAAAAGTTTGAAGTTTTTACCTATCACTTTGGCGAGAACCTAGATGGCTATACCAAAGCTTTTGCTAATGCCTCTACGGAATTTAAGCACCTTGCAGAAGAAGACTTTGAAACCTTTGAAGAGTGGTTTCAGCAGACAGTACAAACGATTAAAAACGATCGCTTGCAGATTCTGATCTTTCCTGACTTGGGCATGGAACCTCGCACCTATATGCTTTCAAAACTTCGTCTTGCCCCCATTCAATGTACGGCTTGGGGACATCCCGTGACCTCCGGTTCAGCTTGTATCGATTACTATCTTTCTAGCCATTTAATGGAACTAGATCAAGCTCAAGATCACTATCGAGAAACCCTCGTGCGTCTGCCTCATTTAGGGTTATGTTATGCCACGCCACAGATACCCGAAAATGCTAAAAATCGATCGTTTTTCCAATTGCCTGAAGATCGTATTCTCTATCTGTCCTGTCAATCTTTATTTAAGTACTTACCCCAGTACGATGATCTCTATCCTGCCATTGCCCAACAGGTGCCCAACGCCTATTTTGTTTTCTTAGAAACCTTCCTCTTAGCAGAAAAATTCTCGCAACGATTGGAGCATAGTTTTAGTCAATTTGGGCTTTCGAGCCAAGACTATTGTCAAATTTTGCCGAAACAATCCTGGGAAAGTTACCTTCAATTACAACAGGTCGCCGATATTTACCTGGATACGATCGCTTGGAACGGGGGAAATTCCACCTTAGAAGCAATTGCCTGTGGCTTACCGGTGGTGACCTATCCAGGATCCCAAATGCGTAGCCGTCATTCTGCGGCAATCTTACAGCGGTTAGGCGTAACGGAAACGATCGCCCATTCCTGGCCAGAGTATGTTGAAATTGCGGTGGAACTGGGCAAAAATCCACAATGGCGTACCCATATTCAAACGCAATATCAACATAAATCCTCCCGGCTATTTGACGATCGTCAAGTAACCCAAAGCCTCAATCAAGTATTATTGAGCATTATCGATTTTAGAGAGGATAACAGCGAGCGTGTATCTTTTGATTCCGGCAGCAGGGGTAGGTCGCCGCATGGGGAGCGATCGCAATAAATTATTGCTGACTCTTTTAGACGAGCCATTATTGGCCTGGACCTTAAAAGCAGCCTCCCAATCTAAAACCATTACCTGGGTGGGTATTATGGGCCAATCCATTGATCAAGCTGAAATTGAAGCGATCGTCACGGATTTAGCCTTGCCGATTCCCGTAACCTGGATTGAAGGGGGAGCCACACGCCAAGAATCCGTTTACAATGGATTACAAGCGCTTCCTAGCGAAGCCCACCAGGTGTTAATTCACGATGGGGCCCGGTGCTTAGCCACCCCAGACCTCTTCGATCGCTGTAGTGAAGCCCTGGAAACCTGCGATGGTTTGATCGCCGCTGTTCCCGTTAAAGACACCATCAAAGTCGTTAATCAGGATGGTTGGATCGAGTCAACCCCCGATCGTCGCCAACTCTGGGCCGCCCAAACCCCTCAAGGCTTTGCCGTACCGGTGATTAAAGCCTGTCACGAGCAGGGACGGCAAGCCGGGGCAGAAGTGACCGACGATGCCGCTCTTTTTGAATACTTTCGCCATCCCGTCAAAATTGTGGAAGGGGAAGAAACCAACCTGAAGATCACGACTCCCGTAGATTTAACAATCGCAGAATTTATCCTTCGTCAGAGGTATAACCTATGAATAACCCCAACGTTCCTCCGAAGTCGGAAGCTCCCAAGTCTTCCCCCAAACAACCCATCATTCTGGATGTGGATGCCGTAACCCTCACTGCGATCGTTGCTGCATTGATCTTTATTCCGTTAATTCTCTCAGGCTTTTTGTTTCAGTAGAACACCTTGATTCATGGTGGCGGGTGGCTTTGCCACCCGCTTCTACTCTTGCGTAGAAATTAAAACTAGATTTTGGATGTTTTGGATCTTTCGAGGAGTCCAGTAAACTTTCTGTGGGGACGTGGACAAGCCGAGTTCCTAAAAACAGTCTCATCTCTGCAGTTCAGGATCGCGCCCTCAGTACGAATATTTGTTAACTGATCTTTGACAGAATCACAGAACTTTAAATTGGGAAATAATGCCTCTTTCCTATCCCATAAAATAGAGCCATTTAGCTCTTGTCTGAGTCGCCAAGACTTAAACCATTGAACATGTTCTTTTAAATGCTCTTTTTGATTCGCATGAATAATGGTTAATTTTTCATCATTTTCATCTATACGAACTATATCTATCTCTAAATAGCTCGAGTCCCAGCAAGATTTCGACTTTAGACTGATCGGAATAGTGTCCAGTATGCAGGCAGTCCCAAGTCCAATAGCAATCTGATCTTCATATAAAAATTCAGATAAACCAATCTGATTTTCAAGATCTTTAATTTGAGTATTTAAAATATCTTGAGAAAAAGGAGCTTTCGTTGCTAATGTTCTGATGAATCTTTGTTCTTCTCGATCAACTACAGCATCATTTAACCATTTTCTAATAGGGTAATCAGATGCGAGTAAAGCAGTGTAAAAATCATATTGTGTCCGTAGAATCGCTTGTTCCTTTGCTTGAGATTGGATCGCTCTTATTGTTTGAACAAAATTAGACATCCACTGACGTGCAATTACAGCATCAGTAGCAGGAGCCTGTAAAGATAATTCATTCAGAATA
>JBMTZC010000161.1:0-9755 GCA_049455215.1 Prochlorotrichaceae cyanobacterium
TAAACCCTGGGGGATAAGATTCTCTTAAATTCGCTATAATTTAAGAATTACGTATAGGAACTTTACAGTTCATTAAGGTTCGTGAAGGTTAGGATCGGGTCTTTTGTCCTGATCGTTTGTTTTTCAGTGGTTGAGGAATCCTATGGCAATTCATTGGTTACAGGCTTTAGAGGTTGGTAAGTATTTAGTCTCTCAGCGGATTCAAGGGCGCAAGCACTTTCCTCTAGTTTTAATGCTAGAGCCGCTCTTTCGGTGTAATTTAGCCTGTACGGGATGTGGCAAAATTCAACACCCGAAGGAGATTCTCAAACAGAACCTCTCTCCTGAAGATTGTTTTAAGGCAGTAGAAGAGTGTGGCGCTCCAGTGGTCTCCATTCCGGGAGGGGAACCCCTGCTCCATCCTCAGATCGATCAAATTGTGAAGGGGCTCGTCGATCGTAAGAAGTTTGTTTATCTCTGCACCAATGCGATTCTGCTCGAAAAGAACTTACACCGCTTTAGTCCTTCTCCCTACCTGACCTTTAGCGTACACTTAGACGGCCTGCGGGAACATCACGATCAATGTGTCGATCGCGAAGGCGTTTTTGATATTGCCGTTGCTGCCATCAAAGCCGCAAAGGCCAAAGGATTCCGAGTCACCACCAATACCACCGTGTTCGATGGTAGTAAAGTTCAAGAAATGCAGCAATTTTTTGACTTTCTCACCGACGAATTGAAAGTGGACGGCATCATGGCTTCCCCCGGCTATAGCTACGAGTGGGCACCGGATCAGGAGCACTTCTTAAAGCGCGAACAAACCCGTGCGCTGTTCCGTGAAATTCTTGCGCCCTATCGCAGCGGCAAGAAAAAATGGAACTTTAACCACAGCCCCCTCTTTCTCGATTTCCTAACGGGAGACAAAGACTATGACTGTACCCCCTGGGGAAGTCCTAGCTACAGTGTGCTGGGTTGGCAAAAACCCTGTTATCTCTTGAATGAAGGGCATTACGAAACCTTCCAAGAGTTAATTGATAACACTCAATGGGAAAACTATGGACAGAAGAGTGGTAACCCTAAGTGTAAAGACTGTATGGTGCATTGTGGATACGAACCGACGGCCGCTCTGGATTCTATGGAACCTCAAAACATCGGACGATCGGTAGGCGCGTTGTTGGGAATCTAATCCTCTCCCGCTGTTGTCTATTCACTTAAAACGGTAGAGTGCAGTACTTCATGCTGCACTCCACCGTTATTTTTTGCTTTCCATAGACAGTGCAACTGGCTCGATCAAATCCCAACTTGTCTTGAACTCGCTGCCATCAGAGCCAGTGTGGGATTGTTCCCCAAAACCTGAAACCTCGAGAATCGGGGAGTGCTTGCCAAGCGCATTCGTTTAGCGTTTGGTAATCAATGGGGTTTCTTGACTGCGTTCACAGCCGCTAATGCCCAAGCTCGGTCTTTGACGATAGGCCTCGGTGGGAACCCAAACATCAATAGATTGATCCAGATTCACTTGATAGAGATAAGATACCTGCGGATCGTAGGTGACTCCTACCTTCAGGTTCGAGAAATCATCCTC
Organism: Prochlorotrichaceae cyanobacterium; assembly: GCA_049455215.1. Taxonomy (GTDB): domain Bacteria; phylum Cyanobacteriota; class Cyanobacteriia; order Prochlorotrichales; family Prochlorotrichaceae; genus JBEAPM01. The sequence continues at coordinate 1,559 of JBMTZC010000161.1, forward strand.
ACAAATTTCGTAGCCAAAACGAACCGTGATTTGAGCAATCAAACAGTCCGAGGTATCCGAGAATTCTCCGGATGTTTCCCGTTCTTGCCAAAACTTGTGCAGAAATGGCTTCAAAATGTTGAGAACTTTGTTCGGCATTCCATTGCGACTCGCAAAAATCACGACTGGACTGCCCTCGACTAAAATATGACAGGACACACTCATTTCAATACTTCTCCTGCAGGGATTAAGTTTTTCCGCAAATTGTGATGCAAATTCCGTCTAAAGAGCGAGGACTTTATGGGTTGTCAAGCTGTGTGTTGGGGGAAGGCAAGGCATACGCTCCCAACATAAATGCCATACGGAATGTAATCTTCGTTTTTAGGTTAGCTGGGTCAAGCTGTAGATGAGGTTGGCTGGGGCATAATCATTCAAGAGCAAAAGGGGGATCGACATTAGGCGGGGAGCGCAACGTTTCCTGTTCCACTCTCCCCTCATCATTCTCCCTTGACGGGGAAAGATATGGCAATCCTTAAGAGAGATGCGTTGTGTGCCTGGAGGACAGTTACCCCATAATGGGCTAACCAGCTTAGTCCTGATCACTGAGGCAGAACCGCTGCAGATTAAAATCTCTGTATCTTAGTTTAACGGCATAGCGTAGCTGATGATACAGCAATAAGAGCCTAATCTTGCGATAAGACTACGTAGGTATATATTCTTTGCTTTTACAGCAATGCCAGGGCTTAAAGCTAAAGCTATAGTGTGGGGCGTGCTCCGAAGCGCTTACCTCACACAAACCCATTTAGAATTGCTATAGCAAGGTTATTTTATCCCAAAAGGGGTCTGAGAGGAGCAGTGCAATGAACGCCGCAGAGCAAGCCAATAGTCTTGAAACTACCAGCAAAATTGCTGCAATTGTCAATTTGTTTAAGACTGAATTCCCTGATGCGCGGGTTGATCTCAAGCCCTGGTGCAATGATCCCCATACGAGAACTCTCCTCGATCCCGATTCTATCGATATAGGGTTTCATTTACCTGGCTGGAGTCCCCGTTATCAGTGTCGCAGTATTCTCGTGCAAGCTCGCCTCCATACCGACGCAGACTCCAACGATCGACGGCTCATTGGCTTAGAACTCATCGGGTTCAGCTATGAAGGGGAAGAGTGGCGCTTATCTACCGTAGGCATGTGGACATTTTTAGGACGAAAACTACCGGTGCCAGATATTCAAGAACGGTTTAAACGCTTTTGCGAACAAATGTTTGTCTTGTTTCAGGGGTAAGCTCTTAGGGCGCGTCATCAATTAGGTCTAGCAGCCTTTCTACATCAAGGTTATCGCGCCCGCTCCAGCAAACATAACTAGGGGCTGAAACGACTGTCGTATAAACACTTCAGCGCTAAATGATGACAGCCCCTAGCCCGTGGCACAATAAGAGTTGACCATCTGGCAACATGAGCGTCATGAACTTTTGTCCTGTTCCTGAAGAACAACAACCGCTGAACGAGTTTAAAGCGTTGCAAGTCTCCTGGTTTTTTCGTTGGGGGCTCGTGCCCTGGCCCACATTCCTCCTCCCTGTTTTTGGCGTATGGTTAGCGAGTTTGGTGGTGACCGTACCTGTTACGGCGGTTAGCTTTCCGCCCCAGAAAGGTTTAGGACAATTTATAATTGTGGCAGCGCTAACCGCAACAATTCCTCTCTGGATGGTATTGTCTCAACTTTATTTTGGATGGCGCTATATCTGCGATCGCTTGCAACGACAAACGATCACCTACGAAGAGTCTGGTTGGTTTGATGGTCAACTTTGGCAAAAGCCAGAGGATATCCTGCTCCGCGATCGTTTGATTGTCACCTATCAACTCCAACCGTTTATGAAGCGGATGGAGTATGTCTTTTTGATCTTGGTGCTCCTCCTGGGCGTGGGTGGACTTGTCTGGCAGTGGGTATAACTGTTCTTCTCGGTGTTTATGAAATTTCCCTTAGCTACTCTATACCATTGGTATCGCAAGTTAGTCCGTAATCCTCAAACCCGTTGGTGGGTGGTTTTGGGGACGATCGTTTATTTAATTAGTCCCATAGACTTTGCACCAGACCTATTCCCCTTTGCGGGGCAAATCGACGATTTTTTACTGATTACCCTCCTCTTATCGGAGTTATTCCAGATTGCGCTGACGGGATCGGATGAACAATGGCAAGAAGAGTCGCCTTCCCCTTCAGCCCCCGGTACCCCAGCTTCTGCCAATGCTGCAGAGGCTCAGGACACCATTGACGTTAAATCCGTAACGATCGAAGATTAATATTTTGTTAGGCTTAGACCAGACTCAACACCTGATCCAGCTCCTATCTGGGTGGGGGTTAGGCAATGAAATGAGCATATCGAGGTAGGATACGTTTTGCGAAGCTGAAGAAGCCCCTCTGCAGCGGTGGGTTTCGCCTTCCTCCATCTAGCAAGATCTTGGTCTATTCTAACTATCTTGGTATATTACCTCTTGGGAAAAGTATCGGTTGTAGGCAGTGTTCCTTGTGTTAACGGTTTTACGTGTTGCCATTGACGGTCTCTCCGAAATCTCATTCTCTAACTGCTTTTGATTTTTGAGGAGACAATCATCAATGTCAATTTATATCGGCAATATATCCTTTGATGCCACAGAGGAAGATGTAAGTGCCATTTTTTCAGACTACGGATCTGTGAAACGGGTTCAACTACCAACGGATCGGGAAACTGGCCGTATGCGTGGGTTTGGCTTCGTGGAAATGGACACGGAGGCAGAGGAAGAAGCCGCCATTGAAGCTTTAAACGGTGCAGAATGGATGGGCAGAGATCTCAAAGTCAACAAGGCTAGACCGCGAGAAGATCGGGGTGGCTTTGGTGGCGGCGGCGGTGGTGGTCGTCGGCACCGCTAAGACTAGGGAGAGTGCCCCACTCTCTTGTTGAGCTAATTCTGAGTCCTTCTAGGTGTGTAGGCAACAGCACCTCAGATTGACGTGATTTTAGGGGTTATAGACAAGATTGCAAGGTAAATGCAATCTTGTCCGCAATTCCTTCAATCCACGCTTCATCTTGTTGGCTGTAGCTCCGGGGGGCATTTGCCCCTAAAATTAATACCCCTTGGTTTCCCAGAGGCTGGCAAATAATGCCCTGGGTATTTTCAGGTAAATAGTCAAATTCAATGCGACCTGGATAGAGTTTCAGATCAACGAGATACACCGGACGGTGACGATCGAGCACCCGCTGGACAATAGCACCTGGAGTCTCTAACCTCTTTGATCCTAAAATTCCTCGGCGTAGTAAGACTCGACCTTGATAGTAGAGGAGCAGCGATCGGGTAACGGTTCGAGTCAACAACACCTGAGAAGCCCACGCTAACTCCGCTTGGACGGCTTCGGGGAGATCCTGCGCTAGATCAAAACCTTCCTCCCCAATTAATTCAACCACTTCCGGCGATCGCGGCTGAATTTGTTCCCAGAGTAAGCCCATAAAGATTAAGACCGCGCTTAATAACGTGCCCACTACATCAGCCCGGGATTGGGCAGGGGTTAGATCAGGGGCAGAGAAGCGATTGATTAACAATAAGCTCCCCCCAATCATCCCCACTATGATGGGAAAACGCTGAAAAAAGCGGGCTCGATCGTTCTGTAGCCCCATATCTAATCGAGATATTCCAGCAGACGATTATTGTCCTCCGTTTCGTTGGGGGCGATCGGGCGGTTCAAAATTTTAGGAGCTTGGTGTAGAAAATTGCCGGCTTGACGGGGGTCTGCCATCACCGGGCGGGTTCCGGCAATAGAAACGGTATGGCTCACCTGAACCGGACTTGGATCAATGGGGCGGGGGATTAAACCTGGGGTATATCGTCGGGATTTTGTGGGTTGTAAGTTGAGCACTTTGCGTTCTGGTGAGCGATGCTCGATCTCAAGGTTAGCAGAGGGGTTAGACCCCAAATCTTCAGCAGAAGCTGAATCACTGAGATTGGAGGCATCTCGTTTGGGCGTAGGTTCTGAACTCATAGGTCAATTTGCAGGGAATTGGTGCGAACCCTCATTATAAAACCCCTGAGGGATCTTCTGATGCTCAGGCTGAATGCAAAGTACATCTTAAAACTCTGCAAAAGCGATCGTGTTTCGCCCAAACCCCGCCTAAGATTAGAGAGGTCAGTCACCAAGACTCGACTCGATACTGCGGGATATTTGCTCTGCTAGGAGCTACCCCATCCAATTGCTATAAATCCACATACACAGGAGCACTTATGGGACTACTGGATAAGGTCTTTAATACTCAAGCCGGTGAAACCGATAAGCTGAATGCGGCTGAGTCCTTTGCTGCGATCGCTTTAGCTGCGGTTGCTTCAGATGGCTATTTATCTGACGAAGAAGCTCAGAGCATTCCCTTTATCTTATCTCGCATGAAACTTTTTCAAACTTACTCTGATGATATGATGCGTAAGTTATTTGACAAACTTCTAGGTAAGCTCAAAAGAGATGGGGTTCCGGCTTTGTTTCATGCGGCGAAAGATTCCCTCCCTGAAAGTTTGCGCCACACAGCCTTTGCCGTGGCGACAGACCTCGTATTAGCGGATGGGGTTGTCACAGACGAGGAAAAAGCTTTTTTAGATGAACTGTATCGAGCTTTAGATGTAAGCGAAGAACTGGCTAATAAAATTATTGATGTGATGTTGATTAAAAACCACGGATAAGTTGTCTTGTTATCCAACTTGGGGCAGTGAACTCGGCATAGGGAAAGATTTTCCCCATACTGCGTTCCTGCTACCTGAAAAATGTCACCTGAGCAAATGCTGAAATCTACCCACTGAACGCGATCGGAACTGACACAGGGATCATTAAGTTTTGACCCTGCGTTTAACTGTTTTGGACTCGAAGCCTCGACGAGAAACTCTGGCAAATCTTAGATCGGCTGGGTTTCTGGAGCCAGGGAGTCTTGAATTACCACACTATGCAGGACTGCCGGACTTAAGGCGGCTTCTCTGAGAACCGCTTTGCTAAGAATAGCTCCCACTAACAGTGCTCGATTTAAGGACGTTCCCTGTAGATCTGTTCCCGTCAAGTCCACACCATTTAAGTTGGCTCCCGCCAAATTCGATCGGCTCAGGTTAGCATGGGTTAGGATTGCCTGGGTCAAATCTGCATTACATAAGCGCGATCGGGTCAAATCTGCTTCAGTTAAGTTAGAGTTTTGAAGTTGACAATCTGTCAGGTTTGCTGCGAGAAGCTCTACTTTCCGTAGATCCGTTTTTCGCAAATCTGCCTTGTTAAAATCCGTACCAATGCAGGTTGCACTAATCAACCGAGCACCAATTAAATTGGCATTTGAGAGGTCTGCTCCGGTGAGCTTGGTTCCCACTAAATTAGCACCAATTAACTTAGCTCCAGAAAGATCGGCTCGTTTGAGATTGGCGCCGACGAGGTTGGCCCCGCTGAGATCAGAGTTACTGAAGTTAGCACCGGCCAAGTCAAGACCAGTAAAGTTTGCCCGAATGAGATTGAGGTGACTCAGGCATTCGTTACGAAAACTAACTTTTGCCTCTAAATGCGTCTCGCGCCATTCATTCCAAAGCTGAACATCTCGTCGCAACAAACGCATTAAGCCCGGAGTGTCTATAGTACTCATGGATAAACCTAGATCTTTGGATAGACGCAGCGACCTGAGAAAGACTAACGACAACCTGATGAAACGTCTAGATTCCCAAGAATAAGGACTAACTTAGCAATATCAGATCGTTTCTTGTAAATGGAGAGCGTTATCCCTGGGTTATGTTTTGTGCAGTGCGCCCGAAGGAGCAGCATTCATAACGATTTGCAGCAATTCGTGCTTGATTTAGATAGGATTGCTCTAGATTAAGAATGAATTCTCTCAGGATCTGAGGATAAAAAACCTTTAACTATTGTCTTAGTATAGCCCAAGGATGGGCTTTCCACTTCAAGGGGAAAGCTTACAAACTTTAACAGAGTACCTCGATTCCTGGTGGCGATCGCCACAGCCGATCGCTGAACTAAGCCTTAACCGATTACCGAGTCATCGGGGGATAGATCATGGGGATCCAGGGCATCTCGTAGACCATCTCCCAAAAGGTTAAAGGATAAAACTGTCAAAATAATGAGGAGTGCAGGCGGCCAAACTAACCAAGGTTGTAAAATTAAGATAGAGGCATTGGTGGAGACCGCCAGCATATTGCCCCAGGATGCTGCAGGTTGTTGAATCCCTAAGCCAATCAAGGACAAAACAGATTCCGCTTCAATAAAACTAGGCACTACGAGAGTCGCAGAGATAATCACGTAGGTGAAAGTTTGGGGGATTACATGACGAATAATAATGTAGAGCGATCGTCCTCCCATTGCTCGAGCGGCCTGGACAAATTCCTGCTCCTTAATCGAGAGAACCTGTCCTCGAATTACCCGGGCTAGTCCGGCCCAGCGAATGAACGAGGTGATGAGCACAATCAGTAAGAATCGTTGGCTGGTTCCTAGGTTGTCCGGTAATACTGCCGCGAGAGCAACAAGTAAGTAAATTGAGGGAATGGTCATGAGGACTTCTACGAGTCTCATAATTAAGGTATCGGCAAGACCACTGAAGTAGCCGGAGATCCCCCCCATTAAAATGCCTAAGGGGAAAGTAATGGCGATACCGACAATGCCAATGCTCAGGCTAATCCGTCCACCATATAGAAGCCGACTTAACTGATCTCGCCCTTGATCGTCCGTACCCAGCCCATAGAACTTGGCATCACGGTTCGTCGTACCAAAGAGATGACGATCGGAAGTCCACCAGAGAAATGAATGAGGATCCCCTTGCACCCAAAGGCCCAGAGGTACAGGATTGTCCCATGCGACTTGAATTTCTCGATCGCCCGTTTCTAAATTTAAGGCCCCTTGTTCCGTGGGGTACACATGAGGACCAATCCACTGTCCTGTCTGCTGATCTTGCCAATAGATCTTGCTAGGTGGGAGCAAAGCTGCACTGGCCTCAGAGGTATAAGGATCATAGGGCGCAATCCAGTCCGCAAAAAATACCGTCGTATAAAATATGAGTAAAAGGATTGCACTCAGACGAGCCAGGGAATGGTAGCGAAGGGCGGTCCACAAATTCATCATTGAGGGTTGGACGATAGGGCTGATTAAGATGACGATTCTGCAATCTCTACAGATAAATAGTAGGGAACGATCGTGAATCCTACGCTTCAGTGTAGTCAAACTTTGCCTAGATCTTGTCATCTTGAGGAGAATATTGAAAAATCAAGCTCATATTCCTGGTTGTTTTACGTGGAGGTTTACCGTGCCATCATCTCTCTTACATAAGCTGCTGATCTGCTCAGGCTTATCTTGTGGACTTTCTCTTGGTATGCCTACTTCCTTCAGCGCTCCATTGCCCTTGTCCCATTCCCTAGACCCAGATCAAGCGCTTATGGCTCCAGCCCCCTCTCCAAACTTGATTGCCCAGGAGACTCTCCAAGATTTAGCTCCCTATACCGGATCGGTCTCCGTTATCTACAACCTTAAAGATTCTGGGGTTGACTTAAAGCTATCTGCCCAAACCCTCGCGGAAATCTTTCAAGGAAAATTGACAAACTGGCAACAAGTTCATGTCCGTTTCCCTCAAGAGGAGATTAGGGTCGTGACCTTCGCCGACAGTAGTCTCAGCAATCTGATTTTCACGCGCTATTTAAATCATGTGACAGATGGAGCCATCGAAGCCAGTTGGCAACCGTCATGGGATATTCCTTTGCTGTATGCCAAAGTTGATCGAGAAGGCGAAATTGCTGGAGTTGTCGATCGAACCCCTGGGGCAATTGGATTTGTACCCAGCCTGATCGCGGAATACTACGATATGCCCACCGCGCGAATTCAGGATTTAGATGGTCAGTATTTAGATCGTATTAATTAATTCCCTAGATCTAGAGCCTTTGGGAAGAAAAATGCGATAGCGATCGTTGAGATTGGCGAAAATAGAACAGATTTACCTCCCGAAATCCCCTAGCAAGTTGTAAAGCCATCGGTCTGACTTCATAAGTTAAAACTTTTGTGTGTTGATAGAGATGGGAGTGGGTTGTGGGGTGATGGGTGAGGGGGGAATAGAGTCCAGGGAGTAGGCGTAGAGGGGGTTTCAGGCATCGGCAAAAAATAATTTAGGAAAAAGGTTGACAGTATTGGTTGGTATTGATAGATTAGTAAAGCGCTGAGGGGAGCGGAAGCGACCTAAAAGCGCAGAA
>JBMTZC010000162.1:0-9743 GCA_049455215.1 Prochlorotrichaceae cyanobacterium
GCCATGCGGCAGCTTTCGTTTTTACTCCCGGAAGATGAACATCCAGAATCAGTCCCAGAACCGTTAGGATCGGCTCCACCTCCGCCCAATGCCACTGTCGCGGAAACGATCGTTCCCTATACTTCAGTTTCCCACGGTTTAGAAAGCCCCCCCTCTGCTCCCAATGATCAGGGACACCCTTTCCCCTCGGGTACACTCTTCTCCAGCCCAGGAGGACACTTTACCTATCGGGTCATTGGCCCCTGTTGTCGCCTATTCGATCGAGAAGAACTACCGTGGCCCTGTTGTCGGCTGCAGTGGCGGGGCAAAGAACCCAGTTGGCGCAGGATTGGACGACGGTTTGTCCTGGATATGGCAACGCGCAACTCTCCCTCCTACAGTGTGGAAATTCTTGAATTGGGTCATCACCGGGAAACGATCGTCATGACCCTTTACGCCATAAGACTTACAGCCCAACTCAAAAGTTGGTGGTATGCCAAACCCAGGTTACGGGATCTTTAAAGTTCACTTCTAAGGGAGAATAAGCATCTTTGTAACGAAACCCTTTCTATAAAAGGGTTTGAGCGCGATCGTTCCGCAGTGAATTGTATAGAAACAAATCAGTATGTTTTTAAAGATTTGATGAAGCACAGTCTAAAGCCTTGATGATTTTAGAAAGCCTGTTAAGCTTATTAAGTAATCTGGCAGGAGTAAAAACATCTGCAACTGCTAGTAACGATAGATAATCTCTATTCCATCTTATAGGAGTGTTTTTCATGTTTACTTGCAATTTTTCCAAAGCGGTAACTGCATCGCTAGGTGTTCTCTCTACTTGTTTAGCAGTTGCACCAAAGGCAGAAGCGTTTAGTTTTACAGTTCTCAGTAACCAGTGTATTACTGCACGTTGTGAAAGTTTAGATAAAGTTTATAACGTTGATGGTGGACTAGTAATGCCACCAATTGATGATCCTGCACTAACTCCCGGTACAAACACACAAACCGCCTTTGACCCCATTAATACCTCTAGTCAGGTTAAGAGCTTTACTGTTACTCGCCTAACCGGTACTAGTACAGATCCAGTAAATACGCAAATTGAAGTTTCCGATTTGTTAGGTGCATTTGAGCTCTTTTGGGGATCTGTAGATACCCATAACGTCATTGACTTTTATGATGGCACTAATTTGGTTACGTCTTTTACGGGTACTGATCTTGCCAGCTCTCTAGGTATCGGCCCAGCAAGTCCAGCTGGAAACTATAAGTTTGATGCTTATGTAAGCTTTGCTGGTGTTTTTGATAAGGCTGTTCTTTACACTACCCAACCAGGTAATGAAAAGTCTTTCGAGGTAGCTGTGGCAACTGTTCCTGAGCCTGTGGGTGTTTTATCCTTCTTAACCGCTGGTTTGATTACTGCTGGTTCTTTGCGCAAGCGTAGTGCTGAAGCCTAATTAAAGCCTAATGGGTTAACCATTTAATGCTTGGTACAGAGAGTCCTTTCATCTTTAGTGAGAAGTGAGAGGGCTCTCTCTTTTTTAGGATCTCTTTTTGGACTGATGTTCTCATACAACTCTTTTCGCAACAGTGTCGTACAAGAAAAGAGCAACTCCCTGTATCAAACGCATTCGCAAGATACTGTAGTTCTGAATCTATCCGAAAAGATTGTGATCAGTAATAGAGAAGTATTCCTTGGCAACTTGTTCATTAATATCTTGAGATCTTTCAAGCGTATATTCTTTGATACTTTGTGAAAGTATTTGATGGTTAAGAAGACCATCTGGGATCATTGCAATAAGCTTTTGTGAGCGAGAACTTTGTAGACGTTTCATATACATTTTTTGACAGATCTTATTAGGTACTAAAAGATAATAAATAAAGATCGTGTTCAAAAACCTTATCACTTTTAGAGTTTTTCCGTTAATTATTTGATTATATTGCATATCATGTAGCTGGAGCTCCTCTAGCTTAATCTCTAGGTTAATTTTCTTAAAAAAGTCAGAAAGTAGACATTGGCTTTTCTGATAGATTCCTATTCTCAGGTTGTTCTTGCCGAATATACTTGCCCATCTGTTCAGAAGTTTATTATAATTCAATCGCTCACTATATTCATGAAAAGCAACATCTATACTCTTATAGTATCCTTTCTTAACTAATTCTGAATATAGAGAAAGTAGAAACTCATCTTGCCTTCGCAAATATATTATAACTGTGACTGCAAAACCATTAAGATAATTCTTTAATTTGAGGATTTCATCAGAACTTAGTAAACAAAAGTCTTCTGAACTAATAACTATGCTACGGGATGTTTCTTGATCATTGATTTCATCTAGTAACTTTCCCCATACCTCGATACTGGCTTTTTTTTTCGTTGAGATTGTATCAAATTTATCTTGATATTGACTTAGTGTCCTTGGTAAAAAATGATGACCAGGAAAAGAAGAATTTGGTATTGCCGAAGTAGGATAGTAGTAACCATTCTCAAGTAGTTTTATACGATTTTTACTCAAGACATTTTGCAGAAAGGTGGTACCAGTTTTGTGAATGCCAATATGTAAATAAATTATTTTCATTTTTTAACCTCTATATTTTTGAACACTAAAATCAATAATCTTTTTGGCTATAGAACTAGGAAATATTAAAATCAGTAATAATTTTAATAATATTTTAGGTAATCTATTTGAATAAACCCATGGTTTTGGATCATGATGAATGGATAAAATCATGTAACGAAGAGATATTAACGCATCTCTACGGCTGCTAAAATAGTCAAGTGACTTAAATGATAAATATAAATAAAAAGATCCTAGTGCTTGATTTTTCAGAGATTTAAGAGGTTCATCTACCTGATTAAAAACTTTGTTAACAGCCCTTAATTTTCCTTCTTCAAACTTGCGAAAATTATAGGTTCCGGAACCTTGAACAATTCGATACTTAATATGACATTTCTTTACTAAGATAAATTCATAATCTCTTGCCAAACGAATAAAAAGCTCCCAATCATCAGAGCCATATATAGTTTCATCAAATCCACCAATAAGTTGTAAACATTTCATACGAATTAAAGGATTTGATGCAGTTACTAAAAAGTTTGTAATCAATAATTTTTTGTATATATATCCAGTGTACTTCGGACGTAAGTGTTGACGTAAATACTCTCCTTTTTCACCAATTAAATCTATCCAGCTATATGCTACTGCGGCTGTTTTAGATTCTTCTAAAGCAGCAAGTTGCATAGCGAGTTTGTCATTTAACCATAAATCATCATGATCTAAAAATGCAATATATTGACCAGAAGCCTTTTCTATACCGCGATTTCGATTAGCAGCAATTCCTACATTGGTGGTATGGGTAAAAATTTTGATTCTTCGATCACTATCAGCAATCGCTTCAATAACTTTTACTGTATTATCTGTAGAACAATCATCAACAACAATCAATTCAAAGTCCTGTAGTGTTTGTTGTAAAGCCGATTTGATTGTCTTTTCAATAAATTTTTCACTATTGTAAGTAGGGATAATAATGGAAATGAGTGGCATTTTTAAGCTCTCTATAACAAGGACTGTTAGTTCTGTTATACAGCAATCCTAACTGGGTCATGTGGTATGTGCCCTCCGGACACATACCACATGACGGTTTCAGAAGTGTAGCCTTTACAACTGACTTAGAACTGGTGTATAACCAACTTGATTTAAAGTTTCCTGTAAACCTTACAGGACGATATAGAGTAGAGTTGATCCATCAATCCCAATTCAGTTGTATTTTGTCGATTGGTGTAAACCTTACACCAATATTTTGCAGGTTGAGAAATTTATTGAGCATGCCTTCAATAAGTTTCGCTGAAACCTCTGTTGTTCGTCAAGTCCTCTCAATAAGTAAGCCTTATTGAGTCTTGGTATTGAAAGAAAAAAATTTTCCGGATGCTGAAAACCATCTTAAATAAGAAGTATAGGCTTTTACAGTAGTCCCAAGTCAGTGGTGAACATTAGACGGCTTAAACCATTGTGTGGTGTATGCTCTCTGGGCATACACCACACAAACTACTCAGGATTGCTGTATAAGCAATATTAATATGAGCCTACGGAAGATCGGTTGACGCTGCCAGGGATAAGTTTGAAAAATCTCCTCGCCTAATCTAGTTAGGACTACTGTATGTTACGACGTATGGATTTTACTATAGCCATTTGTACCTTTAACGGCGCAAAGCGTTTACCCACAGTGCTAGATCGCATTCAAGTCCAGCAAACAACGGGTTTTAGCTGGGAAACTTTAGTCGTGGATAATGCTAGTACTGATACTACCGCGATCGTGGTCAAGCAATATCAGCAGAACTGGCCCATATCTGCTCCTTTACGGTATGTCCAAGAATCTAAACCTGGACTCACCCATGCAAGGCGGAAAGCTTTCCATGAAGCGAAGGCCGGGTTAGTCGGTTTTTTAGATGACGATAATTGGCCAGATCCAAACTGGGTATCCCATGCCTACCATTTTGGTTTAGAGCATCCTCGGGCAGGTGCTTACGGGAGTTGTGTCCGTCCTTTTTTTGATGAGGATCCTCCTGCCGGTTTTAATCGGATTGCTCTCTATTTTGCTTTGCGTCCTCAAAACAAGACCTATTGTTATAACGATCGCTATCAAAAAAATTTTCGTAAAATATTTCCCCCAGGAGCAGGAGTTGTGATTCGTCAACAGGCCTGGTTAAATAGTGTTCCCCAGAAGCAGTTCTTGACTGGCGTTAAGGGAAAATCTCTTGTGACGAAGAGTGAAGATGTTGAAATGATATCCTACATTTTTTATCGGGGTTGGGAAGTATGGCATTGCGGTGATATGAAAATTCAACATCACATTCCTAGCGATCGCTTTCAACCAGTGTACTTAAACAAGTTCTTTCGGGGTATTGGCCGCAGCCGTTATATTACTCGAATGCAAGCCTATCCAATTTTATTGGGTTGGCTATTAATTCCAGGCTATTTAACCATTGATATTTTCAAAATTGTGATCTACTTTCTGCGGAACTTTAAAGATCTCAAAACAGACGTGATTAAAGCTTCTGAATGGAAGTTACTACTCAGTGTCCCTGAGGGGTTATTCGTGTATATTCGCTTGATTTTTGAGAGCAAAGTACTTAAGGTACTCCCCAAGTTTCGGCAGCGATTTTGAGTAAAGTAAAGCGATCGTTTCGACAATGCAGGAGTAAATTCTGCTCGTGGCGAGATCCACCCACAAAAGTAAGGACTAGATTGCTGGGTACTGGTCAGTTAAGAAAGTAATAATGAAAAATTTCCCCTTGTCCTTGAATTTGCCTCGCGTAACGATCGTCCTGTCCTGGGTGGGGGTCATCGGTTCAATGGTGAGTCCCGTACAGGCCCAAAGTGCGGCAGACTATCGTCAGCAGGGGTTGGCCTACCGTAGTCAGGGACAATGGGAAGAAGCGATCGAAGTGCTGGAAACAGCGGTGGAGCTAGATCCAGAGAATTTATCTGGGCGGGTCTTATTGGGATGGACGGCTCACCGAGCGGGTCAAGACGATCGGGCAGCTTCGGTGTTACAAGGAACGTTGGAACAGGATCCCTTTCATCTTGAAGCCCTCAATGCCTTGGGGATTGTCTACCTCGTACAGGGAAAAGTCTGGCCCGCGATCGCTACCCACGGCTGGGCTGCCCTTCTCAAGCCGGACAATGAAATTGCATTTTATAACCTAAGTCTAGGGCTACAGCGCCTGGACTTATGGGACTGGGCGATCGCTACAGCGGAATATGCCAGTGTTTTGGAACCCCATAATCCTCATCCTCTGGTGGCTTTAGCTCTGGCCCATGGCAGCAAGTTGTCAGATACTGATGCGCTGGGGGAGTCCGCCTTATCGGCAGTGGTGGCGGCAACTCGTCAGTTAGACGATCGCTATTACGACTTAAACTTTTTAGAACACTTAGAAGACGCTGGCTTTAGCCCTGAGCAAATTGCCCAAACCCGAGTCCTGTTTCAGCAGTACTAAGGTTGTCGAAAAGTACTCTGCCTATGAGAGCCGCGCCCGTCTCTGTTTTACCGCTAGGCTGAAACAAGCACAGCATAGTCGTTGATCACGACTGATGATAGTCCCTATGTTAATCGCCGTAACTGTTTCCGTTTGAATTGATACCGCTCGGCAAAGCGGGGAATTTCCCCTTGGTGACCGATGACAATCATCGTGTCATTGTCCGTGAGAATTTGGGAGGGGTGAGGATGGAGAATGGTACTGCCATCGCAACGGCGCAGGGCAATGACGATAAAGGCCCCTTTACTGCGAACTTCCATTTCCATAATGGTTCTACCGATCGCGGGGGAATCGCCAGGCACGGTTAATTCGTCCATTTGCACTTCCACCGTGGCTAATAACTCGTTTAAAAATCTCCGTTCATCGGGCTGGTTTAAAAAATCACGACGGTTAGAGTGGGTAATTAAATCCGCCATTTGCACCGCCCCAACGGTGAGGGGGAGGATGACTTGATCGGCTCCAGCTAGTTTCAGTTTTCGTTCCGTTTCGGGAATTTCGCCTCGGGCTAGAATTAATAAGTCTGGGTTTAATTCCCGAGCGGTTAGGGTAATAAAGACATTTGTGGCATCTTCCGGTAAAACCGTTGCCAAAGTTTTGGCCCGCATAATACATAAGGTTTGTAATTGGTCTTCGCGGGTGGCATCACCGCAATGGGCTAAATAACCTAGCTCTGAAGCGATCGTTACCTGTTGGGGGTGATGGTCAATAATGGCAAAAGTCTCTCCTGCTTCATGGAGTTGTTTGGCCAAGACCTGTCCCATCCGGCCAAAGCCACAAATAATTGTGTGATTACTCAAGTTCGCAATTTGGCGCTGCCGCTGTTGGGTATCTAAGACCCGATGGATTTCACCCTCCGTGACCATTTGTACAAAACCTCCCACAATGTAAACCGCTGACGTGGTTCCCGCTAGAATGACTAAGATGGTAAAGATCTTTTCTAAGGGGGTATTCAGCGGACGAACTTCGCCATACCCCACCCCAAAAACGGTAATAATGACCATATATAGTGCTTCTAGCGTTGTCCAACCAAAGCACACGTACCCTAGTGTGGCCACAATTAGGGTAAAAACGAAAAATGATACCCCAATTTTGAGGCGCTGTTTAGAGTCCTGCATGGTTAACTCGCCCTTCAGGCTGCAATCCCTAGGATTAAATTCAGTCCATCCGTCGTTTTGGAAGGCTGTCCGCTTAACGCGGTAAAGTTTAACGGGAGGCAGGGGCGCAGATCTCCCCTGTTCCGGCCTTACCTTGTCACCCTTTTTGAGAATAATCCTGAATCCAAAGGTCTGGCAATGTAAAAGTCAGCAAGAAGAACTATCCTCAAGGGGGACGCGCCAGCCGTCCCCATCTCTACCTTAGTGCTGCCGCCTATAGTATGCAGGAGTGCCGTCACCGTGACTCAGGAATTTCACTTAAGGATTACCGCTCTAGGAGCCGATGAAGTCTTTGCTCGGATCGAACGGGGATCGATGGGAACTCCCCTCGCCGAGGAACGCTACCAATGGCCCATTGCCGATTGGTTAGAGATGCTCCAAGAAATTTTAAGGGAACCCTGCGCGACTCAGCGATCGACGGATCCCACGGTTTTAGGGAAAAGTCTTTATCAAGCTTTATTTCAAGGGAGTCTCAAGCAGAGCTGGGACATTGCCCAAGGTATTGCTCAAAACCGAGGACAAATTTTACGGCTACGCTTAGGGGTCAAAGATGATAAGGATTATCCCCAGCGCTTACAACATCTGCCCTGGGAAATTCTGCACGACGAGCACCGCCCCCTTGCTACGGCACAATCGGTGATTTTTTCGCGGTATCAACCTAATTTTGCGCCGCTCAACCACCACTTTTCACCCCAAACCGGCACGAGCGATCACCGCCAACCTCTCCGCATTTTAATGGTACTAGCCGCACCGGAGGATCAGGCCCAATTGGCTCTGAAACAGGAGGCTTTGCTGTTGCAGCAAGAGTTGCAAACCTGTTCTTTGGATCAAAATCGCCATCAACTCTCCATTGAGTTACAAATTTTGGAACAACCTGGACGGGAGCAGTTAACTCAAGTTCTCGAACAGGGGCAATATCATATTTTTCACTTTGCAGGGCACAGTAGTCCAGGATCACTTCACCTGGTTAACCGCCATACAGGGTTAACGGAACGCTTGCCGGGAGAGGATTTGGCGGGTCTCCTGCGCAATAATCAGGTCTCTTTAGCGCTGCTGAATTCCTGTCGAGGTCACTATGGGGAGCCTGCTCCCCTGATTGATCTGCCGGAACGTAAGTCTAGTTTGGCGGATATTTTAGTGAAGTCGGGGCTACCTGCGGTGCTGGCCATGGCAGAACAAATTCCCGATCGGGTGGCGCTGACCCTAACACGCCTGTTTTACCGCAATCTCAAGTTGGGGTACCCCATTGATCTGAGCCTGTGCCGGGCCCGTCAAGGGTTACTGTCTTCCTATGGGGCCCAATACTTCTATTGGTGTTTGCCCATTCTCTATTTACGATCGGATTTTGATGGTCAATTTTTTAGTCTGGGTTCCCAAGGAGAGATGGAACAGGAATGGTTGTTAACGCCTGCCTTGGATGTCTCTGCCTTAACCTTGGACGGGATCCGCAATCCAGCGGCGGATCCCATTCATAAATCTTCCGTTCCTCCCCGTTGGCTCCAGGACATGGCGCTACCCCTCCACGCCACTGCGTCTGATGTTCTAGAGGCTCCAGGAGAACTAGCGGTTTCGGAATTGCCGCCTTCCGACTTATCTGCAGTGGTGGATTCCCCTGCGCTGGCGGCCCGATCGCTCCATCCTTTGGCTCCAATTCTAGACTCCTCCCTCCAAGACCCCCTGGCTTTAGACCATAGCGAAGAAGAAGACAGCTTAGCGGCACTGCCTCTGCCTTCCGATCCCGAGTCGCAACGCTGGTTTGCTCAACTCTCCGCCTCCCAGGCTGTAGATGAAGAGGAAGAACTTATTCCCTTGGGGGATGAGCATTTGTTACTGGAGGAGGGACTGGACGATCAGTCCTTCTTGTCTCACTATCCTGATTTGCCCGATCCGCAAAGGAGTCGGGGAACTTCCCGGAACGGTTCCCATTCCGGTGCTTCAGCCTATGTTCCTGAGCGGGAAGCTTCCTCCGGTACTATTATGTTGGCAGAAGGAACTGAAGGGGCTGAGGTGCAGTCAGAAGTGGAATCTTCAACGATCGCTCTCTATCGCCAGACCTTAGCCCTCAACCCAACGGATGCGCGAACCTACCACAAACTGGGATTATCTTTAGTGGAAGCGGGGCAAGTGGGGGAGGGCATTGAGGCGTATCACCAAGCGTTAACGTTCAATGCGAATGATCCTTCGGTGTATCAAAGCTTAGGCGAAGCCCTTTGTCGTCAGGAAGATTATCAAAGTGCCATTGTGGCCTACCGCCAAGCGATCGCCCTCAACCCTAATTTAACGGAGGTTTATCGACTGCTGGCCATTGCCCTGGCCAAGCAAGGTCGAGCGGCGTTTTTTCCCACACGGGTAGAGCCTGTCCAGCCCAGCCCCACTTCAGATCCAGAACCCGCAACCCCTCCTCCTTCCCCTCCGGCCGATCTCTCTGCCCTCGATCTGGGGGAAGAACCTGCCGCGATCGATGAAGAGAAAGCCCATCCCTTTGGGCTGCCCCTCTGGTTTTGGCTCGGTAGTACGGGTATTGCAGCGATCGTGACCCTCAATCTGGTCTTCCCCAACTCTTGGCAACTCTTTCATCCCCTACACCG
>JBMTZC010000163.1:0-9720 GCA_049455215.1 Prochlorotrichaceae cyanobacterium
AGATCCGCATCCTTTATCCCTGTAGTTGATCAGGTCGAGGATCAGAGCAGATCACCCCCATCTCGGTTGAAACTGACAGGTTAGATCAACTCACCTTAAAAAGCCGCTTTCAGGAGATCTACTTTATCCAAACGTTCCCAGGGTAAATCTAAATCGGGACGACCAAAGTGACCGTAAGCCGCTACATCTTGATAGAAGCGTCCTCCCCGTTTAGCGGGTAAGCCCCGCAGATCAAAGGCTTGAATAATTCCGGCTGGGCGCAAATCAAAGGAGTCCTGTACGACACGGGACAATTTCTCTTCATCTACTTTGCCGGTGCCAAAGGTCTCAATCATAAAACTGACCGGACGGGCAACGCCGATGGCATAGCTCAGTTGTACTTCGCACTTCTCTGCTAATCCTGCCCCCACAATATTTTTAGCCACATAGCGGCAGGCATAGGCAGCACTCCGATCGACCTTGGTGGGATCTTTACCGGAGAAGGCTCCACCGCCATGACGGGAATAGCCACCGTAGGTATCCACAATAATCTTCCGACCGGTTAAGCCCGCATCTCCTTGGGGCCCACCCACCACAAATTTACCCGTGGGGTTCACCAAAAAGCGGGTGGATTCACTGGGTTTAATGCTAATGTCGGCAAACATGGGTAGAACCACCGCATCCCAGAGATCGGTTTTAATCTGAGCTTGCACGCCCTTGTCATCTGTAATACTGCCGATGCTCGGGGCATGTTGGGTAGAAATCAAAATCGTATCAATCCCCACCGGCTTACCCTCTTGGTAAGCGATCGTTACCTGGCTTTTGCCATCCGGCCGCAGATAGGGCAACTTGCCATTTTTACGCACCACCGACAATTGACGGGCAACGCGGTGAGCCAAACTAATGGGCAAGGGCATCAGTTCCGGGGTTTCATCGCAGGCAAAGCCAAACATCAGACCTTGATCTCCCGCACCGATCGCATCGAGTTCTTCTTCACTTAAACGATCGCGTTGCTCCTGAGCCACATCTACGCCCTGAGCAATATCTGGGGACTGGGCATCCAGGGCAACCAGGACAGAACAACTATTGGCAGAAAAACCACTGTCTTCCCCTAGATAGCCAATCTCCCTAATTTTTTCCCGTGCTAAATCGATGTAGTTGACCTGAGTCTTGGAAGTAATTTCCCCCGTGATTAATACTAAGCCGGTATTGACAACCACTTCTGCCGCTACACGGCTTGCCGGATCACCCGCTAGCAGACTATCCAAAATCGTATCGGAAATTTGATCACAGATTTTGTCAGGATGCCCCTCTGTCACGGATTCCGAGGTAAACAGATAATTACGATTCAAGGTTAAATCCTCAACGTCTTCTTGATAGAGCGATAAACCTCTGCAGAGCCATGAAGGCTGTGAGGGTTATTGCCTATTCAACACGCTCAGGGGATCGATCGGCAAATCATTTTTTCTGATTTTTTCTGCCTGAGGGAATGGCCGATCCCCCTTCTGCTAAAATCAGCTTACAACTTTGAAAAATCGTTCCTTTATTGATGAGGTTATTAAATCAATGCCTTTTGCCCTCTTCGTTGCAGCCTTGCCGGAAGCCTATCAAATTTTTGATCCCCTGGTGGACGTTCTGCCGGTAATTCCCGTCTTTTTCCTGCTCCTGGCCTTTGTGTGGCAGGCTGCTGTGGGATTTCGCTAAATTTGACCCCGTTGTCAACTTTAGACCATCTGCTGGGGGTGTACAGTGTCTTGAGCTGTACACCTTTTTCATTTGAGCCTGATTAACCGAAAATTTCCTTGCTTTGGCCAAAGATTGAATGCTATTATTTTTAGTCTGACTGCATTGAAGCCGTCCGCTGCAAGTAATTTGAATTAAATTCCTATGATCAAGCTGAGATTAAAGCGTTTAGGTAAGAAGCGTGAAGTGAGCTACCGCATTGTTGCAATGAATAGCTATTCTCGTCGTGATGGTCGTGCCTTAGCAGAGTTAGGGTTCTACAATCCCCGCACTAATGAAACTCGCTTAGATGTACCCGCGATCGTTCAATGGTTGCAGCAAGGTGCGCAACCGACGGATACGGTACGCCATCTGTTGCAAAAGGCAAATGTCTTTGCTCAGCTAACCTCCGCTGCCACAGAAAGTTCCGGTGCTTAAGTATAGACGAGTTAACAGACGCTCTAATGAAGGTTGACTATACCGCTTTGGTGCATTTAATCTTAGACCCCCTGATTGGGGATCCTCAATTGCTCAAATTAGACCAAGAAGTATTGGTCGGAGGAGAGCGAGTTCTCATTCGTATTGCCTTAGAAGGTGGCGATCGAGGTCGAATTTTGGGGCGAGGGGGGCGAAATATTCATGCCCTGCGTCATGTGCTTCATGCGGCGGGTAACCTCTCTGGTCAACAAATTCATCTAGAATTTTTTGGCGGTCATGCCTTAGAAGAAGAGTTAAAACCCTTAAATAGCCTGCCGCCCAAAGAACGTCCCCAGCCGGCTCGATCGCCAGGAGCCTTTCGGGCTCGCCGTACCCGGAGTCGTGCCCACTATACCTAAGCCTTCAGTGCTTGAGGAGTTACCATGGTTGAGGCTGCTGTCATTCCCCTGCCAACCCTTGACAGTGCCCTTTCCCTTGCGGGAAAAGGTGAAGAGAACCTCAAGATCATTGAAAGTCAAACCGGTGTACAGGCTGTTCTACGGGGACAGCAACTTCACCTTATGGGCACTGCCACCCAGATCGATCGGGCTTCCCGCTTGGTTCAGTCCTTAGTGAGCTACTGGAGCCAAGGCAAGCCCATCGACACCACGGATATTTTGACGGCTCGCTATGCTTTAGATACGCAACGCCAAGACGAACTTCAGGATTTGCAACGGGAGGTTTTGGCGCGGACTCGCAAAGGTCAAGAGATTCGGGCTAAAACCTTCCGCCAACGGTCTTATATTAAAGCCATGCAAAACCATGCATTGACGTTTTGCATTGGCCCCGCAGGAACCGGTAAAACCTTTTTAGCGGCAGTGCTAGCGGTACAGGCCTTGCTCAAGGGAGATTACGAGCGCCTAATTCTAACTCGCCCTGCCGTAGAGGCGGGGGAACGGCTGGGTTTCCTGCCCGGTGACCTGCAACAAAAAGTCAACCCCTACTTGCGTCCCTTATACGATGCGCTGCACGAACTGGTAGAGCCAGAGCGCATTGGTTCACTGATGGAGAAAGGGGTCATCGAAGTGGCCCCCTTGGCCTACATGCGGGGACGCACATTAAATAATGCCTTTGTGATTTTGGACGAAGCTCAAAATACAACCCCGGCGCAGATGAAAATGGTTTTAACCCGTTTAGGGTTTGAGTCTCGCATGGTAGTAACGGGGGACATTACCCAAACCGACTTACCGTTAAATCAAACCTCCGGCTTAGCGATCGCTGAAAAAATCCTGCAATCGGTGGAAGGCATAGCTTTTTGTTATCTGGGCACCGGGGACGTGGTGCGTCATCCCTTAGTGCAACGTATTGTCGAAGCGTATCACCAACATGACCAGCAGTCGGGATCCTCCCACAGGAGCCCCAATCCTCAGAGCTTTAGAAGCCGGTAGATCTGGTTATAACAATTTTGGCGGAGGCTTTCCACTTTACCTTGGGCATTGCCCCGGCGATAGTCATCTCGATCGCTATCGGTGATCCATTGCATCTCCCCGATGCGGAGTTGCACCCGCCGATAGAGTACGGCAGAGTGCCAGTGAGATTGTTGAAAGAGCGGCTCAGAGGGATCAAACCAACTGAGAACCTGCACAGGAAACTCCAACCCTTGCTCTTCTTCTAGGGCAACGATCGCTACTGGCAAGACCCCCAGGGGCGAAACGGGAGTCCGTAGGGCCAAATGGGCAAAGCCTCGATGAAAGGGATACATCGATCGCGGCAAATTGGTTTGAATCATCGGCTCTGCCCCTTCCGGAAAGAGACCTACCGCCGCTTGGCGCTGCCAGAGTTGCCCTGCTTGGTTAAATAAGCTGCGCGATCGTTGGGCAGGACTATCGAGAGGAAAACAGCCTAAACTATCCACCACCTCCCGCAGAATGGGGACTTGCCCCATGTAGTGATGGCAGGCAAAATGAACCGTTCTCCCCAGGGCCATCATTAACAGTGGGGCATCTAAAAAGCTGCGGTGATTGCTCACCACGAGGACACTAGTGTTGGCGGCAGGAATACGGCTTTGATAATGTACCTCCCATTGCACCCCCAACGCCATCAGTAATCCATAGGACAGCAGTAACGGGCGTTCAGTTAAAACCGGTGGCATTGTTGACCCATACAAAAACTACACATATTCCAACGGCTTAATTCTCCTGGAGGGGCAGGACTCTGACAGCGGGGGCAGCGGGGTAAGGAGCGATCCCGCATTTGGCAGGCCGTGGCCCAGGCAGCAAAGTGTTCCACTACTGTGCGCTTGGCTCGGGCAGGCGGGGCAGTTCCAGCAGTGTGGGGTTGGGTGAGGACACGACTGGGATGATTGTGCCAGATCTGCTCCTCCTGCAAGCTCGCTAAATGTTGCTCGGCAACCTTGGGAAGTTGCCAATAAGCAGTAGAAAAATGGATGTCGGTTAAGGGAATCTCCAGGTGGGCTGTAATTTTCTGCAGGAGGCGATGGCGTTCAAATTGGAGATTTTGGGCCCAGACGGTGCTAGAGGTAGCTACTTTTAAGACCTGGCGATCGATACGATGGGGACGGGTGTGTAAGGCCAAAGCCACCCCAACGATCGTCGGCCATTCCTGTAAGAGTTGCTGAAACTGGGCCGATCGCTGGCCCAGGAACTGGCTTGACTTTCCCGAGTTGTCAAAGGTTCCTAAAACCGTGTTCAAACGTTGTAAGACCATACTTTAGTCCTCTCCATTCCAGGAAGTCGAGTGCTCGGTACACCATCCCCGAAGGGGGCGATCCCAGTCATCTCGGGGCAGTTGGGGCACCAGGGCAAAGTCAAAGACAACTCCGATCGTCGGGATTACTTGGGCTTCAGAACGGGCCAGGAGACGATCGTAGAAACCACCCCCATACCCCAGACGATAGCCTAACCGATCCAGGGCCAGGGCGGGCACTAAAATCAGATCAACGCTCTGAAGGGGGAGGGGATGCTCTTGGAGACTGGGAGTTGGAATCCCATAGGTGCCAAGCTCTAGCGGCTCGCCTAATTTCCAGGGAAACCAGAGCAGATCTTGTCCCTGGATCACGGGAAATCCCCAGGTTTTATCCAGCGTAAACAGCGATCGTAAATCTGGCTCTTGGCGAATACTAAAATAAGCGAGAATGTGATCAGCTTGTTGAACCCAGGGGCAGCTTTTCAACCTGGCAACAATGCCTTGGCTCCGAGTTTGCCAATCCTCCTGTTCTAGACTGCTCCGTTGCTGTAAAAAAGTCTTCCTCAGTGATTTTTTGTCGGAAATCGATAGAATCATTTAGATAATGAGAGTTAAGGAGGAACGTGTATTGCTGCGGATTTCCTGGTACACCCCCACCTTAGTGGGAAGCGTCACAATTTAGTTTTGTAAAATGATATATCCTGAAAAGAGCCTGGAGTAAGGTTAAGGAACATTAAAATTATGATTGAGACCCAGCAAGACTTCACAGTCCATTTTTGGGGCGTGAGGGGCAGTATTGCTTCTCCAGGCGCTGAGACTGTTCGCTATGGTGGCAATACCCCTTGCATTGAAATGCGGGTAGGGGGGCAACGGTTGATCTTTGACGGTGGGACAGGGTTGCGAGTGTTGGGACAACATTTGCTGAGTAGTATGCCGGTTACAGCTCACATGTTTTTTACCCACTCCCACTGGGATCATATTCAAGGGTTTCCCTTTTTTACACCAGCGTTTGTTCCGGGCAATCATTTTAAGATTTATGGGGTTGTGGCCCCCGACGGCTCTACGATCGAGCAACGTCTTAGTGGACAAATGCTACACCCTAATTTTCCGGTGCCCTTACAAATTATGGGCGCAACCCTAGAATTTTACGATATTGGTCTGGAAGAAGTGGTGGATTTAGGAGAAGTCACCGTAAAGAATTACTTACTAAATCATCCTGGGGAAGCGGTGGGATACCGTGTGAGTTGGAAGGATCATGCGGTGGCCTATGTAACGGATACCGAGCATTTTCCCGATCGCTTAGACGAAAATGTCTTAGCCTTGGCGGATCAAGCAGATGCTTTGATTTATGACGCAATGTATACCAACGAAGAATATTATTCAGAAAAGTCCAGCAAGGTGGGCTGGGGACACTCTACTTGGCAGGAGGCTGTCAAAATTGCCAAGGCAGCCCAAGTCAAACGTTTATTTATTTTTCACCATGACCCTATACATAGTGATGACTTTTTAGATGCCATCGGTGAAAAAGCTGCGATCGCTTTTCCGGGGGCAACCATGGCTCGGGAAGGGATGGTCATTTCTGTGTTAGATCCCATTTAAATTAAATCCCCTAGGGCAAGCCATTTTCGATGACACTTGTGTAGGCTATCCACTGAAGGCAAAGGTGATTCTGGTTTAAGGATTGCCTGCGAAACTCACGATCGCTTTGTTCCCGGTTGTACTACGGTCTATGAGAACTTGTTTAAAAACAATGACTTTGAGTATTTCCAGACCGGTGAATTCCAAACCTTTATACGTAAGGAGATCTCCACTTTGGATCGGGTAAGGTTTTAAGCCAGAAATCCCCTTTCTGACCGCTAGGATCTGTGGCGATCTTGAGTATCCTGAGGCGAGAAGGTGCGTTAAGCTTACCTAAGCGCACCCTAGTCTTTTCTGACAACCCTTACTGGAACAGTCGCATCCTTAAGGTCACCCATTAGAGGGCTTATTCTGGCGAAAATCTCGCCATGCATCTAGAAAACGACTTAAGTTTACGCGGAATTCTTGCCAACCTAAGAGCGTGCCCGGCAGATCTTCTTCCCAAGAAGCGGATAACACCCCATAACTGAGCCCCAAAACACCTAACCCAAAACACCCTAGGCTGACAAACAGTACTGCGGCATTGGGTAGGTCAAAAATCTCACGGGTCACAATCAGGTAACTTGCAAAAAAGGTACTGATACCCAACACGGTGGGTATCCCTGAAAAGACTAGGATTCGACTGATCATGCGACGACTCACACTATCGGGAATCCGAGTTTGCTCTAAAGTTGCTCGGGATTTTCCGGAGGTGACGGGACTTGGCTTGGGTTTGCTAGGGGGTACCTTTGCCACAGAGGGGGGCTGAGGTGAACTTGGCCCTGTCCCAGCCCCAGTAGGGGCAGCAGCTTGTTTTTTCTTGCGTTTTTTAGGTTCAAAGGGTAAGCGCTTGGGTTCCGATTCTGCCATGGCTTTAGCCCCGAATCCCTAGCCGAGTAATCAAATTACGGTAACGAACCTGATCCAATTTTTGGATGTAGCCCAGCAGATGTTTCCGGCGACCAATCATCTTTAAGAGTCCCTGACGGGAGGAAAAGTCTTTTTTGTTGCTTTGCAAGTGGCTACTTAACCGACTAATGCGCTCTGTCAGAATGGCTACCTGTACCTCTGCAGATCCGGTATCGGTCTCGTGGGCTTGGTAGGTATTAATAATCTCCTGCTTCTTTTCCTGGGTAATGCTCATAGAATGATAGTAGTGAAATAAAGGCAACAGCCCCCTAGTCTAGCATAATCAGTCCAACTTAACGGATCAGAAATCTATTCCTTGTGGAGGGATTCACTTTGGCCTTCGCCAGGAGCCAATGACCAGCGATAATCGATCGCTAGACCGGCTTGGGCGCAGCTTTCCTCTAGACGTTTCTGTTGAGATAAGGCTTTGCGTAGGGTGATAATCAGTTCGTGGGCTAGTTCCCGTTGATGCTGGCGCTGACTAAGGGCAAAGGTGGTCTGTTGTTCTAGAAGGCGTAGCGCTACTTCATAGTGAATTGGGGCGGGAAGAGGAATGGGTTCCATGGGGTCTCAACAAAAGATAATGCTCGAAAATGATCCAAGGTTAGTTCCCTAACAATTGCAGGAGTGCGGCTCCTGGGTCGGGCTGTTTGACTAAGGATTCCCCGACGAGAACCGCCTGTGCGCCGGCTTGAGCTACGGTTTGCAAATCCTGGAAGTTTCGTATCCCTGATTCGCTGACGACGGCAATATTCTGCTGGCGTAAGCGATCGCTATAGGTAGAGAGTAAGTTACAGGTGGTCTCTAGGTGGGTTTCAAAGGTTTTAAGGTTACGGTTATTAATGCCGATTAAAGAGGATTTGGCGGAGTCCCCTTGCTCCAGAACGGTGAGCACTCGCTCTAATTCCGCAGCATCATGAACTTCCATTAAGGCAGTCATGCCCAGAGCTTGGGTGATTTTGAGCAAATAGCGCAGATCTGCATCCTGGAGTACCGTTGCAATTAATAAAATGGCATCCGCTCCTCGGGAACGGGCTAAATAAATTTGATAGGGATGGAGGATAAAGTCTTTGCAGAGCAGGGGGAGCGAGACTACTTGCCGAACCCGTTGGAGATTGTCAAAACTACCCTGAAAAAAGCGTTGATCCGTCAAGATCGACAGGCAGGTAGCTCCATTGGCGGCATAGGCTTTTGCGATCGCTTCCGCATCAAAGTCTTCCCGAAAAACCCCTTTGCTGGGGGATGCTTTTTTCACTTCGGCGATCACAGCCGGGGTAGTGGAGGCTTGGGCAATGGCACCAGCAAAATCTAGGGCAGGCGGAACTTGAGTGACCTTTTTTTGAAGTTCCTGAAGGGATATTTTCGAGCGATATTGTTCAACCTCGCTCTCTTTATGCCAAATAATTTCTTCGAGAATATTTTGGGGTTCCGCCTCAGGGGCACACACTTGAAACTGGAGCGTTTCCACCCGGACAGGAGGGTTAGGGCAACGACGACGAACTTTCATGAAGATTGCTCAAAAAGTAGGGTCAGACCGTCTGATCAAATTGGATCACAGTGGTAAAGAAAACTTTGATTAGCTTTCTTCGCCCCTCACTGTAGCATCTTTAAGCAATTAGGGCTTTCGAGCGTTAGGGAATAAGGGTTACCGGGTTTGCTTTGCTTGCCATGCTTTCCCCTGGAGACGATCGTTTTGGGGAGGGTGGTTAGAGATTCCTGAGGTGTTACCCCTGGCAAGGCTGCACATTGTGAAGACTTATTACAAAGGTGTTAAGAAAATTTAGACGAAAAGTCGAAACCGCTTTTCCCTCCGTTAATCTGATCACACCTTATATCCGTCCCTAAGCGAGGTTTTCATGAATCAGTTTCAGAATTACCGTGTAGCCTGCAATCTTTCTTTTGGAGACATTTATGGCCAGATTATTGTTTGGCTCATTGTGATTTTTCTCAGTTTGGCTGGGGCCGTTGGGTTGATGGGGGCGAGCCGTCCAACCTATGCCTTAGTGACGGTGGGATTGGTTTTAGTCCTGTCCTTGCCGTTTTTGCTGTTCGCGTTTGTGACTACTCTGCTGAACCATATCGAACTGATTGCAATTGATGCACCTGAACCTCAGGCAGACTAAGGATCAAAACTTTTATAACTTGCCAAGTTTTTTGTGTGAGGAGGGGGCTTTGCGTCGCTTCTCACACAAAAAACAATTCCTCATGAAGTCACCTCGAAAAATTAAAATTTAGCCCCAGTGCTCTGTCACGGTTGTTTTGAGGGGGAAATCTTCTCCGGAACTCCACAACACCAGTTTTTCTCTCAATGCACCATACTCATTATTATCATCTAGATCATCTAGAGCTAGGCTAAAAGAGTCCTAGGGG
>JBMTZC010000164.1:0-9654 GCA_049455215.1 Prochlorotrichaceae cyanobacterium
GATGGTATGTTGTAGTTACCACACAGCAACGTGCCATGAAACCTCTATACCGCATCCGCAACTGGTCTTAGTATAACGCTGGACTTAAACAAAGAGGAAGCATCTCCTTCTGCATCGAAGAATCCATCCTAGAGTAGTGGGTCATCGAAAAGTTGAGGGGCAAATCAGGCGCGTCTGTCCTCTACAGTGACCTTGCCATTCAAACGATGGCAACCATCAAAGCCGTCTATCGTCTTAAACGCTTGTTCAATTAGAAGCTGGGAGGCACTTCTCTAATGCAACCAGAGACAGGAATTCATAGCCCACTTGAGCAGCTAGCAGGGCTGTATTTTGACCAGGAATATCATAAGAGGGCAAAACTTCCACCACATCGGCTCCAATCCAGTTCAGCCCAGTACAGGCACGCAGATAGGATAACCCCTGGTAACTGGTGGGGCCCCCCATTTCGGGTGTACCTGTTCCTGGGGCAAAGGCGGGGTCAAAGAAATCGACATCAAAGGATAGAAAGACCTTTGCATCGCCCACTCGATCTCGGACTAAATCACCAATTTCTGCCGGAGTATGGGTTAAGAGTTGCTCGGTGGTGAGGGCCAAAATCCCCATGTCTTCAGAGAGACGGGCATCGTCTTCATCAAACAATGTGCCCCGCATCCCCAGTTGAATGGAGCGATCGGGACGGAGCAAACCTTCTTCTATAGCTCGGCGAAAGGGGGTACCGTGGGTATATTTATGGCCAAAGTAACTGTCCCATAAGTCACAGTGGGCATCAAATTGCACCACCGCTACGGGGCCATATACCTCTGCTAGGGCACGGAGTTCGGGAAGCGCAATGCTGTGATCCCCGCCAATTCCTAAGGGAATAATGCCCGCATCAGCTAAGGGGCGTAGGGTCTCGGAGATAGCCCGGTAGCTGTCTTCCAGGTAACCAGGCACCACAGGAGCGTCACCATAATCAATGCAGGACAGGGTCTCAAATACATTGACTTTCAGGACGGGGTTGTAGGGTCGAAGCAAGACGGAACTACTGCGAACTGCTTCTGGACCAAAGCGTGCGCCTACTTTATAGGTTACGCCGGTGTCAAAGGGTAAGCCAACGATCGCCACATCAATATCTTCCTCCTTCAATTGGGCCGGAGAGAGGCGAACGTGAGGTAAACGAGCAAAAGTCCGAACGCCAGTAAAACGAGGAGATTCTAAAGAATTAGCAGGTTGGTAACGAGGCATGAAGAGTCCTGAGCAGTAAAGAATGTCTGTCTCTATCAGGGCTTCTACGGAAAGGGAGAAGGCGAAAAATTGAATGAAAAAGTACAGCGTTTTCCGACTTCAATTAATAGCCCTGTGAGATAATTTTACTCTGTCTCTGCCCGTGCACCACGACGCTGGCGAAAATCTTTTGCTTTAACTTGCAGATCCCGGAAAAAGTCAGTATCTACGATTTCACTCACTTGCTTTTGGCGCTTGGCCTCATCAATTTTAATTTTTAGATCTTCGACCTGTTGCTTTAGATTAGCTTCCCGCTGGCGTACCTTATTCACCATCATTTCAAAAACAATGGCCAAGGTACTAATCTCATCATTAAATTTTCTCGATTCATAAAATTGTTTGAGATCGGCATCGTAGTTTCCCTCTCCAATCTTTTCCACCGTAGCCGTTAGACCTAAAATGGGCTGGGTAAAAAGCCGGGAAACGATATACACCAAAACAAAGAGGGAACAATAGGTCAGGGCAAAGGCAGACCAAACCCGACTTCGGATCGCTTTCTGAATGTCAGTTACATAGCTAGCTTCAAAATCCAAACCGATCGCGGCTACGATTTCTTTGCCCTCTTGAGTGTCCAAATAAAGGGGAGCATAAGCAGTCACCCAACTGCCAAACTTATCTTGATAGAGGGGACGGATTTCTAAGCTGCCCTTATCTAACGCGCCTAGATGATAGGGAGTCCCTTCTGCAGTTTCTAAAAAACTCGCAGCCTTGCTGGGATCGCGGTTCCACTGTAAGTCAACCAGATAGACAATTTCACGACTGCCCCTGGGCTCTCCCATTTCATTATTGGGCATACGACGAGTATCTGGGCGGTTTCCCCGCACAAACAGGAAGGGAAAGGCCCGGGGTTCAAGTTCATTAACCAAATCTAGCCAGGCTATTTGTGCTTCAAATCGAGGGTCATCAGAATAGCCTTTGCCATTGGGTTCAGCATTGCGGTAGAAGTCGAGCAATTGGGGGATGTCCACATGCTGAGCAGCCCCTTGAATGGTTGCCTTCAAGTCATCTTCAATACGATCCATTGCCCGTTCGCTGGCAAAGTTGTAAAACCAGTAAAACGCAATAGAAAAAACTCCACTAAAAGCAAACGTAAAGCCGACAAGCAAACGGACTCTGAGGCCAACGAATGGTATTTGTGTTGAGTTGTTACTGGGAGGTTTTTCTAAGTTCATTGACTTAAGGGAGTCTAAATTGTATGAGGCAACGGTCTATCAAATTAAGGCGAGATCAGGAGCTAGAAGCATTAAACCGCTTGGTTAGACGGGTTCTGGGTTGAAGCAGAACAGATTAACACTACCCTAACACCATAAGTTGTAAGCACTAGTGAGAACTAACTTGATTCTACAAGCTTTCCAGAGAAAGCGAAAAAGATTAGTCTCTAGTTATCTGGCTCAAATTTGCCAGCTGAGGCTAAAAGTTAAAATCATCCAGGATACTCTTTGCACGTTTACGGCGGGTTAAGCGCCAATTCAGGAGACTTTGGTCATAGATTTCTCTCATTTTCCAAATGGAGATCAAGGCCGTCAGGCTAGCTAAAAATCCTAGGACAAGATAGCCATAAAAGTAAAACTGGAAACCCGTCCAAATACCTAAAAGGACTACCACACCGACCAAACCAAACCCGATGGCATTACCCAAGGCAGGTAAATAGCCGTCAATGAAGAGGCTGACCCGACCCCGCAAATCCTCTGGAATAAGAGATTGAAAGGATTTACGGCTGGATTCATCGATCGTATCCCAGGACAGACGAAAGAGTAATATTGTGCCAAAGCTACTCGCTAAGCCCGGATCAACTAAACACCATAATAAACCAGATAGGGTTGCGATCGGCATAATTAGAAAAGTATTTTTAAGCCCTATCTTTTCAATCACATGACCCGAGAAAAAGATCTGAATCACCAACCCTAAGAGGGTCAGACTCAAACGATAGAGCCCATAAAACACTTGGTAGCGATCGGGGTCTATAAAAACCTGACCTGAAACCGCTAAAAAACGAAATTCAACGATCGCATCACAAATCGATAAACCTAAGAGGGAAAAGGCGAGATAGTAAAAAGATGGGACGTTTTTAACAAAATTAAAGCCGGGGAGATAGGTATCATTTATCTCCTGCATCGTGATCATCTTAAAACGTTTCTCTTTAGGAGGACTTGCCTTGACCGGCTCAGACTGAACTGGAGCCGATAGAGTATTTAACTTAGTGTGTAGGGATTGTACATTAAATTCCCTCAAACGATGGAGACGATCGGAGGTGGAAAGAGACTGCTGAACCACTTCTTCTGTCTCTACATCGGTAAAAATATCCTCGGTTAACTGCTTGATATTCTTACCCTTGGATATTCGGGTCGTATTGCGAACTCGGTTCGTATTGCGGATTATGGGCTTGAGGGACTGAGCACTGAGACAAACTAGAGCAATGCCATAAAAAATCACATTAACCGTAATCAGCTCTTCAGGTTGAATATTAAAAGCCTTAAAGAGATTAGGGGCTAAAGTGGAAATACCAATGCCCATTAACTTCCCCGTCAACCCCCACCCCCCTAACAAGGGAAAGATGCGTTTCCCTTCAGCTAGGGTAAAGAGATTGTTAGCAAAAATCCAAAAGACTAGAGGATAGACTAGCCATTGAACTTCTGTAATTAGATAGAATAAAGAGTAGTTAATCCAGCTAGGACACTGCAACCAAAATAACAGCCTGAGGAAAATAAAAGTCCCCATAAAAGCTATGGTTGTTCGTCGCATTAACGTAATACGATCGAAGCGATCGATCACCAAGGACTGAATGGCCATGATGATCAAGAGTAGAAAATAGCTAATACAGGAAACAGCAATAAACTTATTAATGCCGACCTGTGAGAGAAAACCACTGACCGATGCAATATAAGAGTTTTGAATTGCAAGAGAGTTACTGAGTAAAATTAACCCAAGTGGAATTAACTTTTGCAATTCCCCATCCCGTAACCGAAATAGCTTTTGACTTAATTCTTCCATTCCACCATTTCGCTAGCAAAGTAAGGTTAAAAAGCGTCCAAAGCCAAGGAATAAAAGCCTCCTCTCAAAGTCCAAAATGGGGTTCCTCTTTCTACACAACAGTAGGGATTGAGGCAGTCTAGCTCCGCCACCACCGCAATGCATCGAGGTGCCCTCAAGGTTGTCCATCTAAGACCACTGCAGAACAGAGTAGGAGCGCTACACTCACTCATGATCGTTTTCCGCTTGAGAGGGAAGCCCCAACATAAAATCCAGTTTTCCCCTTCCCCGCAGAAGAATCAGGAGGAGCACGCCAGCAAAGAGACTTCTGTGTATACAGTAGCTCCTAGGGGGGGGACTGGGGGAGAGGGTCAAACCCCCGATCCTCCGAGACGGGAATCGGAAAACTCTAGATTTCGACTTAGATAGGGGTTACACCCCTTTACGGAGAACGTGAGAAAAATCAGGACGCAATTTTGGAAGTGGGGATCATGGTCTGGAGGTGGCCATTGATGACACCCAAGGTTCCTGAAGGCGATCATCTCGGTTTTTACGGCTGAGTCAATCCCTCCTTGAGATCTTTCCAGGCTAAAACCGCTTCAAAAATACTGGCATAGCCCAAATCATTGGGATGGAGACCATCCTCACTCAAGCGCGATCGCCACCAGTGATCTCCATAACTCAACCACTGTTCAAACAAGTCTAAATAAGGAATGCTGACGGAACGGCACAATTGTCGGGTGACTTCTTTATAACGATATTGATCGGAATGGTTGTAATACAACAAATCCAGAAAGGGCATCTTGTAGGAATCCACCGGCACCATGCCGACAAAGTATACGACAGAGGCTAATTCTAACGATCGCTCCAAGAGGTTTTCCATCATCCGTTGAAAGCGATCGAAATCCGTGTAGTTTTTACCGTCCGGTTGTCCCACTCGCGGCGAATCATTGGTGCCCACAGATAAGAGAATGCCATCGGGAACTCGGTTACGGTACTCGCCTCGATGCTTAAATTCAGCCTCTAAGCGCCGAGACACCAAATCGATCGTATCTCCCCGTACCCCCAGGTTGTAGAGAACAGGAGTCGGAGACCCCTGGGGATCTGCTAAGGCCTGCCGCATCCAATAACACCGCAAGCGATCGACCCAGCCCCCTCCTTCCGTATCACCATAGCCATAGACCAAACTATCGCCCAGGGCTACCAGTCTGAGCGCCCGAGGACGAGCCATTACCGCCGATATGGTCTGATTCATCTCAATCTTGCAGGAACCTTGGAACCCCAAGGTCGTTGATCAGGGGTTTACGGTGGTTTTATACCTTAACCACGGCGACAAGTATACTATGACGAGAACGGGGGACTGTCATCCATTCGCAAGCCATACATTTAGCGATCCATACATTAGCCATCAAATAATCAAATACCTATGCGATAACGCTTTCAGCCCCTAGCTGTAGAATGGGGACGGTCATGGCTAATGTTTATACCATAAGGGGTCTGAACTGAAGGGATGACGCGCCCTAAAGTCTCTGGGTCGCATTGAATCTAGGCTTTCAAGAGGCAGATCCCAGGCTCCCGTCTTCTGCCTATGGCTTTCCACTGAAAGCGAAAAAATTTCAATTTAATGGAAGAGTGCTGCACTCTTCCGCCTTAAGTTAGTAACCCTGCGTATCAGATACCGGGTTACGCAAAGCGGTAGAGGAGGGGGTTGGTATGGACAAAGCAGAGAATCAGGATCAAGCACCGCTGCTAGAGGTCAGCCAGTTGGGTCGCCAATTGGGAAAACGCTGGATTTGGCGCAATTTAAACTTTGCCCTCCAGCCAGGGGATCGCCGGGGGCTATCGGGGCCGTCGGGCATGGGCAAAACCCTCTTTCTACGATCGCTGGTGGGCTTAGATCCCCCCTCCGAAGGGGTGATTCGCTTGCAAGGACAGCCGTTAACCGTCAGTAATATCCCCGATCGGCGGAGCCAGATGACCCTGCTGCCCCAACGAGCCCCCCTCTGGGAAGGAACGGTGGAAGACAACCTTAAACGGCCTTTTCAACTGAAAGGACAGCAGGGCAAGGTCTACCACCGGGAAGCCGCTGCTCACCTCTGTGGTCAGGTGGGACGCTCCGTTGATTTTTTAGATCGATCGTCTCAACACCTCTCGGGGGGAGAACGACAACTGGTGGGAATCCTGCGGGTTTTACTCTTAAATCCTCAGATTCTCCTCTTAGATGAACCCACCGTATCCTTAG
The DNA here is from genome assembly GCA_049455215.1 of Prochlorotrichaceae cyanobacterium. GTDB lineage: Bacteria > Cyanobacteriota > Cyanobacteriia > Prochlorotrichales > Prochlorotrichaceae > JBEAPM01. The sequence goes on from JBMTZC010000164.1 coordinate 6,476, forward strand.
ATCAGGAGACCACCTTACAAGTCGAAGCTCTCATTCAACAGTGGTACCAAGACCACCCCGATCGCGCTTACCTCTGGGTGAGCCACGATCGGGCACAACTCGATCGTTTAAACGTCAACATTTGGGAGATGATTTCAGCATCCCAGGAGCAACCAGTGTGTCAGGAATCCACGTAAAAGCAGTCATACCGCAAAAAAGCGCAAGATTTTTTCTGGGGGGAATGCTCGGAACAGGACTGCCCCTCTTAGCCTTGATCCTGACCCAAGCTTGCCTTGCCCCGGCCAGCGTGGCCCAGTCTCTAGACCCCAATATCGACTATGAAGCCTTAGAAGCAGCGGTTTTAGCAGAAACCAATCGCCTGCGTCTCGATCCCCAAGCCTACGCCGATCGCTTGGTGGAATCCAAAGCCTACTATCGCGGTAATCTCTATCGGGTACCGGGTCAAATCCCGATCCGGACTCGGGAAGGAGTGGTTGCCGTAGATGAGGCGATCGTCTATCTCAACCGTCAGGAAGCCCTTGGGGAACTGAGTCGCTCCATCGGCATGGATCAAGCGGCGGCGGATCAAGCGGCGGATCAAGCCCAAACGGGAAAAATTGGTCACATCGGTAGTGACAATAGTACGCCGAGTCAACGCTTAAACCGCTATGGTGCCTGGAAAACGATGGCAGCGGAAAACATTAGTTATGGGGCCGCCACCGGAGCGGAGGTGGTGCGTCAGTTAATTATTGATGATGGCTTTCAGACGAGGGGACACCGCATCATGCTCTTAAATCCCGTATTTGAAAAAACTGGAGTTGCCTGCGGTCCCCATCCGCGCTATCGAGTCATGTGCGTCATGACCTATGCCGGAGACTATGAAGAGGCTGAAACGCAATAGAATCAAGCTCTTCGACAAAAAAGTTGAATTTTTATTACATCTCTCAAAATGTTTGACAACTTGAGAGACAATCAGTACATTAACTCATTGGCTATTGGCTTCCGAAGTTCTCACATCCCCGGTTTCTGGGGACTAACATCAAGTGATTGGGCTTCGTTCTACGAGAAACCGGGGATCTTGGCGCTTAAGTTGCATACGTCGTTCACTTTAGACTTTAGTCTTTCCTTGAGGTTAATATGAATCATTTTGAACAAATTTGCCAGGCAATCAGAACACTAATACAACAAATATTTAAAGCTCGACAACAACTCCAGGAAATTTCTGAACTTGATACCCAGGAAAGTAGAAAGGCATCGCAAACTTTTGTAAGACTTTTCGGTGAATTACTAAAGGAAGTTGCTTCGATTCAGGTCGAGGAAGGATTTAGTAAAATCACTAGTATTTCAGGAAGAGAACTTCAATGGAATAGTGAATATGGTATAGCAATTAAATCCAGTGATGAATTAAAGCCATTTTTAGAATGGGGAGATAATTTTCCAGTTGGTTCCATTGACTTATTGGCTGATTCAGTTAAAGCACAGCTTGACATTACTCTCCGTAAAATTAATGACAGAAAAACTGAAAAAAATAATCATATTCTGAAGGTTAATAATGTAATAAATGTTCTTGAAAAGTGGGAAAAGCAAATTTCTAAGAAATAGTCGATTTAGATTAGCTAACTCTGTCTTTGACTTAGTACTAAGCTTGAAGAAGTTAGATCATAGAGAAGCAGCATTGTTGACTATCTATATGTGTAGTTTTTTCCTATATCCATTAATCATATTTTTATAACTTTGAAGCAATTTCCTCTTGAGAGAGAATGGGGAAAGTAAAAGAAAGGTTAAATCTCTTCTGATGGCAAAAGCTAGTCCTAAAAAAATCTTCATTTAAAACTATGCAGCATAAGATTGAGCATAACAGGATGGACTAGAGAAAATACATAAAATCCAAAAAAACTTGAAAAGACAGGGAAGAAATTTCAAACAACACAATTAAGTCATAATGTCCTTTTGAGTATAACCCTGGAGCCAATTATGTCCAATAAAGAATTCCAGCAGGATAAATTAGATCGAGCCATAAAGCTCATTAGTTTAGCGATGCCAGAGGCAAGAGCAAGGTTACTGAAGTCGAGCTATAAAGAGGGAACCGTAAACTTACTTTTTGAGCTTCAAAGTCAAGCAGACATTGCCGAAATTAATTCTGTTATTTTAACAATGGAGGAGCTATTAAGCTCTGCTAAGATATCCATTGTAAAACTCTATCGATCTCTTGGTAATAAATCTAAATCTAAATTTGAATGTTTTAGTACTCTTGATCTAAATCAAGCTTGCTTAGAAGCCGAGGAAGAAGCTCCATTTACTGAAAAGAGTGTTGATATTAGAAAAGAACATATGACCAAGGTTAATATTGATTCACGAGGATTAAAGCAGCAAGGAAGAGCAAAAAATCCTGTCTCTCTAATTTTAGGCAGTTTTATTATTGGTGTAGTTTGTGGATGGGCTGTTACCCCAAAACTTCCTCCGAGTCCAATAGCTGAGTATATACCCTTAACTCTTCCTCCTCAATCAGAAGAGATTATCCCAACCGATCCCCCTTCAAACTGGGATCCAATTCTAGATGAACGATTTAGGACACCTGCTGAGAATGTTGAAGACTGTCATAAATTAGCAGTTAGATATAAGCGCCCGTTAGTTGCAATCTATAATAGAGATAGTAGTTTTTTCCGGTACGACTGTATTTTAGCTGATAGAGAAGAAGATTAGAACGATCGCCCCTGTAGGCTGCATTAACGAGTTAGGGAAGAGGAGACGGTTATACAGTAGGTTAAAATAGAGTAGTAATTAAATTATTCTCTAATTTTTGCGAGGTCATGGTATGACTCAAGTCCCTTCCACTGATCTGACCGTTGCAGCACTTCAAGAAAGTGTGCGACATAACGAGAAAAATATTGATAAGCTTGACCGAGATCTAAGAGATTTCCGTTCTGAAGTTCTCAAGCAATTTGAGAAGATAAACGATCGCTTTAATCAAATCACAATGTTACTGGTAGCGATCGTGGGCTTAGTGGTGGCGTTACTGGTGAAGTTGGTTGTTTTTACCTGAAAAAGGGGGGCGATCCCCTGGATGTCCTCATGAATAATGCGAGCTAAGTGCTAGCATGAATAGGCTGTACAGCACCCTAGAGCACCCATGACTCAGCGTATCGCCGTTGGCTTATCCGGTGGCGTAGACAGTTCCACCACCGCCGCGTTATTACACC
>JBMTZC010000165.1:0-9546 GCA_049455215.1 Prochlorotrichaceae cyanobacterium
CGTTCAATCTCACCACTCCATATCCATCCTCTACCAAGTTTATCGATGTCCCCACCTTCATTGAAGAGAATATCTCCTGGTTTGAGCAAAAGATCTTCAACCCGATTCTGAGGTACTCGTATTGTCTTTATCTCGCTCAAATCCAGAAAACCGCGCTGAACATTAGCAACCCTTAAATAGGGCAATTCCTCATCTGTTGGAACTTGCTTCTTTGAGTCTTTCGTAATTCCACCAACAATTTCTGCAATCTCTCCTAGTCGAGATATATCCCAGCTTGCCGGAAACTTGAAATCACCAAAACAAGCTGCATCTTTAAAGTCGAATTCAGTTAATTCTTCTTCAATTCCATCATCCAAATCTAAAGCTTGATGCTCAATTCGCCACTCTTTCGTAAGTTGTCCCGATGTAGCGGCATCAAGAATAGCTTGGCGGAAGTGTCTAATGATACGTGATGCCCGATCGAGCCGATCGCGACAAGCATCCACCCGTGCAAGCAATGAATCGAGCTTATCAGCAATCCGTTTTTGTTCTTCAATTGGGGCAAGTGGAAATTTGCTTTCGAGGAGATACTGCTTTGGTACACGTTTATGACCACTTGCTCCAGTCATTAAGCGTTCACCATCTAGCAAAAAACGAGTGGTTTTAAAGTGAGCAAGTAGATATTCCGGAACAATAGCTCCTGCTAGGGGTCTGCATACAAAGTACTCTGTACTGCCTGCACCCAGTCCGTTTGGCAAACCACGAGCAACTCCTGCCTTTCCGTTCTCAAAACTTGGAGTAATTCTAGCTAAAAGGACATCACCATTTGCAAAATGAGTGTAACCCTTCTTAACTTCAGCCCAAAGACGCTGCACAAATGAATGTTGGTCACGGAAACGCACACCTAAAAGGTGTAATGGTACAAAACCAACTTCAGTCGAATCATCACAATCATTTCTAGGATTTAGTGTTATCACGTCTTCGACTTTGACAAGCGTCCAGTTCTGTGGGAGTTCGCTCATGCCTCCACCTCCCAATCTTCGATCTGCAACCCATCTACTCGCCCAAACTCTCCTGTATTGTGAGTGACCAGGGTGAGATTATTTGCCAGAGCGATCGCGGCAATGAGCAAGTCACAGGCACCAATCGGAGTTCCGGCACTGGCAAGATGCGCTCGAATTTGACCACAAACAGGCGCAACATCATCATCAAACGGAAGTGATACAAAGCTTGCTAAAAAATCCTGCTGCCGTTTCAACGTTCGAGTGGGGTTGTTGCTTCGCATGGCACCATAAAATAGCTCAGCTTTGACAATCGAACATACAGCCATCTCTTCAAGAGAGATAGAATGTAAGCGATCGCGCACTGAAGCCGAACGACCATTCAAATACATCACACAAACATTCGTGTCGAGCAGATAACGCATTCTTTAGTCAAACGCTCCGGCAAGGTCATCGTCAAGGCTTTCTGAAATTCCGAAATCATCCATAACAATAGGGTCATCTGCACATATACCATAGAATTGCTCTAGCGATCGCCCAGTAACCGTTGGCGCTGAAACAAGTTGATAAATAACCATCACTTCTACATCCCGTTCTATTATCCCAACAGGAATATCGAGATGCAGAATGCCATCTTGACCAACACGCCGACGTACCTTAATACTTTCCATCGTCACCACCTCTGTACTTATAAGCTAATATCCTCACCCAATTCCTGCAAAATTCCCTGCAATTCGGCTATAGCCGCCTCCAACTCACCGATCGCTTCTTGGGCAAGGATAGCAGGTTCGGGTAACTCTCCGTTCTCCTGTTCGCTCTCATCCTTCAGCCAGGAGATGTCTAAATTGTCACCCCGTTCCGCGATCCAGTCACGGGAAAACCGTCTAAAGCGTCCTTCCTCCCCGGCATCCACGCGCTTTGCCAGACTCGCAACACTACCCAATGGATCATCCCCAAAAGCAACTTCAAACTCGGAAAAATACTCACGCATCAGCGATGTCCGCTTACCAAACTGGGGCGTATTAGCCCGCAGGTCATACACCCAAACTTCTTTGGTATTGCCCTTTTCCTTCTTGCCACGGGTAAAAAACAACACATTTGTCTTGACACCCTGAGCGTAGAAAATACCAGACGGTAAGCGCAAAATTGTATGGAGATTGCATCTATCCATCAAGTCAGCCCGGATCAGCCGCCCTACATTGGTCTCAAACAGGACATTATCTGGAAACACAGCGGCAGCGCGACCACCCGACTTCAACCCAAGGTAAATGTGTTGCAAGAAGCAAAACTGTTTGTTGCTGGTGGGGAACTGAAAATCTGGACGATTCGGTAAGCCTCCACCTTTCTTACTACCAAAAGGTGGATTGGTCAGGATCAGCGTGGCTTGCGGTAGATCTTGCCCATCGGGTGAGAGTGTGTCACCGTAACGAATACCTGCACCTTGCGGGTCAAAATCTAACCCGTGCAGCATCAAATTCATCAACGCCAAACGGTGTGTTTCCGGGACATGCTCCATCCCGTAAAAGGTATTAGAGCGGTATTTGTCCTTTTGTTTTTTAGTCCAGCGATCCGGATTGTCCTGTTCTCGAATATATCGATTCGCCGCAATCAGAAATCCGCCTGTACCAGCCGCTGGGTCTTGAATGATATCCTCCAGTGTGGGACGCATGACATGCACCATGCTGTCAATCAGCGGACGAGGGGTAAAATATTGACCCGCACCTGCTTTAGATTCGTTGACATTTTTCTCAAGGAGTCCTTCGTAGACATTCCCCATGCTTTCCTGTCGCGCATTATACCAATCAAGTTTGTCTATTCCACTCACCAGGGCAAAGAGGGTACTAGGTTTGTTGATAGAAGACTTAGCATCAGCAAAAATTGCCTTAACAATGACAGAACCCTCTGCTCCCAAGTGGTTTAGAAGCTGCTTATAGAATTCAATCTGCTCAGATTCAGATCTACTTTTAAGATCATCCCAACGATAGCCCTCTGGGATCTGTTTCTCAACCCCCGTTTCCTTCGCCATCTTCAAAAACAGGAGATATGTTAGTTCGATCATGTATTGATGAAACGATATCCCACCGTCCTTGAGGACGTTGCATAGATTCCAAAGCTTGGCAACGATGTCGTAGGTGGCAGTACTCATAGGCTAGGATTATACCGCTGTCTTACCCCAAATTCCAAAGCAACACCTAACCTGGCAGGACAAACGCCTGTAATTTTTAACCTCATACTAAAGACAGGCTTACAATCTCTCGTTGCAAAAGTCTCATTAAGGATTGTTGATTAAACCCAGGTTACTCCTGAAAGAGGCACATATTTCTGAGCTACTTTTGGAGAGAGTAGCTCAACCGGGGCAGTGCCATTGCCGTCAAAAAAATCGACAACTGGGTTGCTACAATACTGGGACCAGAAGGCAAATTAAACGCCGCCGAAACCACCATGCCCACCACCGCACTTAACGCTCCTAATCCTGCTGATAGCACCACATAATTAGTGAATGTTCGGCTCAGCAAGCGGGCGGCACAGGCAGGAATGACCACAAACGCACTGACGAGCAACACCCCGATCGCCTTAATTGAGATGCCCACCACCAGCGACAGCAGCACAATAAACGCCGTGCGATGAGCCGACACCGACACTCCACGGGCGATCGCCAACGGTTCATGCAGGGTCAACAACATTTGCGTTCGCAAGGTTAAAGCAATGAACACTGTGCAGACGATTAATAACAAACTGCTCAAGACTAAATCCAGTTCTTGGACTGCGAGAATATCGCCAAATAAAAGATTATTCAGTCCCCCTTTGTATTGCCCGACAAAGCTAAGAACAATGATGGCGATCGCCAGGGATGAAGAATAAATGATATTCAGCGTGTACCTAGGGACTTGCGTGAAAAACAGCCAAGCCACCCCTCCCCAGCGGGGAAAACAGGGGCTTAACGGCGACGGGCTTGGATGACCTGTAAACTGCCTCCGGCAGGGTAGGTGTGCTGCTCAATTTCAAAAGAAGCGATCGTTTTTAACTGTTGGGCTAAATCCGTTTGGATAAAGCTCCAAGCGGTTTCGGTTTCAAACAACCAGAGGAATGCTAGTAAACCGGGCCAAAAGAGGGGTTGATGAGGTTGATGCAAATCCACCAACACGAAAAAGCCCCCCGGTTTTAAGACCCGATCGACTTCTTGAATAATCTCCAGTAAGCGATCGTTATCCATCTCGTGGAGAGCTGCGCTGGTATAGACCAAATCAAAAGACTGATCCGCTAAGGGCATTTCCTCGGCAAACCCTTCGACATATTTGGCTTGGGGCACGTTATGCCGGGCGCGAGCTAGGGAGCGGGGGGAAGCGTCTAAGCCGATCACTTCATCAAAGTCCTGAACCAAGTAAGCGGTGGATTGCCCACAACCACAACAGAGATCCAGCACTCGAGACGATCGGGGCAGGTCTAACCCCATTAAGGGCAAACGCCGAAATCGGGCTTCTCCCCCCACACTCAAAGCCGCCAGGCGGGAAATACTATCGTAGAGCCACTGATGGCGGTAGCTCCAGGTTCTCAGAATCGTTGCCATCAGTGCAGCGCTCCTTAGCCCATCAAAATGACATTATCAATGACATGAATAATGCCGTTCTCTGCTTCGACATCGGGCATCACCACCGTCGCGTTTTTGACCTCAAAGGCATCGGATAAATCCAGAGGAATGGGGGAGCCTTCCACGGAGGTGAGGGTCTTAATGTCTTTTAAGTCAGCTTGGGTATATTTGCCGGCCACCACATGGTATTTGAGAATACGTCCGAGTTGGGGCGGGTTCTGTACTAGGGTCTGAATGGTGCCCGGGGGCAATTTGGCAAAGGCTTCATCCGTTGGGGCAAACACCGTGAAGGGCCCCGCACTTTGTAACACTTCCACCAATCCAGCAGCCTGCACAGCCGCTACGAGGGTGGAAAAGCCTTCGGTCTGAACCGCAATATCAACGATCGTACTCATAAGTTTATTTAATGTTTTTGAGGATTCTTGCGGGAGAAAATTTATCTCTTTTGCTCAGTTGTATCGTATTTTGCAGAACAGCGCTAGGCAATCTTGCGGAACTAGACCCAAAACGATCGCACTAAGCCAACGATCGTCCCCACCAACAAGGCCAAGGCACTCAGGGAGCTAAGGGCAAAGCCAGGAGCCCGTTTTTCTGGAGCTTGGGCATAGCCGATGGCATAGAGAATGCGACCCACAACCCAAACACTGCCGAGAATCGTTGCCCACATCACATTCAATGAATAGGCGAATAACCACAGCAGGGGCAGGAAAAAGACCATTTGCTCCAGGGTGTTTTGCTGAATGCGTACTGCACATTCAAAGCCGGGATCGCCGGTCATGGCAGGGGGTTTAACTCCATACTTAAAGCGGGCGCGACCCACATTGAGGGTGACGGCGTAATACATGATCAAAGCCGCGATCGTAACTAAACCGGGATACACAACGGTAGGGGACATAGAAACTCCTTCTGAGAACGGGGGCGAGGGAAAGATTTAAGAACGGGAGGCTAAAAACTGCTCAACTTCCGGGGGATAGGGCTGGGCAGCGATCGCTCCCGGTTTGAGGGTAGTTAAAGCGCCCACCGCACTGGCATATTCTATAATCTTGGGCCAAGGAAGGGGAGCCTTGGGGCAATTGAGGAGTTGATGGATAAAACCTGCCAGAAAACTGTCTCCCGCGCCGGTCGTATCCACCGTCTCCACCCCAAAGGCTGGCACCTGACCCTGTTCTCCTTGGAGCCAGTATCGACAACCCGCCTCGCCAGCGGTGAGTAAAATGCCTTTCACCCCAGGATACTGGGCTTGAATGGCTTCTAAATCTTGGGTTTGGAAGAGTAGATCCGCTTCTTCGTCCGTTAACTTAATCCAATGGGCTTGGGTCAGCAGATCTTTGATTTTAACGATCGCTACGGCGGGATCAACATTTTCCCAGAACATGGGTCGCCAATTCACATCCACCACAATTTCTGCCCCCGCCGTCCGGGCCCGCTCAATGGCGGCCGCAATCCCCGCTGCACTTTGCGCTGCCGCTAGACCCAGGGTTCCGGTTACCAAGAGTTCTACCGCTGCAAAACAGCGATCGGGAAGACTCTCCCCTTGCAAAAAGGCATCGGCAAAACCATAGGTCGATCGGCCACTAAATCCAGCAAAACGACGATCGCCCGCTGCATTCCGCAAAACATCTACCACCCGGGTCGGGGCAGTGGCATGGGACTGCAACCCCGCCAGATCCACCCCAATCTCCGCCAGTAATTGCTTTAAGTCCTCCCCTGCCGCATCCTCACCAATACACCCCAGAAAGCCGGTAGGGGTACCTAATTTCACCAGACCGCAGGCCACATTTGCGGGGGCACCCCCGGGATAGGAATGCCAATGGGTTACCTCTTCCACCCGATTCGCGGGATGATCGGCAATGCGATCGAACAGGACTTCGCCCACACAGAGCACACGGGGAGGGGTAGGCAGAGTGATGGTCATAGCAATTTCTTCGGGGCTAACAGCAGTTCGTAAGCTCATCTTACGTCAGCCCTTGGCCAAAACGGCAGCCGTCCTTAAAGCGACCAGCCAAAATCAACAAAAAAAATGGGTTGGCTACGCCCACCCACTACTGGTATTGAGGTCGTTACTGCATTGTGTCAACACAGGTGACCCAGTTAAGGCAATGGAGGGGGCGCTGAGTGTCCCCTTCCATTGCGGCCATATTCCGCCTTGAGCGGAAAGCCCAAACGCAAAGCCCTTAAAGCCTAAACTGCAGGTTCAATCCGACCATAAAAGAGACCGCGAACTTTAACTTCAGCGGCTTCCTTGCCTCCCATGTCGGTATCTGTTGCTTGAACGGCTTCAAAGATGCCACCAATTTCGCCGGTTTCGCTATCTACTTTAGACACCAAAAGGCTCATGTGACCTTCACCCACTACAAACTGCTTGGTGTTTTCCCGTTCAATTTCTTCTTGATCCCCTTGGGGAACGATACCCACAGCACTCTGATAACCAGTGGTTAAACCACGAGCTTTCGGATCGAGGAAGTTGGAGGTACGGTAAGAGGGCACCTTATAATCCCCTTCCAAATCGGTGGAGGTGGTAATAGCGCTGAGTGGTGTAGTGGTTTCAGCAACTAGACCCTTGGTGGTAAACAGGAAAGGAAATTCTTCGCCCCCTGCAATTAAAACGGTGATAGGCTGGAAGTCAATGCCACCTTGTTCTGTAAAGTTAAGCTTGCCTTCTTCCGTGAAGGTTAAGGAACCATAAACTTGATCTAAGCTAGAGGTATAGCGGGTCAGCACTTTACCGGGCACAAAGGATGCCTCTGCCCGCTTATTGGTGGGCTCTTCTTTGATGAAATACTCATTAGGCTCCAAGCACAGATCCGTAAGCACATAACCCTGGCTAGAATCTAAGGGAATGGAACCGCGAACCGTTTCTTTTAACTGAGGGCAGCTATTGGCTAAGCCCGTATTGACAATGTCGTCGTAGGTAAGAACTTTCGCATCGCCAACAGTGTCGTCTCCACTGCAGGCGGTGAGGAAAGTGAAGCAAAGGGCAATAAACGCTGCCAGTAGGGCGCGATACTTCATAGTAGACCTCTAAAATGATTTACCGAATTTTTCAAAATGTCTCTTCCTCTCAGAATTTTACATGGCAGAGGCTCTTCCTAAGCAGGGATTTAGCAGATAACGTGATTTCTTATCTGGGATGCGGGTTATAATGGCGGGCGCGACTGTTTCGTTGTAGACTTGCAGACCTGTGACTTTTTCGGGAAGCAACTATGCCTCAATGGAAACTCTCCACCGAGTTTAGCTTTAGCGCTGCCCATTACATCCCAGATTATGATGGGCCCTGCGGGCGAATGCATGGTCATACCTATACGGTCAGAGTAGAGGCAACGGCTCCACAACTCCATGCCTCGGAATTTTGTCCCCATCCGGTTATGGTGGCGGATTTTAGAACGCTGCGCTGGGCCCGGCGAGATGCCCTAAAGGGCGGGCTAGATCATGGGGTCTTAAATGAACTCTTGCCGCCGGAATATGCCACCACGGCAGAAATGATTGCCAAGTATATTTACGATCGCACCCAGGCGGAATTACCGGAAGGGATCCGAATCAAGGTATCTGTGTCTGAAAGTCCCCATTCTTGGGCGGAATATGGCGATGACTGAGGGACAAAGCACCGGCATACGGGACACGATCGCTACTGCTCCTCTACAGCACAACACCGAGGAATTCGCGATCGTCGAAACGTTTCATTCGGTGCAGGGGGAAGGATATTGGGCGGGAACCAATGCCTTCTTCATCCGCTTGGCGGGCTGTAATGTGGGCTGTCCCTGGTGTGACACAAAAATTTCCTGGAATGCTCAACGGCACCCCCAACGATCGATCGCGGATTTAGTGGCAGAAGCTTTGGCGGCCCAACCTCGCCTGGTGATTATTACCGGCGGAGAACCGACCCAATGGGATTTAACCCCCTTAAGCCTCGCCCTGAAAACCGCTGGATTAAGGGTTCACCTCGAAACCTCTGGTGCCTATCCCCTCCGAGGAACTTTTGACTGGGTAACCCTATCCCCCAAACCCTTTAAGCCTCCCCTGCCCAGCGTTTACCCGCAGATCCACGAACTCAAGATCATTATTGCCCAGACCAACGATTTGCTCTGGGCCGAAGCCCAAGCCCAGCAGGTGGGGCCACAAGTGTGGCGCTATCTGCAGCCGGAATGGAGCCAACCCCAGGCTAGGCAATGGATTTTTGATTACATTCTGCAGCATCCCCAGTGGCGGATGAGCTTACAAACCCATAAGGTCTTAGCGGTGCGCTAGAGGATATTTAGATATTTATAAAACGCGATGTGCAACTATTCTCAGATCCCCGGTTTCTCGTAGAACGAAGCCCAATCACTTGATGTTATTCCCCAGAAACCGGGGACCTTGGGGCTTAAACTTTTTCGCTTTCAGTGGAAAGCCATTTATTTAGAGATATTCATTTAGGTAAATTTCGATGGAATTCAAAGATTTATTGGCCTTAATTCATCCCGCCATTGCGATCGTCTTGGTTTATCCCTTGATAGGCAATGTGGTTAATCTGGCCTGGCAAGCGCGGCAGCGTCGTTTACAAATTTCCGGGGCTGGAAAAAGCAAAATCCCACCTATTTCTGGCCCCGAACATCTGCGATTAGGTCGCTACTTAACCAATGGGGTGGTTGGAATCAGTTTAGTGGCACTCGGCTATTCCATTTTTATTAAAAACATCATTCCCAACCAAACCTGGATCGATCAACCCCTACAATTCATTTTTATTCTCCTCCTCTTGGTCGGCACGATCGCTTCCCTTGTCTTGTTACAAACCGCCAAAGAAAAACACTGGCGTGGTATTTTTGCCACCTTGACGGGAATTGGGGTTGTCATTTTAGGATGTCAGGAAGGGGTCTTTCGGCGCAGCAATGAATGGTACTTTTCCCACTACTATTTGGGAGTTGCCGCAGCTTTATTGATGATTTTTTCCTTAGCGATCGTTCCTGAAATCTATCGAGATAAATCCAATCGCTGGCGTAT
>JBMTZC010000166.1:0-9530 GCA_049455215.1 Prochlorotrichaceae cyanobacterium
AAGTCCCTTCTTTGACCTGTTCAATACCAGCCGCTGTTTCTTGAGCCGATTGGTTTAGGTTACTGATTGCTGTAACAACCTGTTGAATAGCGGTGGCTTGCTGCTTGGCATTGAGGGAAATTTGTTGACTATTTAAAACCACATTATTGATTGCATCGGTGACCCCCATAAAAGCTTCGGAAGTCTCTTCCGCAATGCGTACACCTTCTTGAACCGTCTTGGTTCCCGTATCTGTTGCCATCACTGTGGAATTAATGGCATTTTGAATATCACTCACGAGGGTATTGATTTTATCTGCCGATTGCTTACTTTGATCAGCAAGCTTACGGATTTCTGCCGAAACTACGGTAAATCCCTTGCCATGCTCACCGGCTCTAACCGCCTCTACCGCAGCATTGAGGGCAAGCATATTGGTTTGATTTGCCAGGTCACTGACTAAACCAGAAATACTGCCAATTTGACTCGTTTGTTCACTTAAACGCAGAATTTGATCGGCGATCGCGGCCACTTTATCCTGTAGGGTAGACATTCCCTGAAGGGTTCGTTCCACTGCTTTTGTCCCTTCTTCAGACAGTTGGAGAACATTTTGAGCGCCGGAAGCGGAGGCTAATGCCTGTTCTGCCGATTGGCGAGAGGAAGCGCCTAATTCATCTATGGTGCTACTGATTTGACTTGCAACGGAAGCTTGGCTTCTAGCCGTGTGTTCCTGTTCAGCAATAGCGCTGGCAATTTCGCTAGAAGATTTGTTGATTTGATCGGTCACTCGGTTAACCGGTTGAACCACTTGACGACCAATGAATAGCAATACAAATATACCGACTGCGAGGGCACTCCCGGTTCCACCGATATTCGCTATAACGGCCAAACGAGAGACATTTGCAGCGTCAATATTCCGTTGATTCAGCAAGTTTGCTTCAATCTCAACCATTCCTGCGATCGTAGCGCGAATACTGTCCATCTGGCGTTTGCCTTCTCCCCCTGCAAAGCGTGTGATCAGTTCTTTCTCTTTACCACTTCGCTTCAGTTCAACGACTTCCTCCATATACTTAAAGAGAGTGTCGATTTTAACTTCTAAAGTCTTAATATTGTCTTGCTGCGTTGGGTTATCCTTGGTAATGCTTTGGAGTTCCTGAATGAGCACCTCTACATCTTTTTTGCCTTGAATATACGGCTCTAAAAAATTTTCCTGATTGGCAACTAGAAATCCTCTTTGTCCAGTCTCCACATCCACCATGGACTTTTCTAAGCCTTTGAGATCGCCAATAACCTCATAGGTATGGCTCACCCAACCATTGGTTTCATTCAATTTTTGGGTGGTGAACCAAGAGACAATGCCCAGCCCTGTCATGAGTGAAAGGGTCACTCCAAAACCAACGCGAATAACATTCCCTAATTTCATGTTCATATCAATTACCTGGAAACTCAATAGGATTTCCGTATCAAACGGAAAATTTTCAACAGGAACTCTGGCGTGGAGTGCTGCTCTCCCGCCTGAAGTTGGTACCCACTCGATAGAGTCTATTTCTAAATATAGAATAGGTTGATCAATGAAAGTGAGTTAGCACTAAAAACTTAATATTCTTCTGACTACAGTTGTCTTAAGGGGTTGATAGGGTTGATAGACCTCTCCTGCAGCCTATACCCTGTTATGCTTCAGCCAACGGTACTCTTAGCGGGGCTGAGCTAATCACTACTTTCTTGCAACTCATGTCCTCGCCAATTGACAGTTCGTAACGAGCTTATTTTTAGCAATTCACGATCAAAAAAATCATAAACATGGTGACGATCGCTTTCAGGTTTTGCTTAAGGCGTTTCTGACGCTAATGCTTTGTATTACAAGGGAATCATTTTTGTCTAGAACGATCGCTCTTGCTAACTCTGAATCCTGGATTTAGGAACCGTTAAGACTTGCATAGATTCAATCAAATACGATCGTTCCCCTATTCCTTACTAAGGCTCAATCAAGGAATGCTCCTTGCGACGTTGAGCCGCTAACTGGCGGCGACGGGTCAGCATGGGCAACATCGACACATACACTAAACCAGCCCCAGTCCCTAAGCTAACCAGGGGAATAAGGATGTGAGCAGTAAAGCCTAGTAGCATCCCCATGCCAAGACCACCCCCACAGACAAGAGCGAGGAAAAAGCGAACCCAGAAGCACACCCAAGCAGCACAACGATCGGAGCGCGGAAGTTGCCTATAATCAGTATCCAGAGTGGCAATGAGATATATTCCAGCCACAACCCCAGTCACAAGCCAAACTCCAGCGCCAGCCACAGCTCCAAATATCGCTCCATCTCCAGCCATCGCTACCGCCACTGCCCCAGCCTTAAATACAGCCTCAAATACGGTCCCAAATACAGCGCCAGCCACAGCTACCGCCACCGCCCCCGTCACAGCAACCGCCTCAGTGCCAGCCATAACCACAGCTCCAAATATCGCCCCAACGACAGCCCCACATACAGCAAGCCACCCCTCGCCAACTTGAAAAGCTAGAACTAATCCAGAAACAAGGAGAATGCCATTAATCGCTGTAACGCTGGAATACAGAACTTCGCGGAGAAAGAGCCCTCTAGGCTGAGATCCCAGCGGGCTAGCCGTTTTCACTTCAAGCGATACGAAAACCTTATTCAGATCTGCATTGGACTGGAATATCAGCTGACGACTTCCCTGCTGTTCAGTCTGGAGTTGGTTGGTATCCACGGTCACCTTGCACGTCACTTGATTCCCCTGAACCGTTTTGGGATAGAAAGAAATCCAGGGATGACTGTCCGGTGTATGGGGGGGATCATTGGGGTGAGGTGCCACTTCCCAGGTTCCTTCTAAAGTCGTTTCTGGAATTGAGTTAGTGAGGGTAAGCGTTTGGCTCAATTTTTCGCCCACTTGAGTGGCTTCAAACTTCAAAAAAGTACAACTGAGTTTGACTTTTGGGGTGCGTTTTACGTAGAGGGTTTTTAGTACCTCCAGTGCTGTTTTTGCATCGGGAAAACGCTTTTTGGGATCGGGGGCAATCATTTGATTGAGCCACTCAATAAAGGGCAAACTATAGCTCTTCAGCTTGGCTTCGATCGCTTTCTGACCTAGCTGATTATTCCAATCCACATACTTGCCAATCTCAGGGGATTTTAACTGAGCAATGACACACACCAGAGTTAGTCCTAAGCCATAGAGGTCAGAAGCGGGAGTGAGTTGTAGGTTTTGGGTCTGTTCGGGAGCCATAAAGCCAAAGGTTCCCCTTTCCACGCTGCTCATGGCCAGGTTCTCGCCACCAATGCGGGCAAAGCCAAAGTCAATGAGATACACCTGAAGGTCATCGCTGACCAGCACGTTTTCCGGCTTAATGTCCCGGTGAAAGACCTGGGGAGTCCGATCTTGCAGATACACCAGAATTTCCAGCAGTTGTGTGGCGATGTGTTTAATGTCGTCGGGGCTGAAGCTGCGGAGTACGGAGAGGGGTTCAGCTTTTTTATATTCCTGCACTAGGCAAAAGCCATCATCAGTTTCAAAACTGCCCAGATAGCGTGGGATTCCCGGATGTTTCAGATCCTTGAGAATTTGAGTTTCCTGTTCGATCGCTTTGAAGCCTGCCCCATTGCCACCTTTGGCAAACTGGCATTGTTTCAGCACCACCAACATACTGGGTGATAAGTCAGGTCCTGTTTTCGCAAGATAGGTTACGCAACTACCACCAAGGTTGTGACCCTGTTTGCGGATGATTTCAAAACTGTAATCAGAAAAGTCAGGATGCTGCATGGGCTCCCTCCTGTGGAGGCAAATGAGCTTAATTCAGTGTAAAACCAACATAAACTTAACCAAAAGGCTGGTCTGCAGCAAGATTTCCAGTTTTTCTGAAGGGGACGTTTGAGGCTTGAGTCTGCAAGACATCGGAGATCTGATTCCGGGTGTTTGATCAATAGGTTTATAGACAGAGAAAATGAGAGGTATATCAGGATTTGCTAACGTTGCGAGGTAAGATTCTTCGCTAAATTTGTAAATGCATTTTAATAGGGATTGCATAAGCAGACCCTTATTCGTACCTTACCGAGCCTAATCATGAAACTAGCCCATCGGATTACCCAGGTTGCCCCCTCCCTTACCCTTGCCATTGCCGCTAAGGCGAAAGCAATGAAGACGGAAGGGATTGATGTGTGCAGTTTCAGTGCGGGGGAGCCGGATTTTGATACGCCGGAGCATATTAAGGCTGCGGCTCAGAAAGCACTGCAGGAAGGAAAAACTCGGTACGGCCCTGCGGCGGGGGAACCCGCTTTACGATCGGCGATCGCGGAAAAATTGCAGCGGGATAATCAGCTTTGTTTTGGGGCGGATCAAGTTCTGGTCACCAATGGGGGTAAGCAGTCTCTCTACAATCTGATGCAGGTCTTTCTCGATCCGGGGGATGAGGTGATTATTCCAGCCCCCTATTGGCTGAGCTATCCAGAAATGGTCAAACTGGCGGACGGGGTGCCGGTGATTCTGCCCACCGATGCGGCGGCCCAATTCAAAATTTCACCGGAGCAACTCCGCCAAGCCATTACCCCTAAAACTAAGCTCGTGGTTTTTAACTCTCCAGCTAATCCCACGGGTATGGTCTACTCCCCAGAGGAGGTGAAGGCGCTAGCAGCGGTCATTTTAGAAGCGAACCTCTATGTGGTTTCTGATGAAATCTACGAAAAAATTCTCTACGATGGGGCAGAGCATCTCAGCATCGGAGCCGCCAGTCCAGAAATGCTGAACCGCACCATCATCAGTAATGGCTTTGCCAAGGCCTACTCCATGACGGGGTGGCGGGTTGGCTATCTCGCGGGGGATGCCCAACTCATTAAAGCGGCTGCCACCCTGCAGGGCCACAGCACTTCTAATGTCTGTACCTTTGCTCAGTATGGGGCCATTGCCGCTCTCCAATCTTCTCAAGACTGCGTGGCGATCATGTGTGAAGCCTTTGCCCAACGGCGGCAGGTCATGCTCGATCGCATCAGAGCTATTCCCGGTCTAGAATGCCCCCAACCCGATGGCGCGTTCTATGTCTTTCCTAGCATTCGCAACCTGGGTATTTCTTCGCTGGATTTTTGTAACCAACTCTTAGATGAATTTCAGGTCGCTACCATTCCTGGAATTGCCTTTGGAGCAGATGACTGTTTCCGGCTCTCCTATGCCACGGATCTGGAAACGATCGAAAAAGGGCTCGATCGCTTATCCCAGTTTGTGAACGCCCACTTTGCCTAAACCGATTACTATCGATGACTCCCGATCCTTCCGATCATTAAGGAGGTGGCGCACAGAGCCGCAGGTTACCCCCTGTAGCGGTGCGTCAGATTTGCCAAATCCCAAAGAGATTAAAAAAAACTAGCATTCTGAGGGTTCTAGACTGCTTAAGCTTAAACTAACCCCAGAATAGCCGTAATCCAATAGGGTCTTTCAACGGTCACCTTAGGGCTCACCTTAGGCTAAATTTCCCATCGTTGTCATTGAGACAAGTGCATTGGAGCGATCGTTAAGATTTTAGCGATCGTTCTTTAGGAAATATTCCAATGTATGACATTTGAGTATTTCTAAAAGGAAGGGAAAAATCAGAATTTTGTAAAGTTCCTTACCGTTGAAATGGCAAAGATGTTATCGACAAGGAGCGATAGAACATGGCCCCAATTAAAGTAGCAATTAACGGTTTCGGACGAATTGGTCGATTGGTCTTTCGGGCAGGGTTAAGCCACCCTGAAATTGAATTTGTCGGAATCAATGACCTCTTTCCTGCAGAAACTTTAGCCTATCTGTTGAAATATGATTCAACCCACGGCCGGTTTCAGGGGGCAGTTGAAGCCAAACCCGATGGCATTGTGGTGGATGGCACCTTCATTCCTTGTCTAGCAGAACGGAGTCCAGAGGCGTTGCCCTGGGGTAATTTAGGCGTAGATTATGTCGTGGAAGCCACCGGTTTATTTACTACCCTAGACACCGCTTCTTCGCATATTAAAGCGGGAGCAAAACGAGTCGTCATTTCTGCCCCCACCAAAGATCCCGCCAATGTACCAACCCTATTGGTTGGGGTCAATCATGAAAGTTTTGATCCCGCTAAAGATACGGTGGTTTCTAATGCTAGTTGCACCACCAATTGCCTCGCCCCCATTGCTAAGGTCATTAATGATAATTTCGGTTTAGCCGAAGGCTTAATGACCACCGTCCATGCCATGACCGCCACTCAACCCACGGTAGATGGTCCCAGTAAAAAAGATTTACGGGGGGGACGCAGCGCAGCCCAAAATATTATTCCGGCCTCCACGGGAGCCGCTAAAGCGGTGACTTTGGTGCTCCCGGAATTGAAAGGCAAACTAACGGGAATGGCCTTCCGGGTTCCCACTCCTGATGTCTCCGTTGTGGATCTCACCTTCCGTACCGAAAAAGCAACCAGTTACGCGGAAATCTGTGCTGCCATGAAAGCCGCTTCTGAAGGGTTCTTAAAAGGAATTTTAGGCTATACGGAAGATCCGGTTGTCTCCAGCGATTTTACGACAGATCCCCATTCCAGTATCTTTGATGCCGGGGCGGGGATTGAACTCAACGATCGCTTTTTCAAGGTCGTGTCTTGGTACGATAACGAATGGGGCTATTCTAATCGTATGATTGATCTGATGCTATCAATGGCGGCGAAAGAAAGCTAAGGAGATTTACTCTTGAGAAGAATACCTCAAAAAACTTGAAATGGGTGGCCGCGCCGCTCACTACAATTTAATTGAGGGACTCAGAAAAGAGTTGAGCGGGATTTTGAGGACTAGTTTCCTCTGATCCCGTTTGTTCCGTTCATGCTGCGGGGAACCTTTTGCCTCGATTCTCATCGGACTGAACTGTTAACATTACTAATTCCAATTTTGAAGTAAGAAACTATGACTGTAACCGTAAATTCTACAACTACTCCTAATAATGTTCAGATCCAGGTGGAAGACGATCGCACCGGCATGAGTTTAGAAACCCTCAAACGGGCTTTTGCCGATCATCTTTTCTATCTTCAGGGTAAATATGAATCCATCGCAACCAAAGAAGATTATTACCAAGCGCTGTCCTATACCATTCGCGATCGCCTCTTATACCGTTGGTTAGCCACCCAAAAAACCTATACCGAGCAGAAGGTTAAACGGGTTTGTTACCTCTCCGCCGAATTTCTCATGGGTCGCCACCTGGGCAATAGCCTCATTAATTTAGACCTCTACGAACGGGTTGAACAAGCCCTCAAAGAGTCCGGTTTAGACTTAACCGATCTACTTGAGCAGGAAGACGATCCAGGGCTTGGCAATGGAGGTTTAGGCCGTTTAGCCGCCTGTTTCCTCGACTCCCTCGCCACCTTAGAAATCCCTGCGATCGGCTATGGAATTCGCTATGAATTCGGCATTTTTCATCAAATTATGCGGGATGGCTGGCAAGTAGAAATCCCGGATCAATGGTTAAAGTTTGGAAATCCGTGGGAATTACAAAGACGGGATGAAGCCGTTGAAGTTAAACTAGGGGGCTATACGGAATCCTATCATGATCCCAAAGGCAATTTCCGAGTCTCTTGGATTCCTGGCCGCACCGTTCTAGCGGTTCCCTTTGATTTACCCGTCCCCGGTTTTAATACCAATACGGTGAATGTTTTGCGGCTGTGGAAATCAGAAGCCAGTGATGAGTTTAACTTCGATGCCTTCAATGCTGGCAACTACGATCGTGCGGTGGAGCAAAAAATGGTTTCCGAGACCATTTCTAAAGTGCTTTATCCCAACGACAACACCCCTCAAGGTCGAGAATTACGCCTAGAGCAGCAATATTTCTTTGTGTCTGCCTCGATGCAGGACATGATTCGTAAGCACCTGAAGGTACATCCCAACTTAAACAATTTCCATGAAAGTTTTGCGATCCAACTCAACGATACTCACCCCACCGTAGCGATTCCCGAGTTGATGCGTTTGCTGGTGGATGAACAGGGCATGGATTGGGATTTTGCCTGGGAAATCACTCAAAAAACCTTTGCCTATACCAACCACACTTTAATGCCCGAAGCCCTGGAGCGGTGGCCCGTTTCACTCTTTGGTCATGCCCTCCCCCGTCTCCTCGAAATTATCTACGAAATTAACCATCGTTTCCTCGAGTCTGTTCATAGTTGGTACCCTGGAGATAGCGATCGGCTCCGCCGCTTATCTATTATTGAAGAATCGCCAGAAAAATCAATTCGCATGGCCTATTTAGCTTGTATTGGTAGCCATGCCATTAATGGGGTTGCTGCCTTACACACCGAGTTATTGAAGCAAGATACTCTCCGGGATTTCTATGACATTTTCCCCGATAAATTCTTCAATAAAACCAATGGTGTTACCCCCCGACGCTGGATTTTACTGAGTAACCCTCGTCTCTCTAAACTCTACACGGAAAAAATTGGTCGAGGCTGGCTCACAGATCTCAATGAACTGCGTCAATTGGAGTCCTACACAGAGGATTCAGCCTTCTGTAAACAATGGCAAGACATTAAGTTTGCGAATAAGCAAAACCTAGCCCGAGAAGTTCGTCGCCTAACGGGAATTGAGGTGGATCCATCCTCCTTATTTGACATTCAAGTCAAGCGGATTCACGAGTATAAGCGTCAGCATTTAGCGGTGTTGAATATTATCACCCTCTATAACTGGATTAAGAAAAATCCAACCCTCAACATTCAACCCCGCACCTTCATTTTTGCAGGTAAAGCGGCTCCAGGCTATTTCATGGCTAAGTTGATTATTAAACTGATCAATGCCGTGGGCGCGATCGTCAATACGGATCCCGATGTGCGGGGTCGCTTAAAAGTGGTTTTCTTGCCGAACTTTAGCGTGTCCCTAGCGCAACATATTTATCCCGCAGCGGATCTTTCGGAGCAAATTTCTACCGCTGGAAAAGAGGCTTCGGGAACGGGGAATATGAAATTCTCCATGAATGGAGCCTTAACGATCGGGACCTTAGATGGGGCGAATATTGAAATTCGGGAAGAAGTTGCCCCCGAGAATTTCTTCCTCTTTGGTTTAAAAGCTGATGAAGTGGCCGCCCTCAAAGCCAAAGGGTACAATCCCCGGGAATATTACAACAGCAATGGGGAACTCAAGGAAGTGCTAGATGGCATTGCCTCAGGTCTCTTTTCTCCTGGTGAACCGGATCTCTTTAAGCCGATCGTTGATCATCTGTTGAACCGAGATGACTACATGTTATTGGCGGATTATCAAGCCTATGTGGATTGCCAAAAAGCCGTGAGTCAGGCCTATCAAGATCAAAATAAATGGACAAAAATGTCGATCTTAAATGCTTTGCGCATGGCTAAATTCTCCTCCGATCGCACCATCCAAGAATACTGCGAGGAAATCTGGAAAGTCGATCCAGTTAAGGTAACGATCGCGGATTATGATCAAGCGACAGCAGGCTTAATGTGGGGGAAAACCTGCGATCTGTAGTCCCTCTGCAATCCCTAGCTTCCTTCAATTTTGCAATGGGGCTAGGGGCTGTCATCATTTAGCGCTGAAGTGTTTATACGGCAGTCGTTTCAGCCC
>JBMTZC010000167.1:0-9487 GCA_049455215.1 Prochlorotrichaceae cyanobacterium
ATTTGAGCTTTCCACTGCAAACACAATGATTTAAGAGAAGAGTGCCACACTCCTGAAGTTGATAGCCCATAATTGAAGTGCCCAATCGAGGGTATTTATCTCCAGGAACTTAGCTAATCCGGCTTTCCACTGAAAGCGAGAAAATTTAATGTAAGAGTGCGGCTCGCAGCGCCGCACTCTTACGCCTTAAGTTGATACCCGCTAATCCTTACGATCGAATTTGTACCGGCATGACCAAATAGGTCATTTTTAGTTCGCCCAAGGGGGTTAAAATCACTGGACTTGTGGCGGTGTTCAGTTGCATCTGAATTTCCGCCGCCGGCAGAGACTTGAGGCCATCCATCAGATATTTGACGTTAAAGGCAATTTCTAAGCTTTCGCCAGAAACCTGAGCCGGTAAAGATTCCTGACCACTGCCCACATCCTGAGCTTCTACGGAGAGCATAATGTTCTGTTGCTCTTGGCTGAGGGTTAATTTGACCACATTATTTTTTTGATCCGCTAAAACCGCAATCCGCTCTAAAGCAGCAACGAGGAGCTTACGATCGAGGGTGACTTGGCGTTCAAATTGTTGGGGAATCAGTTGCTGATAATTCGGATACTGACCATCTAAGGTGCGGCTCGTGAGGTACTGATCGCCCCATTGAAAGACGGTTTGCCCCTGGTCAAAGTAGAGGGCGATGGCATCCTCCGTACTGCGGGCCGTCACCATGCGCTCTAAATCCCGCAAAGCCCGCCCTGGAATCGTCACCTCAAAGGCTTCTACCCCTGAGCTTAAGCCGGGTTCATCCTCGGCATTAAAGGTACTTACAACGGCTAAACGGTGACCATCGGTCGCAGCAAATTCTAACCCGTCCGACTGTACCCGCAAATGGACCCCCGTCAGCACCTGCTTCGTTTCATCCGTACTGGTGGCAAACAGGGTTCCCCGCAACCCTTCCACCAATGCTTCCACAGAAAGTTTTGCCGCTTCTCCTGATTCCACCAGGGGAAGTTGGGGAAACTCATCGGCATCCATGCCCCGAACCTTATACTGCCCCGACCCCGTCACTAAGTTCACAACCCCCTCTTCCCCCAGCAAGAGGGTAATCTCTGCGTCAGAAGACAACCGGGTGACAATGTCCGTCAAGAGCTTAGAGGGTAAGGTAATCGCTCCACTGCTTTCAATATTTGCGGGAAAAGAAGTTTGAATCCCTAAACTCAGATCAAACCCCGTTAAGCTAACCCGCTGGGTTCCGGCATCAGCAGTGAGGAGAATATTTGCTAAAACCGGATGGCTGGGACGAGAGGGAACCGCCCTAGCGACCAAAGAAAGATTGGTACTCAGATCAGTTTGGTTGCAGACCAATTTCATCAAAAGCCCTCAGAGAACTTGCCTGGATTCAAAGCTCATGGATTTTAACACTACTCGGTTCTTCTCATCCACCAATCTCTGAGGTCTAATCCATTAACCTTGGCTTAACTCTTCTTCTTCTCTAATTTTAAATTTAAAATTAGTAGTAGTAGGGCCTGTGGAAACTGTTAATAAAGATCTGGAAGTCTTATCCTGTAAGCCTTAGACCCACTTCGAGCCTGTGGAAAAACTGTGGAAAAAAGGTGCCTTTTTTCCACAGATCAAATGAACTATTGAGTTTGTCCACAGATTTTAGTAAGTTTTGCACAGGGTTTTCCACAGGTTTTCCACAGAAAAAGGGCAGTTTTCCACAGGTTTTTTGAGGTTTATCTGGTGGAATCAGGTTATCTTTTCCTTAAGATTTTGGTTTTTTTTCTGAAATCGACAAAATCGACGGGAGACCCGTGAGGCACTCTGAACCCTTTTTTTCTTCACTTCAAGATGTCGATCGAGGTGTGCTAAGGCTGGTGGTGATTGCGATCATAGGGGCTAGAGACTGAAACCACAGTCGGTATTCGGTTCTCCTCACCCCATATTTTCCGTACAATCACGCAGCTATTGCTGCGCTATCACTGAGAATGTCCTGGAAATTACGGATGATGGACTCCAGTTGAGAGAGGAGAACCAGGATGCTTCAGTATGTTAAGGCTGCGCTACAGAGTGCTCGGGTGGGACTTACTCCTGTGCTGTTGCCGTTGGGTGTCAGTGTATTGATGGCAATGGAAACCCTGCCTGCGATCGCAGAGCCCCTGTTTATTTACGCCAATACACCGACAACGGATTCTCTGGTGATCTCCTCCGGTTCCGATCGCTTTGCCCAGGTAGAAATTGAGCCATCGGGGTGGTGGACGATCCAGTGGCGTGAGGGTCAGCAGGTGCGGTTCCAGTTTATCGATGCTAACCGGGCTCAAGTGGAAGACGATCGCATTGCCGATACCCTAGTGGAAGCCCACTATGAGCAAGAATTTCTAGCCAGCACCGGTGAGTTTCGCTATACCCTTCGCCACGATCGCGGTGAATTTAGCTTTTTGGTGGTGGCTACGGATGGCCCGGGATATATCGATCGGGAGGTGATGTTGGCGGAGCAAGGAGAATCTGGGTTGCAATTGGTCGGGAATTTCGAGTGATGCGAGATACCCTGAATTGAGTGTCTTGATCTGAAGCTGGATCCGCAGAAAACTACCGGAAGTGAACAAAGCATCAGAAACCTCGGTACACTAGGAGCGGATTTGTCAATTCAGAGGACAGAATATCGTGGTTTACCGTAAGCAGCCCGTGGGCAACAACCCCATTACGATTATTGTGGCGATCGTGGTGGGCTTGATTGCCTTCGTTGGTCTGAACTCGATCGTGATTATTACTCCTGGTCAAGCCGGGGTGATTAGCATTCTCGGCAAGGCCCAGAACACCCCACTTCTAGAAGGTCTACACTACAAGCCTCCCTTGGTGTCTACTGTTGATGTTTATGATGTCACAGTCCAAAAATTTGAAGTGCCTGCGGAAAGTTCTACCCGCGATCTGCAAACCTTGAGTGCTAGTTTTGCCATTAACTTTCGCCTTGATCCCATTAAGGTCGTCGAAATTCGTCGGACTCAAGGGACGTTGCAAAACATTGTGGCCAAGATTATTGCGCCCCAAACTCAGGAATCCTTCAAAATTGCAGCTTCTTTGCGAACAGCGGAAGAGTCGGTGACCCAGCGGAGTCTCTTGAAGGAAGATTTTGATGCGGCTCTCACCGCTCGTCTAGAGAATTACGGCATTATTGTCTTAGATACGAGTGTGGTCGATCTCAACTTTTCCAAGGAATTTGCCTCTGCTGTAGAAGATAAGCAAATTGCAGAACAGCGGGCACAGCGGGCCGTTTACGTGGCCCAAGAAGCTGAGCAGGAAGCTCAGGCTGAAATTAATCGTGCTAAAGGTCGGGCAGAAGCTCAACGTCTCTTAGCGGAAAGTTTAACCGGCCCCGGTGGGGATTTAGTGTTGAAACGGGAAGCCATTGATGTCTGGGGACGGGGTGGTGCTCAAATGCCTAAAGTGTTGGTCATGAGTGGGGACCAGCAGAAGACCCCCCCGTTTATCTTTAATTTGGGAGATTTGGCCACCGATGCGGCGGCGGATGAGGCGGTATAAGCCATGAATGCCTTAATTTCCCCTCTGCCACCATCCTTGGATCAGGTTGCTGTAGCTCCCCTCCAGTTAGGGGTCTTAGCCTCCGGTAGTGGTAGTAATTTTGAGGCAATTTTGACCGCGATCGCCCAAGGGCATCTGCAGGCTACGGTCAAGGTCTTGGTTTATAACAATCCTGAGGCCAAAGTGGCGGATCGGGCCGATCGTGGGGGCATTCCCAAAGTTCTGCTCGATCACCGCACCTTTGCCCGACGGGAAGACTTGGATCACGCGATCGTGTCAGTCCTCCAGACCCATGGGGTGGATTGGGTGGTGATGGCGGGCTGGATGCGGATCGTCACGCCGGAGTTGATTAATGCCTATCCCCAGCGCATCGTCAATATTCACCCCAGTCTCTTGCCCGCCTTTAAGGGAATCAGAGCGATCGAGCAGGCCTTGGCCGCTGGGGTGGCGATCGCCGGGTGTACCGTTCATCTCGTGGAACCCGAGGTGGATAGTGGTCGTATTCTCATGCAGGCGGCGGTGCCCGTTTTGCCGGAGGATACTCCAGAAACCCTGCAGGCTCGGATTCAAGTTCAGGAACATCACATCTTCCCCGCTGCGTTGCAACGGCTTGCCCTCGATCGGTAGAGACGGTTTCAAACCTATCTTTATAGTCTTACGCGGAAAGCCGCATTCGTATAAGATTAAAAAATGTCTAAATTAGAGTCTCTAATTCTGTTTTTAACGAGGGAACCATAATGAGTGACCAGGAAAAGGAAATTTACGCCCAGGTCAAAGCGATCGTGATCGATAAACTGGGGGTTGAAGAGGAAGATAAAGTGAAGCCAGAAGCGAACTTTGCCAATGATCTGGGGGCTGACTCCTTGGATGTTGTGGAAATGGTGATGGCTTTAGAAGATCAATTTGGAATCGAAATTCCGGATGAAGATGCGGAAGGGATTGCTACGGTGCAGGATGCCGTAAGCTACATCGCCCAGAAAAAATAAGCGTCAGCGTTTCTAACGCGGAACGGCGAACGCGGAGTGAGGAAATTTTGAAATGGGGGCGCGGAATGCGGAGTCGGAAACCCAGTTCCGCTTTCCGAGTTCTCACTTCTAACTTTGAATTTATCCCTGGTGATAGGGACTAGCAGAACTGCTCAGCATTACGGATATCATGACCAATCTAGTGGGAAGACGTGTTGTTGTTACGGGCTTAGGGGCCATTACCCCCTTAGGCAATACCTTGGATGCTTATTGGCAAGGGTTGGTAGAGGGCAGAAGCGGTATCGATCGCATTACCCATTTTGATGCCTCTGGCCATAAGTGCAAAATTGCCGGTGAAGTCAAGGGCTTTAATCCAGCGGACTTTTTGGATGCCAAGGAAGCCCAACGGATGGATCGATTTGCCCAATTTGCGATCGTGGCGGCTCGTCAAGCGTTACAGGATGCCCAGTTTGAAATTACCGATCTCAATAGCAATGATGTTGGGGTCATTATTGGCACGGGAATTGGTGGCATTAAGGTATTAGAAGATCAACAGACCATCCTCCTCCAGAAAGGCCCGAATCGCTGTAGCCCCTTCATGGTGCCCATGATGATTGCCAATATGGCGGCAGGTCTAGTGGCGATCGACACCGGAGCCCAAGGCCCCAATAGCTGTCCCGTTACCGCCTGTGCTTCCGGTTCCAATGCTGTGGGAGATGCCTTCCGTATTATTCAACAGGGCTATGCTAAAGCCATGATTTGCGGGGGTACAGAATCTGCCGTCACCCCCGTCTCCGTGGCAGGGTTTTCCTCGGCTCGGGCCTTATCCTTCAATAACGACGATCCCCTCCATGCCTGTCGTCCCTTTGATAAAAATCGGGATGGTTTTGTCATGGGAGAAGGGGCTGGAGTACTCTTCTTGGAAGAACTGGAGCAAGCCCAAAGCCGGGGAGCCCGTATCTATGCTGAGGTGGTGGGCTATGGCATGACCTGCGATGCCTATCATATTACCTCCCCCGTTCCCGGTGGTTTAGGGGCCGCTCGGGCAATGGAATTGTGTTTGCAAGATGCTGGGGCCACCCCAGAAGCCGTCACCTATATTAATGCCCACGGCACCAGTACCCCCGCTAACGACAAAACTGAAACTGAGGCGATCAAAAAAGTCCTAGGCGATCATGCTTATCGGATTCCCATTAGTTCCACCAAGTCCATGACGGGGCACCTTTTGGGGGGAGCGGGTGGTATCGAAGCCGTTGCCTTAGCGAAGATTATTGCTCACGATCGTGTTCCTCCCACCATCAACTTAGATACTCCGGATCCGGAATGTGATTTAGACTATGTGCCCGGAACCTGTCGAGAGCAAACCGTTGATCTCGCCCTTTCCAATTCCTTCGGCTTTGGTGGCCATAACGTCACCCTAGCGTTTCGGAAGTATACCCCCTCCGTCTAACGAAAAAATTGAATGGAAGAGTGCCGCACTCTTCCGCCTTAAGTTGGTAGCCGTCTAACGCTTAAACAACTGTATTAAGACCCAGGGGCTTAACCCCTGGAGTGTCGGAGGGCTTCCTGAATCATCTCTTCTACCCGTTGTGCAGCCAGAGTTTGGGTTGCAAAAGACCGAGGATGTCTTTTTCTTGAACGGCTTGAACCCCAGAGGAGTAGAATAGGATGTCGTTCATGTAGCGTCTCCGTGGGAGAATCGTTCGTATCCAAGGCATAAGCACATGATTTCAAGTAATGACTTCAGAACGGGTACAACCGTAGAGTTGGATGGTTCTGTGTGGCGTGTCGTTGAGTTTTTACACGTTAAACCGGGTAAAGGCTCAGCATTTGTTCGTACCAAGTTAAAAAATGCCCAAACTGGCAGCGTTGTGGAACGTACCTTTCGGGCGGGGGAGACGGTTCCGCAGGCAACCTTAGAGAAGCGTGTGATGCAACACACCTATATCGAAGGTGACGACTATGTTTTCATGGACATGGACAGCTATGAAGAGAGTCGCCTGAAAGCCGATCAAATTGGCGATCGGGTGAAGTATCTTAAAACAGAAATGGAAGTGAGTGTGGTGACGTGGAAAGAGCAGGTAATTGATGTTGAACTACCAAACTCCGTTGTCTTAGAGGTTGTGGAAACCGATCCGGGGGTGAAGGGAGATACCGCAACGGGAGGAACAAAACCGGCGAAGCTGGAAACCGGGGCTCAGGTCATGGTGCCGCTGTTCATTAGCCAAGGAGAGCGTATCCGTATTGACACCCGTAATGACTCCTATCTGGGGCGGGAATAAAGACGGGTTAGGTTCTGCGTTTTGGGTATTGCCTCCAATCTTGGGCTCAATACTTAAAAGTTAGCTGAATGGTCTAGTTTGTGTGTGTCGGCCGGTCTTACCGCACCTACACACACAATTTGATCACCTTAATAGCACTTCGATGAATTGTGTCGAGCGGTATAGCTGTCCGTCACCGTTCCTACGACTGCGGAGCAAGAGGAACCCAAGTTTGGATTTTTCGAGGTGCCCAATACTTTAATAGCAATAGAAATTACCTTTATCAATCATCATTTTCATGGAATTCGATTTAAGCCAACTGCAAAATCTGCTAACGACTCTTAATCAAACGGATATTAGTGAGTTGACGTTGCGGGTCGAAGATTTTGAACTTATTGTCCGCCGTCAGAACTTTGTTGCGTCAGGATATGGGGTGGAGGCGGTAGAGAATGCTGCCCCAGCCGTTGAACCCCCAGCGCCAGTGGTGGTGGCTGCAGCGCCGCCTCCGCCTCCCGCTAAATCCACCTCTGCCCCCTTGCCCCCCCCCGGTAAGCGGGAAAATGTGACGGAGATTGTTTCCCCGATGGTGGGGACCTTTTATTCTGCCCCGGCTCCAGGGGAGCTTCCCTTTGTCTCTGTAGGGGATTCCGTTAAGCCCGGCCAAACGGTTTGTATTATTGAGGCCATGAAGTTAATGAATGAATTAGAAGCGGAAGTGAGCGGTCAAATTCTGGAAATTTTAGTGGAAAATGGACAGCCTGTTGAGTTTAATCAGCCCTTGATGCGTATTGCGAAATAGCACAACATCAATTCCATTAAATTTTTCGCTTTCAGTGGCAAGCCGCAGGGAAAAGCCCAGAGATTGAATCATGAGCCCCCTAATCTTAGACCCGATTCTGATGCTGTGTCCTTCTCCTGAGAGTCCTGGGTTTCGGCTGTTAACCCTAGTGGTGGATGGGGTCTCCCTCGGCAGTTTATTGGCCCTTGGAGCGGTGGGCTTGACCCTGGTCTATGGTATTTTAAGGCTCCCTAATTTTGCCCAGGGGGATCTGATTACCTGGGGGGCTTATCTGACCCTTTTCGGCATTCAGTACCTGCATCTCCCTTGGGGGGCTGCGATCGTCTTGAGTGGGGTAATCAGTAGTGCCCTGTTGCTGCTGCTCGATCGCATCGTTTGGCGGCCCTTGCGATCGCAACGGGCTAATTCAACCACCTTTATGATTAGCTCTATTGGCTTAGCACTGGTGTTGCGGAATCTGGTGACCTTACTCTGGGGCGTGGATAATCAGACCTATGGTTTGCCTTTGGCGGAGCCGATTACCCTGTTTTGTTTGCCGATTCTCTACTACCGCCTCATCATTCTGGGGGGAGTGGGCTTAGTTTTGTTGGGGCTTCATTACCTCTTACAACAAACCCGTTGGGGCAAGGCGATGCGGGCAGTGGCGGACAACGCAGATTTAGCAGCGGTGACGGGGATTAATGTGGAGCGTATTGTCACCTATACCTGGATTGTCGTGGGCGTATTAACGGCGATCGCAGGGGGATTCTACGGGTTAGTGACGGTGGTGCGGCCCAGTATGGGGTGGTTTTTGATTTTGCCCCTCTTTGCGGCGGTGATTTTAGGGGGCATTGGGAATCCCTACGGTGCGATCGTTGGAGCCCTAGCGATCGGGATTAGCCAGGAAGTGAGTACCTATTGGTTGGACAATGAGTACAAACTTGTCGTAGCTTTGGCCATCATGCTCCTGATATTATTAGTACGCCCTCAAGGGTTATTTCGGGGGACGTTATAGCTCCTCAC
Organism: Prochlorotrichaceae cyanobacterium; assembly: GCA_049455215.1. Taxonomy (GTDB): domain Bacteria; phylum Cyanobacteriota; class Cyanobacteriia; order Prochlorotrichales; family Prochlorotrichaceae; genus JBEAPM01. The sequence continues at coordinate 8,551 of JBMTZC010000167.1, forward strand.
CACGGGATTACCGCACTGGGCGTTGATACCTCGTCTTTTCCCAGGGATGATGAGCCATGAGTTCCTACAATTTGCGCGTTGCGGATCTACCCCTGAGTGAGCGCCCCCGGGAGCGCCTCGTGCATTATGGCGCAAAAAGTTTATCGAATGCTGAACTGTTAGCTATTCTCCTGGGGACGGGGCAGGGAGCCGGCAAGCTTTCCGCCGTGGGCTTAGGACAACACATTTTGCAACAACTGAGTCAAGATCAGCGGGATCCCCTCTCCGTATTGCGGGATATTGCCATCGCTGAACTGACTCAAATTCATGGTATTGGCCCCGCTAAAGCCACAACGATCGTTGCCGCGATCGAACTGGGGAAGCGAGTCTTTCAAACTCGTCCGCCGGAAAAAGATCCTATTGATAATCCCAAAGCCGCAGCGGATCTGCTCAGTGGGGAACTTATGTGGCAGGCCCAGGAACGTTTTGCGATCGTCATGTTGGATGTCAAAAACCGTCCCGTGGCCACCAAGGTCATTAGCATTGGCACGGCCACAGAAACCTTGGCGCATCCCCGCGATATTTTTCGGGAAGTGATTCGTCAAGGTGCCACGCGGGTGATTATTGCCCACAACCATCCTTCTGGGAATGTGGAACCCAGCCCCGAAGATCTGGCCCTCACTCGTCAACTGCTGCAAGGCGCACAACTCCTGGCCATTCCTCTTTTAGATCACTTGATTTTGGGCCACGGCAACTACCACAGCCTCAGACAAAATTGCACCCTTTGGCAAGACTATCCTCAAGGGGATTAGAACGGTGCGTCCCTTGGTTGCCTTGTTACGATCGATGTACGGAAACACTTTTACAAAGCGTCCAAAATGACAAAATCAACCATCGATGACGATCGCCTCGATCGTATTGAACAAAAACTAGATCACCTGTCTACTACTGTGGATAA
>JBMTZC010000168.1:0-9468 GCA_049455215.1 Prochlorotrichaceae cyanobacterium
CAGACTTGGCGGAGGACTTGGCTTCTGCTTCTGTCGCCTTGGTGGTATTGGACGGTTGTTCTGTTAAGCGCTGATTTAAATCCGCAACGGTTTCTTGCCAACTTTCCCAATCCGTGGTGCCCAGACCATCAACGGGGAATGCTTCTCCGGTACTCGCCCGCACCGCATTTTGAGTGGCTTGAACTTGGCGCTCTAACTGATCTGCCCGGCCAAACAAGCCCCCTAACCCCCCTAGTAAGCGGCGAATGTCGTCCCGCAGGCTGGCATCCCCGGACAGTTCTTCTAAGTCCGTGGTGATTTTCTGGGCATTTTGAAAGGTCATCCGCGCCGAATCCAGGGTTTCCTGAAGCAGTTGTACGTTACTGGGCTCCGCCATGGCATTGGTGGCCACCAGCAACTTAGCGGAGGCTCGTCGTAAATTGGTGGACAGCACTTCTAAGTTATCCATTAATTCCCCCTCATTGACCTGGGCAACCACCGGATTAAGGTTATTCATGAGGAGAATTAAATCTTCGCTAGCGGTGCCAAAATTGCCTAGGGTCAAGGCAATCACCGTGCGGTTGGTTTCAAGAATTTCTCGCGCAGTAACCGCAGTGTTTTTAATTTCTCCGGCGGTGCTAGTAATTTCCTCGGCGGCCCCTCCCACAGAGGTGAGGGCTTTTTCCAGATTCCCCATTTGCCCATTCAAAGATTCCGCTAGGCTGGTGACGTTTTCCCCTAACCCGGAAAGCCCAGAGCTACCCGTTACCAAACTTTCGCCTAACTGCCGCACCGTTGCCATTAAGAGGGGATCGGTAAAGACTTGGGAGAGTTCGTAACTGGTGCGAATTAAATCGGCAAGATCCGGCAGGGCTCTGCCCTGCAGTTCCGATCCATCACAGATCAAAATCTTAGGATTACAGGCGGGATCCGTGGGCAAAGGCAAGGTGGGATCATCGGGTAAGTTATCTTGGATCAGCACATCCATATACTTATCCCCAAGGAGAGCGGCACTTTGCACCTCAATCACCGATTCTCCGGGGATGCGAAGGGTGGTGGCGGTAATTTCAATATCCACAAAAACCGAATCACTGTTCGGGCGAATTTTGGTCGCTTTGCCAATTTCTACCCCCCGATAGCGGAGGGGCGTTCCTTCTTGCATTCCCTTCGCGTCTGCAAATTCCACCGTAATGTTGTAGGCTTTCTGCCCCAAACCAATTCCCTGTACCCAGGCAATTAATCCGCCAAACAGAACCACCCCTGCAACGACCATGAGCCCAGCGGCTCCTTCATTTCTTGTAACCCTCGACATGAATTGGTTCCTCTTACGGACAGCTATTGCAAACCTTGCATGGGACCTTGAGAATTCCCTTCAAAAAATTGTCGGACATAGGCATTATCAGTCTGGTCAATTTGACTCGTCAACCCTTGCCACTGGACTTGTCCCTGATAGAGCATCACCACCCGATCGCTGGCACGACGAATGGTACTGTCTTGGTGGGTGACCACCACATAGGTGGCACAACATTGCACTTTCTCTTTGAGATTGCGCATCAAATCTTCGATGAGGGTAGAGGCCACGGGATCTAATCCAGCGGTCGGCTCATCATACAAAATGAGTTCGGGATCATCATGGTCATCTTCGGGATCCTCCATAATGGCCCGGGCAATACTCACCCGCTTACGCATTCCTCCGGAGAGCTGGCTAGGATACTTATCTGCGGTATCGGGGTGCAAGCCCACCTTTTCTAAACTTTGGCTGACTAATTCCCGAATGCGATGGCGGGATAATCGGGAGTGTTGATACAGTAAAAAACCAACATTTTCACCAACGGTCAAGGAATCGAAGAGGGCCGCTTGTTGAAAGACGAGACTAATGCGAAAGGGTACCCGTTTTTGATCTTCAATTAAACCTTGCCGCACTTGTCCAGCGACACGAACCAGACCCTGATCGGGGGCGAGGAGTCCGGCAATAATGCGCAGAATGGTGGATTTTCCTGTCCCTGAGGGGCCAATAATGCTAATGGCTTCTCCCCGCCCAATGGTCAAATCCACGTTATTGATGACGTTCTGCTGTTCAAAGGACTTAGAAATCCCCTGAAGTTCAATCATAGGTATGGCGGCCGGTTCATTCATAATGCGCTGAGAGGTAACCGTCTTCTATAATACGATTTTATGTTTTATGTTGCGTGAGGACTGACCATGAATCCGATGACCCTTGCTGCCTTACCCCTTGGTTTTTGTTTAGGTGGAATGATCTTTTGTTTCATTTTTCGGATTGTGTTGAGTTGGTATCCTCAGGTGGAAATGAATCGCTTTCCCTTAAGTTGGGTGTATGGGCTAACGGAACCGTTTTTAAGTCCAACCCGCAAGCTGATTCCGCCGCTGGGGGGCGTTGATATTACCCCGATCGTTTGGGTGGGGGTGTTTAGCTTACTCCGAGAAATTCTCCTGGGACAGCAGGGTCTCATCACGTTGGCACTGTATTACTAACCTATCTAACTCACCCACTTGATCCCAGGGACTTGGAAGGGACTTGGAGAAGGGGCTCAGAATCATTGCAGTGTAACCCTTTGATCCACTCACCACAATGGAGCAAAGTGCCCTGAAACTTTCTAACACCCTCTGAGACTTCCTAAATCATTAAATCATTAGGGTCAATTGGCCATCGAGTGACGGTTTACGATGATTCATGGTTTTAGCTATCCCTGGAAAGCCTTTCGGCTCCTCAACCAAACGCCCCGTTTGTGGAACTATGTCGCCATGCCGATCGTGCTCACCTTGGGGTTAGCAATGTTCCTCTACGCGGGCGTAATGCCCCCAGCCTGGCAGTTTTTCGGTGATCTGACCCAAACGGCCCTTGTTCCCCTGCTGGACTGGATCGATCGTTTGCCCAATTGGTTAGGGATTCTTGCGGCAATCTTGCAAGGTTTTGCCCAGATCCTGCGCGTCCTCGTTGCGATCGTTTTGTTTTGGGTATTGGGCTTAGTGTTAATGCAGTTATCGGTTCTACTAGGGAGTCCCTGGTATGGGCGCTTATCAGAAGTATTGGAACAGGAACGCTTGCCGGAACAATTTCAGGTGCTGCCCCCTTCCGGGGGACTGTGGCGAGATCTATCTCGTGCCCTGCAATTTGAAGGCAAAAAACTCGTGTTAACAGCGATCGTTTTTCTCATTGTCTTGGCGTTGCAGTTTGTACCCTTAGCGGGACAAGTGCTGGGAACGGCTCTGAGCCTGATCTGGGGAGCCTTGTTAACCTGTGTGGACTTTTGGGATGGGCCCCTAGAACGGCGACACTACCGCTTCCGCCGTAAGTTAGCTTGGATTCTCCGACAATTTCCCGCCAATCTGAGCTTTGGGTTCTTTTGCAATCTGTTAATTAGCCTGCCCTTGATCAACCTTTTCACCATTCCCCTCTGTGTGGCAGCGGGAACCTTACTGGTGTGCGATCGGCTAGCTCAGTTTCCTCAAGACTGACCCCGATCGCCGACCTCTGGAGAGGCATAGGACGGACGATGGGAAAATAACAATTGCTCCTCTAGGGCCGCAATACGGTTATAGGCTGCGGTTAGTTGAGCCATTAAGCGACGCACTTGCATATCCGTGGGCAAGCTACTGTTCACCCCATCCTCCATGCCAAAAGAGTCATGATCTTCCAGTACATCTTTGTGATGGAAAGAGGCAAACTCATGATCGCTCACTAGAGTATGGGCATTAACAATTTCGTGATCCCCCACAAGTTGATGATCCTGCACTTCTTGGGGCATGGTTTGGGGAATCGCTGGAGCGATCGTGGCGGCAGAATCTACGGGAGTGACCTCCTGAAAGGTAGCGAGCTTGTGATCAAGCTGCAATAGATTTTGGCGAATGCTGGACAGTTGATGGAGGAGCACCTCGGGTAGAGGAGAGTCTTGCCGCAGAAGCTCAGTAGATCGATCGGAATTTTCGCTCGGACATTGTAATTCCGTAATCAGGAGCATCAAGAGTTGACTGAGGTGATCGATCGCCTGCAAGCCTCTGTCCATCTTGAGATTTAAGGTAATCAATTGATCTTGAAGAGAAGGTTGCATAAGTGTGGCTGGTCTCGGCTCGGTATACATTCCCATAATCGGCATCCCCATAATCGGAATTTATACTCGTAATTTCTCTTATGCTAGTCGAGTCTTTTCTAAAGTGGAAAAATAATTGTAATCATTTAAGTTTTTTATAAGCTTTGGCAGTTTTTTCTCGCGGGGGATTGGGTGCTATTTTTTGGGATTTCTTTTCTAAGCGTCGTTTCCGTTGGCTAATACCGTCCTCAAAATGGTGCAATGCGGCGAGCACAGAAAGGCTCAGATAAAACCCCCGTAAGCCCCATACACACAGGGATAGGATTTGTGCTGTTGCCTTTGGGGGAACGGAAAAAATCTGTGCAAATAATTGGGTTACGCGATCGCTTCCTTGAATAGAAGCTTGTAAACGATCGGGATTCGTGGGCAAAATACTATAAAGAGTTGTGTAGTTGTAAAATCCCCAAATTCCTTCTTTTTCAACGGTTTGTTGCAGCCATTGATTGGTAATACTTCGCACTTCGCTCCCGTTGAGCCCCATCTCATTTTGTACATCTACGAGCCATAACTGATACTGAAAAAAGCAACTACTGAGAAATAAAATGGGAATCAGGACGATCAGAATCGATCGGGCAACCCGTTCTGGATTGACCACGGGAATGAGATGAAATCCCAAGCCTAACCCCATCCCTAAAATGGAAAACAGAAGCAGATTAACAAACTCGGTTAACTCTAGACTGCGAGCCACGCCGCCGATAATGGGAATACTGTAAAAGGTTCGATCCACCAGAAAGACCGCTATGCCTTTGGCCAAGAGTAAGAAAATCAGCAATCCCAATACGAGCAACACAGTGGGAATCCATACCGTGGAAATCTGTTTTGATCCTGGAGTCTGAGGGATACGCTTTTTCTGTTCTCGCCCTGTGCCCATGAACAACCTATTGGTAACGATAAACGTACTGGCCAAACCTACTAGAAAACTGTACTGGCAAGAAGACTGCCTACGGGGTTAGTCCCCCTTCACCCCTCTTAAGGACTTCCCGTTAAGGCTTGCCCTAACCCTTGGAACATGAAGCCGGAGAGGAAGAAATTACAAATAAAAATGGCCAGGAGTGCTGTAACCACTGCCGCGGTAGTGGAGGTTCCGACCCCCTTGGCTCCACCATTCGTCGTGAGGCCCCAACTGGCACCAATGATGGCTACGATCGCCCCAAAGACAATGGATTTAATCATCGCGCTGGTCAAATCCCACGGTTCCAGAAAGTCTTGAACCGACTTGAGAAAGGTGACTTGGGTGAGATCGTAAAAATAAATTGCCACGAGTAATCCGCCAAAGGTGCCCGTCACCGCAAACAGCAGGGTTAACACCGGAGCCATGAGGCAGCAGGCCACCACCCGAGGCACCACTAAATAGTCCACCGGATCGGTTCTCAGCATCAACAGAGCATCAATTTGCTCCGTGACCCGCATGGTGCCAATTTCGGCGGCAAAGGCAGATCCCACCCGTCCCGCCAGCAACACCCCCGTTAACACCGGGGCCAGTTCTCGCAATAACGACAGGGAGAGTACCCCACCCACCAAGGATCCTGCCCCAAATTCGAGAAACTCTCGGGCAACTTGGATCGTAAAAACAGCCCCCACAAAGATCGCAGCGACAACGGTAATTAAGAGGGAATCTGGCCCAACACTGGCCATCTGCTCCAAAATATTGCGATAGTGAAACCGCCCTCGCAGGATGTGAATGACGGTTTGCCCGCCTAAGAGGAAGGCAGAGCCCGCACGGTTCAACCAATTGAAAATCACAGGGATGTACCTCAGGTCAGATGGTCAGAGTGGAGATGGCGATATTATCCTACCAAGAATCGTGGAAATGCTCTGTCTAGACCGCAACGGATAGAAAGTCAGTACCGTAATGCTTTGGTTCACTGGATGCTAACGGGAAGTCAAAAAACTAGCATTGCCAAAGGCGAGGTCTGTAATGCTAGACCAACGATATAACTCCTGCCGAAACTGTTTCCAGGTGGCGTAGACCGTCCTAAAGGTGACATTTTCTGCCGCAATGTCCGCGAGAAAATCCAGAGTTTCCCCTTGGCAGCGGGTCAGGATTTCGGCACTGAAGGGCCGCAGTTGTGTGCCTTGGTCTAACAACCGGGTGAGGGCCTGGGCATTTTTCCGACTATACCAAGCCAGGCAGAGGGAATCCGCCTCCGCCGCCACGGTTTGCAGAACCTGTTGATAATGGAGGGGCAACTGATCCCAAGCGCCTCGATTGATCACCAAATCGCAACTGGAACCCGGTTCCCACCAGCCTGGATAGTAGTAATAGGGCGCAACTTCATAGAGCTTTAATTGCTCATCATCGTGGGGGCCGATCCACTCAGCGGCATCCAGTACATCCTGCTCTAGGGCGGCCGCTAGTTCAGTGGGGGGCAAAGATACCGGACGGACTCCTAAGCGCTCAAAAATCTTGCCCCCAAAGCCGGGAATCCTCATCCGCAGTCCCTGCAAGTCTGCGAGGGTATTCACTTCTCGCTTAAACCATCCCCCCATTTGCATTCCGGTGCTGGCGGCCGGAAAAGCGATCGCATTGAAGTCGGCATAAACCGTCTGCATAATTTCCAACCCGCCCCCTTCATAGAGCCAGGCCTGTTGCTGAGAGGGGGTAAGGCCAAAGGGCATCCCACAACCAAAGGCAAAGGCCGGATTGCGATCGGTGTAGTAGTGACCAATGGTGTGACCACACTGCACCGTGCCCGCCTGTACCGCATCTAATACAGTTTTCCCCTTGAGGAAGGTCTGATCCGAGGCAACTTCAATGAGAAAGCGACCATCGGTGAGATCCTGAACCCGCTGGGCAATGTGCTTCGCCAAATCCTGCAGGGTAGCTAAAACCGGGGGCCAACTGGTGACCATTTGCCATTCCACTAAGGGATTGTTGTGTTTAATCGTAGAAATTTCCGTTTGACACCCCGACAGTATTGCCGTTGCCGTTGCTAAGGAAGTGTAGGACAGTAGATGGCGGCGATTCATAAGGTTGAAAATAGACTTGGCCCTTGAGAATACCTGACTTGCCCTGAATCCCTCAATCAATTTTTCCCGCTAGCGGGGGATCCAGCCGCACGCAATTGCTTATTGCACTGCTCTACCCCGCCACCCCCAAAACGATCGGATCCCCTTTGACCCTATGGGGAACTGGTCCTAAACTCAAGGGGATGGTGAGGGGCAAGTATGGCAAAAAACTACAGTGGGCAAGATCTCCGCAACGCAAATTTCCGGAACCAGAACCTAGCGGGAGCCAACTTCCGGGGCGCAAACCTAGCAGGGGCAGACTTTAGCGGGGCCAACCTGCGGGGTGCCCGGTTCGACTCTATGCGGGATCGATCGAGTGATAGATCCCCGGTTTCTGCTGGGAAATCTTCTCAAACCTTGGGAGCCAGTCCCGAGAAACCGGGGATCTCGAATACCCGCCCTGGACTCACCAATCTGAAAGGTGCAAACCTGAGCCATGCCCAACTCCACAGCGCCAACTTTGCCCGTGCCGACCTGACGGGAGCCAATTTGACGGAAGCCAAAGCCGGGCTACAACGCCGCTGGTGGATCACCCAGATAGTCCTGGCACTCATTCTCTCCGGTGTCTTTTCCTTTATCGGCCTTTTTTTGAGTGTTGGTTTCACGGCTTACTTCTTTTCTTCAGAGATTACCCAAGACTATGGACTATGGCTGGGGATTCCCTTAGTTGCTTTACAAATTGGCATGGTTTTAGCGATCGCCATCCAGGGCTTTCGCTTTGAAGTCCTCAGGACGATCGGGATCTTGATCGCCGTAGCCGGAGCCGGAGCCTTTATGGGCCTCAGTCTTTACATCACCTGGCGCGTGTTCAAGGGGGATGCCAAATTTTTTGTGATCCGCAGTGCAGCCCTGGCAGTGGCCAGTTGGGGAGGCACCAATTTTCACCGAGCCAACCTCACGGCGGTGGATTTCCAGGGGGCAACCCTCAAAAGTTGCAATTTTTACAAAGCCACCCTCACCCGCGCTAATTTCCGCCATACTGAAAAACTGAACCGGGCCCGTCCGGGGGATTCGCTGCTACAAAACTGGGCGGTACTGGATCTGCTGGTGTCGGGTCAAGGCAGCGGGTTGGATCTCACCAAGGCAGATCTGCGCGGTGCCAACTTGGTGGGAGCAAATTTAGCTGGGGCAAACCTGAAGCAGGCGGATCTCTCTGAGGCAACCCTAGCGGGGGCAGATTTACAAGCGGTTAATCTGCGGGAGGCGGCCTGTGTGAGGACGGATTTCCGGGGGGCGTGTCTCACGGGGGCCTGTCTGGAAGCCTGGAACATTGACACCACCACCCAGGTGGAGGGAGTGGAAGCACAGCATGTCTTTTTGCTGGAGCAGCCCAATCAGCGGGGGGACAGAGAGCGTCGGCCCCACGATCCCCAGCGGGACTTTGCCCCAGGGGATTTTGAGAAATACTTTAAGCAGGTGCTGGATGCGATGCAGTTGTTAATCCGGGATGGTATTAACCCGGAAGCGTTTCGGGCAGCGTTCCAAACCTTGATGGAAAAGCACGGCATTACTCCAGAGCAGATTACGGGTATGGAGAAAAAGGGCAATGATGTGATGCTGACGGTGGAGGTTCCCACCAATGCCAACAAAGCCCAAATTGAGGCGGATTTTCACGGCAGTTATCAACGGCAACTAGAGGCATCCGCAGCCCGCATTGCCCAACTGGAGGCCGTGAATGATGAACTGAGTCAACAGTTAGTAACCACCCAACGGGATCTCATTCAAGAATTGCGCCAAAGTAGACAGGATGTGATGGCAACGGCGGATAAAGTTACCCATAATTTAGGAAATTTGCTGGCCAATCTGACGGTGGTGGGTTCCCAAAGCATTGAGGCAACGGATAGTGTGGTGAATACGGGGAAACTGGAGATGGAGGATAGCACCCTCAATACTGGCAGCGTAAATCCCCCCTAGCTCCCCTTATCAAGGACGGAAGCCGATAGGTGGGGGGATCAACCCATTAAAATAGGTTCAAGATTGAGTGCATCCCCTGAAATCCTACGTCTACTAAAAATTATGGAAACGATCGATACTGCACAGCAACTGGCTCTGAATCAGCCCCTTACCTCCACTGAAATCCTAACCGATCTCAAAATGCTCAAGCCCGCTCTGACTCAAGACTACGGTGTAAGTAAAATTGGAATTTTTGGTTCCGTTGCCCGCAATCAAGCCAAACCCAACAGCGATATTGATATTGTTGTTGAAATGCAACCTGATCTTCTCAAAAGAGTTCGTCTTAAGGAATTCTTGGAAAAATATTTTAAACGAAGAGTTGATGTGATCCGCTACTGGCAGGGTATGAATCCTTATCTCAAAAGTCAAATCGATCGAGATGCCTATTATGCCTGAACCTAATTTAACAATCCAACTT
>JBMTZC010000169.1:0-9466 GCA_049455215.1 Prochlorotrichaceae cyanobacterium
GAAACCCCCACTTATAGCTTAAGCGTTGGGACTGTATTTGCAAGCAACTCCCTAAAGGCGATATTTGAGAGCGTCTGAAACCAACTCGTCATAGTTGACTCCCTCATCAATAGGAAGACAGATCGTCTTATCCCCGGCGACTCCTCTAGCTTTACGCTGAGACATCATCTTGCCTCTTTCTCTGAAACTGCCTTAATTCCCAGGTTACCTCACTATCTTGAGACTTAACACAAACCTATGCGGAACTAGAGTCATTCATTTATTGAGTCCAGCCCCTAGCAATCCATGGCAACCTTACGAGTCTTTTGAATGGCTTCCAGGACGGCTTCATGAATGTGCCCATTGCTGGCCACAATGCCTTCATTGTCCTGTAGTTTAATGCCACGGGAGAAGTTGAGCGGGTTTCCCCATTGATCGGTTACTTTCCCCCCCGCTTCTTCTAAAACGATCGTCCCAGCCGCGTGATCCCAGATATTTTCCCGACGCTGTAAGGACTCCCCTGTGGGCAGGCGTAGATAGAGGTCTGCTTCTCCCCTAGCGATCGCTCCGTACTTGGCCAGACTATCCATTTGTAAAGGTGGCAACTGCCAACCTAGGGATTGAATGACGCGATGTTGCCACTGGGGGGTTCCATGATCTCGCTCTACACTTTCAATGAGTTGAAACCCTTGGGGTGTCGCAATGGGATTTACCGTTAGGGGCGATCGTTGTCCATCCTCTAGGCTCAGAATCTCGGCTCCTTGTCCACGAACGGCAACAAACACCGCTCCTGTGGAGGGAGACCGAGCATCCTCGCTAAACTGTAGGGGTAGGGCGGGACAGGCCATCACCCCCACCTGAACGACTCCATCTTCAATGAGGGCTAAGGCAATGGCATATTGATCGCCCCGCACATATCCCTTCGTGCCATCGATCGGATCTAACGTCCAAAAGCGCTCACCGGTTTTCCCTTGACCATACCCCACCCAATCCAGAACATCGAGGGGGGTCACCTCCTCTACCCAATCTTGCAAATAGTGGGTCACTTGTTCCAGACAATGCTTCATGCCTGGACTATTGAGAATTTGGGGATCTTCTTCTCCCACGACTCTATCCGTGGGAAACATTGTTTTGAGGGCGTTACAAATCAAGGCTTGAGCCCCATAATCTGCAACGGTTACCGGGCTGTGATCGGGCTTGTCAAAAGCTTGAGAAGCCTGATCTTGACGGACTTTCTCACAAAACTGAGCCGCAGCGATCGTCGCTTGTAGTGCAATTTCTCGTTCTTTAGAATAGGCCCGCATTGAAGTTCACCCTTACAGCGTTCCGTTAGTATAACGTGCTTTGGTTCGGCGATTAATGGCTATTGGTTCTGGAGGGTGGGGCACTTCGCACAATTCAAAATGGGGTTTTTCACAGGAGTAAGAATTCTGTCGAGACGCAAAGCCGAAGGACATTATGAATCGAGGCTCTTTACTGATTATTATTTGCAAACTCCCAGGTTTTAGCGGTGAAGTGAGGAATAGATTGGTAAGCAATTTGCCAATCTTTTTTGGAATGGTCGTCTTGCCATTGAAAGTGCTGAACTTCAATCTCAACAGGTGTAGGGTTGTTCTTTTCTTCCAAATCTAAAGCGATCGTTACCCAACGAAAACTTAGGCAATCCCAAGGCGCAGCGCTTTGGATATAACACCACTGATTTTTCTGGACAATACTATGTTGATGATTATGACCACAAAAGTAGTAGCCGGTGGGGCGTTCTAAGGTTTCTAAAATGGGCAAAATAAAGTTAGTATTTTCAATATGAAGCTTGTGTTCTTCGGTACGAGTAGTAGTTTCTTTGAGGGGGTGATGACCAAACACGAGTAACTGCTTTAAGTTTGGCTGTTGATTATAGTCTCTAATTTGTTCCCGTAACCATTCCCCCTGATCGGCAGGCAACCAGCCTCCATAGTCCCTTGCCTCTTTGGGTTTGGCGGTATCTAAGAGAATAAAACGAATATTAGCTCGATCGAAACTACAATACAGTTGATCTGACGTAACAGAGGCATATTCCCCTAGAAAAAAGGGAGCCAGTTCAGCTTTAGAGAGACTATAGCAATCGTGATTTCCTGCGATCGCTATAAAGGGTAAAGTTGACTCAGAAACGATCGTTTTCAGACGGTTTAATTCCTCTGGCATTCCCCAATTTGTCGTATCTCCTACAGCAATAACCAGATCGGGATTGAGTTCAGCAATTTGGCGAAACCAATCTCGAAAAACACGATCGCGGCAAACCTCTAAATTTGGACTCGTGTAATGGGGAAAGTGAAGATCTCCGAGAATTGCAAGCTTGAAATGTTCTGACTCCATAAGTTGTATCAGGTTGAGGGTTGGTCTTGGCAAGAATTTGTAGAGAACAGATTGGATTGGAGGTTCGTGAACTACTTCTAGTTTGAACAGGTCTAGTTTAAGCAGGTCTCAAGGCAAATTGTACCGTAGTCCTCAAGACCTTGTAATGAGTAAACCGGGAAAACGTTGTCTGTTCTGTGTTTTTAGGACATCTCGATTAACCGTGCCCGTCCGCTCTGCCGTCTGTACAGACCCTATTCTTACGTAGGGTCTGTCATTCGTTAGCAAGCAAAGCGAAAAAATTTAATGGAAGAGTGTGGCGCGGAGCACTCTTCCGCCTTAAATGGGTAGCCCCTATATTAAGAAATATCAATATCTAAAAACAAGAGACAAGTCTATTGCCTATAGTTTTTACAGCAATCCTATGCAGTGGTCAGCATTCAGCATTGAGTTACTGATACGGCTGAGATCTATGGTTCCAGAGTTTGCTCTGCTGCCACCACTTTCAAGGTTGTTCCTTTTTTGAAAAGTTTTTTTGTTTTTCAATAATAAACATTGGAGTTCATTATGGTACCACCTACCCCCGCTTGGTCTTTTTCCGTTGCGATCGTGATGATCGTCTGTAATCTTTTTGCACTCTCTATCGGGTTCTATGCCATCCAAAAACGGGGTGCAGGTCCGGCTCTTCCCGTTTCTTTGCCGGGACTTTTTGAAGGGTTTGGCTGGCCGGAATTTCTGGCCACGATGAGCTTCGGGCACTTGCTTGGAGCAGGAATGATTTTAGGGATGTCCAATGCCGGCCTTCTTTAGGGCACGTCTTTAGGGCGCGTCATCAAACTTGCTGCGCCTGTTTCGGCAAAATAGCTCACAAAATGGCTAGGTTAAGGTTTTCAGCCTGACTTGGCGATTGACTTCAGGCAGAGGAGTGGAGTGCTAGGTACTCCGCTCCTCTGTGCTTTCTAGGCTAGGTTTGCTGTGACTCAGGGCGATCGTCCTGAAACCTTATGCTTCCGTTACAAATCAACCGGCAGGGCCAAGAGTTCGCTATGGTAAATCAAGGTAACCCTGTGGGCGTAACTCTGGACTCTGCATCCTGCGGACAGGATTGCTCCACCACGGAGATAGGCAAAGATAGGCAACATTTTAAAAACTTATGATTTCCCAGCGAATTGGTAGCATTTTCGGGATTCCCCTCTTTCTTGATCCATCTTGGTTTGTCATCCTCACCCTCATTACAATTCTGGATGGGCAAATGTGGTACGAGCGCTACAACGAATGGGGAGTGTTAGCCTGGGGTGCGGGTTTGGTTACCGCCTTATTATTATTTGGATCCGTACTGCTGCATGAACTGGGCCATAGTGTGGTTGCGCTCTCCCAGGGCATTCGGGTCAATTCCATTACGCTATTTTTATTTGGGGGGGTGGCCTCCATCGAAGAGGAGTCGAAAACTCCTCTTGAGGCTTTTCAAGTGGCGATCGCTGGGCCAGCGGTAAGTTTTCTCCTCTTTTTTGGTCTGTCTACCCTGGTGCAAGTTTTACCGACGGACAATCCGGCGATGCTCCTGTTTCGGGAGATTGCTCACATTAACCTGGTGCTAGGGGTCTTTAATCTCATTCCAGGCTTACCCCTAGATGGCGGGCAAATTTTGAAGGCGATCGTTTGGCAGTTTACCGACGATCGCTTCAAGGCGGTGCGTTGGGCTGCTCAGTCCGGTAAGATTTTGGGCTCTATGGCCATTGCCTTAGGGATTTTGGCGATGTATACCGAACAATCCTTTGGGGCGTTTTGGATTATTTTGTTGGGCTGGTTCGGCATCCGTAATGCAAATTCCTACGATCGGGTCACCAGTTTCCAAGAAGTGCTCCTCACCGCAACGGCTCAGGAGACTATGGCTCGTAACTATCGGGTGGTAGAAGCCAACATGACCCTACGACAGTTTGCCGATCAATATCTCTTGGAAGAACAGCATCCTCTCGCCTACTTTGCCGCCTCCGATGGTCGGTATCGCGGGCTGATTTCTTTGGATAAATTTAGGGAAATGGAACGGAGCCTGTGGGCCACTAAGCAGGTACAGGATATTGCCGATCCCCTGCCCCATATTGCTTCGGTGACGGAAACCACTCGCCTGGGAACGATCGTTAACCTCTTACAACAGTTGAACTTACCCTTCATTACGGTGCTTTCTCCCGCTGGAACCGTGAGTGGAGTGATCGATCGCGCTGATGTGGTACGGGTCATTCGCAATCTGCTCAATCTCAATATTTCCGAAACGGATCTGCACCGGATTCGAGAAGATCGAGCCTATCCCCCCGGTCTCCCCTTGGTGATGTTGGCTAAAAGTATTCAACCGGATTTGGAAAAGATCTCTTAAGGGTCTTTCCGGTCTTTCTAAGAGCCTACCCCAATCCTCAAGGGTGTGTAGACTACTGGGCCTGCTCCCAAGCCTGGACTAGGGGCAGAATCACTTCAGGCAAAGGCGGCGGTGCGGATTGAATTGACACATTGGCGATCGCTCCGGGGATGTTTTGATTCCAGGGGCTTTCTGCCACACTCATTACGTCCACACTATCCAGGACTGGGCGGAAGCCAAAGGTTACAAAAACCGTCTGCTGTTCCGGTTGACGGAGGAAATTGACAAAGGTGCGAGCCCCCTGGGCCATTTTGCGATTGACTCCCTGACGCAGAATAGCGGCGGTAGCGGTGGTTTCGATCGTGGGGTCAGGGTAAAAAATCTGGTAGGGTCTCCCTTGAGTTTGGCTCCAGCGGTACAGGGCAATACTTTCATAGACTATGGCCACATCGGCATCATTGGGGCCTCGGGTGATAAATTCCTGCAGCAGGTTATCGGTGGATCGGGCGGGTTCATAGACCGATCGTTTCACTAAGCGGAGTAAATCTAAGGCGACCGGATTGCTAAAGCTGGCGGAGGTGAGGGGGCCGCTTAAGCGAGCTTCCAACCATAATGTCAGGGCCAATTGGCCACTATTCGATCGACTGGGATCGGTGATCATAAAGTCAAAGCTGCCCCAACTCTCTTGCCCTCCGATCTGCCCCCAGGAGCGTCGATCGGCGAGGAGTCCCGTTTCCAGGCGAGACCAGTCCCATTGTCCGTTGGGAAAGAGTGCCTGCGCCCGCTCGGGCCACACCACTGCCACCAGATAGGTTTGCACAATACCCTGGGGGCGATCGTAAAAAGACTGGGGATCTAACTGGGCCAGAAAATCTTCGCTGGCGGGGATTAAAACAGTGGGGGTAAACCGATTTTCACCGCTGCGATAGCGATCGATCATGTCCTGGGATCCTTGAAACTCCAGTTGCACATCCAGACTGGGGTAGCGATCTTCAAACGTAGCCTCAATACGCCGGAGGGGTTCCTCAAGTTCCGAGCCACTGACCACAACGATCGTTTGCTTGAAGCCCGGTAAGGGTGCATAGGTTAAAATTAAAGATCCGAGCAAAATACCCGCCGAGGTGAGCCAACGGGGAACCAAAGCGGGGGAAGAACCAGACTTCATGGTCAAAAAACAGGATGAAGATACGCCGATCCTATCCTATCGTCTTAGAAATAGCTTAAAATCCCTTTTGCCAGCCATCACCCCCGAGGAGGACAGCTTGAGCCCAAAGCAACCCACTAGAATTGTCCCATCCGCGTCATCTGGGGATTCTACGGATGATATTCCCTTTGCCCTGCGCGATCCCCTCGATAGCTATGCTGCGCCACCGACCACCGCACGGTTTTCGCCGCCGTGGTGGTTCCTGGGAATTATCGTGGTCATTGCCTTGGCCACCTTTGCCTCCGCCCTGTGGATCTTTAATCTGCGACCCCAAGATCGCCCCACCGCCTCTGAGTCTGCCGGTTCAGAGGAATCGGCTTTGCCCAGTGATACCGTAGAAAATCCCACGGAGGAGAACCTGCTGGGGCATCGACCCTATGCGGAGGCCGATCCCAGCACCTTAGTGGCGATCGACGATCGGGAGGAATTACTGTTGCGGGAAGCGGCAGCGGATGCCTTTATCCGGATGCGGGATGCTGCGCGGTTGGATGGGGTGAGTTTAATGCCCCTCTCTGCCTACCGATCCATTGAAGATCAGCAATATCTCTTTTTTGATGTGAAATCGATCCGGGGACAGGATGCCAGCACCCGGGCGGAGGTCAGCGCTCCACCGGGCTACAGTGAACACCACACGGGATATGCCGTGGATATTGGGGATGCCACTGCTCCGGAAACGAATTTGAGCGGGAGTTTTGAAGAGACCGCAGCGTTTCAATGGCTGCAAGAAAACGCCAGTTACTATAGTTTTGAGTTGTCCTTTTTGCCAGAGAATGAGCAGGGAATTGCCTACGAACCGTGGCATTGGCGCTATGTTGGCGATCAAGATAGTCTGGAAACGTTTTATAAGGGCACTGCTAACCCTGCTTCAGAACCGTTAGAAACTGAGGAAAGCGATCGTTTTGAAAATTAACCCCAAAACCGTAGGTTGAGTTAAGGAATGCAACCCAATATCTCCTAGAACGCACAACTATTTAATAAAAACGATCGGTGAAACATGAAAAATCTGAGCTAATTCATGAATTTGTTTGAGGGTTATATTTTGATCGTAAGCTTTTTACCGATTATCTCGGTATCGACGAATGCTCATATCAATCATTTTCCTGGCTAAGGAAGAAGGGAGTAAAATGATTAAAACAACCTTGAACAAGACTTTAATCAGGTTATCTCCTTGTCTCCAGAGATAAGGAGCGTAATGTATCGATCGCAACATATA
The DNA here is from genome assembly GCA_049455215.1 of Prochlorotrichaceae cyanobacterium. Lineage (GTDB taxonomy): Bacteria > Cyanobacteriota > Cyanobacteriia > Prochlorotrichales > Prochlorotrichaceae > JBEAPM01. Next base: position 7,078 of record JBMTZC010000169.1, read on the forward strand.
CTGAATAGAAGTCACTCCAGCTTGTCGAGTCGTAAACTCTTCAACAGCCTTGAAGGATAAATATAAGTAAAAGTTACCCAACGCATGGTTTTTTAGGGGTTTGAGGGACTGATCAGCATGACTAAAAGCTTTATCTAAAACCTTTAAAGTCCCTTGCTCCAATTTACGATAGTTAGATATGCCTGAACCAGCTACGATTCGGTATTGAATGTGGCAATTCTTGAGCAAGATGAATTCGTATTTTTCGGCTAAGCGTAGAAATAAGTCCCAATCATCTGCTCCATAAATTGAATTATCAAAACCACCAATATTTTCTAAACAACTAATACGAATTAATGGATTAGATGCGGTAACTAAGAAATTATTAATCAGTAGTTTTTTATAAATATTCCCAGTATAGTGTGGGTGGGCATGTTGACGGATCAAGTGCCCTTCCTCATCAATTCTATGAACCCAGCTATAGGCAACGGATGCTTGTGGATGTTGTTCCAATGCCTCTAGCTGCATCATTAGCTTATCAGGAAGCCAGAGATCATCATGATCTAAGAAGGCAACATATTGTCCTGTCATTTTTGCTAAACCACGGTTACGATTAGCCGCAATTCCTACATTTACATCGTGGGAAAAATACCGAATCCGACTATCTTCAATGTGCTGAACCATTGAAACGGTATTGTCATGGGAGCAGTCGTCAACAACAATCAACTCAAAATCAGTAAAGGTTTGTCCTAAAGCAGAATTTATCGTTTGTACAATAAATCTTTCACTATTATAAGTTGGGACAATAATTGAAATGAGTGGCATGGGCAGCAGTACTCCTTACTTGAGTGCCTACTTCTTTACTATTGCTCTGTTTTAGGAAGTGATCATCTTAAGCTGACTTTGAGGCGCCAAGTCCCCATGTTGAAGTGAAATCCTTGTCGAAGCCCTTCAACACTTCTTAGGATACCTCGAAAAATCCAAAATGGGTCTCCTCTTTCTCCTCGGTAGTAAAGATTTTGGCGAGTGGCTTTCTCACCCACTATAATGAATCGAAGTGTCCCTTACTTGGGAGCCCACGAGCACTCAAAAATATCCCACTTTCCGAACTTTCCCAATTTGCTTCTGTTGTGTTACATTTCAGGTAGATTCATACACTGATCTTTAATTTTCTCCCTGAATTTGAGGATAGTAAATCTTATGTCTGCTCAGCCTGATATTACGATTCTTATGCGATGGCTTAGGGGGGGAGGAGCTGAACGGGTATGTGCTAGCGTAGCCAATCAGTTGGCCTCATGTGGTTATCAGGTTGATCTGGTTTTATTTAAGGCAGAAGGAGAATATTTAGAAACCTTACATCCGAAGATCAATGTGATTGATCTGGCACTGACCGCTGTGACGGTAAGGACGGGGAGGCAACTACCTTCTAGTCTACAATCCTTAAGAGCTATATTCAAAATCATTGATTATATTAAGAAATGCAATCCCAAAATAATTTTGGCTTCTACTCACTATGTCAATGAAGTTGCAATACTGTCTAAGTTTTTTGTGAAAAATCCACCTCGGGTGATTGTTGCTGAACATACCCATGTCTCTACAGAAAGTAAATATGCAGAACCAATATCTGCCCGTTTAATTCCTTTCTCTATCAAGTTATTCTATCCCTTTGCTAATAAAATTATTGCGGTGTCTCAAGGTGTTGCTGATGATCTAAACCATCATTTAATGTTCAAGAGAAACATTAGTGTAGTTTATAATCCAGTTATTAACCCTCAGCTTTATGAGCAGTCCGAACAGGTTGTTAAACATCCTTGGTTTCAACAGAAGGATCGCCCCGTTTTAGTCGCAGCTGGGCGTTTTGTCTGTCAAAAAGATTTTCTCACTTTAATTAAAGCTTTTGCAAAGGTTTTAGAACGTCAAAAAGCTTACTTAGTTTTGCTGGGTGATGGAGTTGAGAAGAAAAAAATTATTGCTCTCGTAAAATCTCTAAAGCTAGAAAAATATGTTTTGATGACAGGTTTCATTCCTAATCCTTATTCCTATCTTAAACAGGCAGATCTATTTGTGTCCTCTTCACGTTGGGAAGGATTACCCACCACAATTATTGAAGCATTGGCATTAAACATTCCTGTAGTCGCAACAGACTGTCCCAGTGGACCAGCGGAAATCTTGAAGAAAGGGGAATATGGATACCTCGTTCCGGTGGGAGATGAGTTCGCTTTAGCCTCAGCGATCGTGCTGGCGCTGAGGAGTGCACCTAAATTTGTTCCACAAAGTTGGATTAATCAGTTTACCGGTGACGTGGCGATCCAAAAGTACATTGATGTGTTGGAATGTTTTGGATTACAGAGGGTCTAAGATTTTCCATCGGTTACCAACTTAAGGCGGAAGAGTGCGGCGCGGAGCGCCG
>JBMTZC010000170.1:0-9449 GCA_049455215.1 Prochlorotrichaceae cyanobacterium
TTTTAGAACCTATTTTTTAGAACCTTTAATGACAGTCCTGAGTGCCGCCCCAATCCCTTCTTAAGAGAGAGCGACTCAGACTTGAACGGGGATGAGCGTGATCCCTAGGGGAGTCCTCTACAAAATACTGCAAAAAATCCTGCAAATAGAACGCTCTAGTCTGAACTGACGGTCATTGCCACGGACTGGGGGGATACCCGCCCCCAATTTCAGAAAAAATTCATTAAAATTTACAAAAGTTCACAATTACGATACCGTTGTCAACTAAGAAGTCTATCCATTAGGGAGACCTGGAAGATGTTTGAAAACTTTACCGACCAATCTATTAAGGTTGTTCTTCTTGCCCAAGAAGAGGCTCGGCGAATGTCCCAGTCTTCCGTGGGTACAGAGCAGTTATTGCTAGGGTTGCTGCGGGAGCAATCGAGCTTAGGGGCACAGGTTTTAGTGGAGCTAGGGCTCAGTGTAGATGGGGTGAGAGAAGTGGTCTCTGCCTTCAGCAAAAGTCAAGTGACGGCAGTTGTTCCCGCAGATATTCCTTTTACCCCCAAGAGTAAGCAAATCTTGGAACAGGCTTTGCAGGAAGCGCAGCAGATGGCCGATCGCCATATCACGCCAAATCATCTCCTGTTGAGCTTGACCCGTGATCCCAATACGGTGGCGAGTAAGGTGTTGTTGCAATTAGGCATAGAGCCAGCTTCGGTACGTCATCAACTCATTCGCAAGCTGGGGGAAACGGTTCTAGCGGGTAGAAGCGATCGAGCCTCTCAGGGGCAAAAAACGGATATTCCAGCCCTGGAAGCTTTTGGGGTCAATTTGACGGAACTCGCGCAGCAGGGCAAATTAGATCCCCTTGTGGGACGGGAAGCGGAGTTAGAACGGGTCGTTCAGATTTTGGGCCGTCGTCGCAAAAATAACCCCCTCTTGTTGGGGGAACCTGGGGTAGGCAAGACCGCGATCGCAGAAGGGATCGCTCAACGCATTATTCAGGGGGCGGTTCCCCCGGAATTTCGTGAACATCAGGTCATCCGCCTCGATTTAACCGCTCTGGGGGCCGGGACTCGCCTGCGGGGAGAGTTTGAAGAGCGTCTTTACCAGGTTGTGGATGAAGTTAAGCAACACGGCAAAATCATTTTAGCGATCGATGAAATTCATACTTTACTGGGGGCTGGTGCTTACAACGGTGGCGTGGATGCCGCTAACTTGCTCAAGCCTGCTTTAGCGCGGGGCGAATTACAGTGTTTAGGGGCGACCACTCTGGAGGAATACCGCCAGTATTTTGAGCGGGATGAAGCCCTCACCCGACGTTTTCAGACCGTATACATTGACGAACCCCAGCCGGAGGAAGCGCTGGAAATCCTTTATGGACTGCGATCGCTCTACGAACTGCACCACCGGGTGACCTTTAGTAATGAAGCGCTCCAGGAAGCGGTGCGGCTCAGCTGTCAGTATATTTCCGATCGTCATTTGCCGGACAAAGCGATCGATGTCATGGATGAAGCGGGTTCCCGAATTCACCTTCAGCATTACGGTCAAAGTCAGCAATGGCGCTTAAAGCAAGATCTCTTCCAGACTCGCCAGGCCAAAGAGCAAGCCGTTGCCCTGCAGAATTTTGAGGAAGCCAGCCGCCTGCGGGATCGAGAGATCCAACAGGAAGAACAGTTAAAAACCCTCTTCCTCCTGGAGGACGATCGGGCTTACTATCCCCAAGTGCAAGCCGATGATATTGCTCAAGTGGTCTCCGCTTGGACTGGGGTGCCCGTGACCCAACTTTCGGAAAGTGAATCCGATCGTTTTCTCCATTTAGACGACCTACTCCATGAGCGGGTGGTGGGCCAGGATGCGGCGGTGAAAGCCGTGGCGAAGGCTCTGAAGCGATCGAGGGTTGGCTTAAAAGATCCGAAGCGTCCCATTGCCAGCTTTATTTTTGCAGGGCCCACGGGGGTTGGCAAAACGGAATTAGCCAAGACCTTGGCGGTCACGCTCTTTGGCTCCGAGGAGGCGCTGATTCGCCTGGATATGTCGGAGTTTATGGATCGAGCAGAAGTATCCAAGTTAATTGGAGCACCGCCAGGGTTTGTGGGCTATGACGAAGGTGGGTTATTAACGGAAGCGGTGCGTCGTCGTCCCTATAGTGTGGTCTTGTTCGATGAAATTGAAAAAGCCCATCCCGACATCTTCAATATCTTGCTGCAACTCTTAGATGATGGCCGCTTGACCGATTCCCAAGGGCGAGTGGTGGATTTCAAAAATACCATTCTTCTCATGACCTCTAACCTCGGTGCAAAAGCGATCGAAAAAGGGGGGCAGGGATTAGGATTTGACTGGTTTGGAGCAGAAGAAACGGATCAGCACTACCAGCAGTTACAGGATCGAGTTCTGGAGGAGTTTAAGACCTTCTTCCGACCCGAATTCCTCAACCGTGTGGATGAAACGATCGTTTTCCGACAACTCACTCAAGCAGAAGTCGCCACGATCGCTGATTTACTGATCGCACAAGTCCGTCAGCAACTCCAAGACGAGCACAGTATCACCTTTAGCCTCAGCGATCGTTTTCAGGCACATCTGATTAGCGAAGGGTTTAGCCCTGCCTATGGAGCCCGTCCCCTGCGCCGAGCCATTACCCGACTAGTGGAAGATCAACTCGCGGAAGCCCTTCTCGCCGGAACGATCGTAGCCGGAAATCAGGTTACTCTGGACTGGGATGCTGAAGCAGGTCGAGTGCTTATCCAAATCTGCCCTCAGACCCTTGAGGAAACGGTGGTGTTTCATGAATCACAGTATGCTTTCCAGAGTTAATGACTAATGGACTAAACGGGGCGGGAGTCCGACGGCTTGGGTCTGCTCTCATCAAACTCGGATAACCGCCACTAAAAAAATAGCGGAAGACTCCCTAATTTTCATCCCAGGGCAAGCTTCCGCTATTGCAAGTTTATTCGAGAGATCTAGACTGGAAATTTGTGCGGGAACTTATACCTTCAGCCCCTGAGTTGCAAACGGGGATGGGAGCAATAACGCTTATCCCCAGACTTTGAGCGTCAAGACTGCTCTAGTCCATGCGTTCGAGTTGCCAAAGAATCTGGTTCCCTTCCCGACGAACGCGAGACACGACCCAGTTCCGCCAGACCCACTGTTCGCCCCGGCTGGTCACTGCGCTAGCATTCACATCCATCAAATCTGCTAATTCTGAACTGGTAATGAGATAGCCTTTGTCGGCAATATTGTCCGCAACATGCAACGTTTCCAGAAGATTGCGAATTTGCAGTACCCGTTGATCAAGAGATAAATTTGTCGAGTCCGTTTCCAAAACTGTTGCTGAATCCATGTCGTAGTCCTCACACCAACACACACAATTGATTGAACTGAAATAACCTTAATCTGCGCGAGAAGGGATCCCATGACAGCATCCGTTCCAGACAGAAGCCCTAAAGATTTATGTTTAGGACAGGTTATACAAGTATATTTACCTGCCAATTGTATCGTTTTGTAAAGAAGGCTGCTACTCTGTTGCTTTCCAATTTATGGAAGTATGTGTGGATTTCACGATTTAGACGGGAGAATTGAAGAAAAAGGCAAGAGGTCTCTCCTTCATAACGATTCTAAACGGCGGTAATCCTCAGGACACCTCAATCAATTGTGGTGGGCGGCTGTGCTGCCCGCTACAATTCATATTCTTCCGTGGTGACTCGGGCAAAATTTAAAATTTTTCGAGCAACCCCTCCGTATTTTTGAAGGGTTGCCAGTCCCCTGTACGGAATTCCTGCTACTGAAAGCGATCGTTTGAAAGCGATCGATGGTTTTTATCCCCGTAAATTCAATTTCTGCGTACAGTGCTCCTCCTGCATCAGAAACCATAGACCACGGGATTGAGTGACCGTGCCTGAGTCGCCTTGTTCCGGTTGCCTGTTTAGGGGGTTTAGGAAAGGGGGGAAATCTTGCAGGCAAGCACTCCCCCCTCCCACTGTCCTCCCACTGTCAGGACGCAGCTAGAGGCTAGGCTTTAAGCTTCCCCATAGGCTTCCATCCCTTCACAGGAACAGACCAGATTTCGATCGCCAAAGGCATTGTCAATGCGTCCAACACTGGGCCAGAACTTGTGCTCCCGTAACCAAGGGGCTGGATAGGCGGCGTGTTCCCGGCTATAGGGGCGATCCCATTGATCCGCAATTAAGACTTCTGCGGTGTGGGGCGCATTCTTGAGGACGTTATTTTTAGAATCGACAGTCCCTGCTTCGATCGCGGCAATTTCGGCGCGAATACTGATTAAAGCTTCACAAAACCGATCGAGTTCTGCCTTGGACTCACTTTCCGTGGGTTCCACCATCATGGTTCCAGCAACGGGCCAAGAAACAGTGGGGGCATGGAAACCATAGTCCATCAAGCGTTTGGCAATGTCATCCACTTCAATGCCTGCGGACTTGCGGAGCGGACGCAAATCCAGAATACATTCGTGGGCCACTAAGCCATGATCGCCTTTGTAGAGAATGGGGTAGTAGGGCTCTAGGCGTTTGGCCAGGTAGTTGGCATTGAGAATGGCGACCTGAGTGGCGCGGGTGACTCCCTCTGCTCCCATCATTTTGATGTACATCCAGGAAATGGGCAAAATGCTGGGACTTCCCCAAGGGGCGGCGGAGATCGGCCCCAGGCGTGCTCCATCAGGACGATCGTCTGCCCAGGGAGAAACAACGGGATGACAGGGCAAAAAGGGCACTAAGTGGGGGGCAACACCAATGGGCCCCATGCCTGGGCCACCGCCACCGTGGGGGATGCAGAAGGTTTTATGGAGGTTGAGGTGGGCTACATCTGCGCCAAAATCACCGGGACGGCAAAGCCCCACTAAAGCATTTAAGTTAGCTCCATCGAGGTAAACCTGGCCACCATTGTCATGAATGATTTGGCAGATTTCCCGCACACTATGCTCAAACACACCGTGGGTGGAAGGATAGGTCATCATTAAGGCAGATAGATTCTCCCGATGCTGCTCCGCCTTCGATCGTAAGTCCGCCACATCCACATTGCCCTGATCATCACAGCGCACCGGCACCACCTTCATCCCCGCCATAACCGCACTAGCGGGGTTCGTGCCGTGGGCAGACTGGGGAATGAGGCAAATATTGCGGTGGGTGTCTCCTCGGGTTTGATGGTAGCGTCGAATCACCAGCAAACCGGCATACTCTCCCTGGGAGCCGGCATTGGGTTGGAAGGAGATGGCCGCAAACCCCGTAATCTCCGCCAACATACTGCCCAAATCTTCAAAGAGGGCCTGATAGCCTTGGGCTTGGGCTTTGGGAACAAAGGGGTGAATGCGTCCCAACTCGGGCCAGGTGACGGGGAGCATTTCCGCCGCTGCATTCAATTTCATGGTGCAGGAGCCCAGGGGAATCATAGAGGTGGTGAGGGACAGGTCACGTTGCTCTAGGCGATAGAGATAGCGAAGGAGTTCGGTTTCGGAATGGTAGGAGTTAAAGACGGGGTGGTTCAGAAAGGGGCTTTTACGCTGAAACTCTGGTTTCACCGTGGGTTGAACGCCCTGGGCCAGTTCTGCCCCACTGATCTTCAGATTCGCCCCCTGGGCAAAGAGTTGTAGGAGTTGTTCCACATCCGCCAGGGTGGTCGTTTCGTCCAAACTAATGCCGAGGGTTTGGGCATTGATTAAACGGAGGTTGATTCCGGCTGCTAACGCGGCTGTCCAGAGGGTCTGGGCTTGATCCGTGACGAGGCGCAGGGTATCGAAGCAGTCCGTAGCATCGGCGGCATAGCCCAATTTCTCTAATCCCAGGGCTAAGACTTGGGTATAGTGACGAATGCGCCAAGCGATCGCTTTGAGTCCTTCGGCTCCGTGGTACACCGCATACATGGAGGCAATAACCGCCAGCAGCACCTGAGCCGTACAAATATTACTGGTGGCTTGGTCGCGGCGAATGTGTTGTTCACGGGTTTGTAGGGAGAGACGCAGGGCAGACTTACCCTGAGCATCCTTAGAAACCCCCACCAAGCGACCGGGAAGTTGCCGTTTATAGGCTTCGCGGGTGGCAAAGAAGGCGGCATGGGGGCCCCCATAGCCTAGAGGTACGCCAAAGCGTTGGCTATTGCCCACCACAATATCGGCTCCCCATTCTCCCGGGGGCACCAGCAGGGTCAAGCTGAGGAGGTCAGCGGCAACGGTGACGAGGCCCCCCATGGCGTGAACGCGATCGACCACCCCCTGGTAGTTGGCAATGAAGCCTTCCGTGTCGGGATATTGCAACAAAGCTCCAAAAATGGGGGTGTTCTCATCTAAATTTTCGGGATCATCCACCAACACCTCAATTCCCAGGGGCCAAGCTCGGGTTTGGACAACGGCGATCGTTTGGGGATGGCAGGTGCGAGAGACAAAAAAGGTATTTGCCTTGTTTTTGCAGACGGCATAACTCATGGTCATTGCCTCAGCGGCGGCGGTGGCTTCATCCAACAAGGAGGCATTAGCAATTTCCATCCCCGTTAAGTCCGTGATCAGGGTTTGAAAGTTGAGCAACGCCTCAAGACGACCCTGGGCAATTTCCGCTTGGTAGGGGGTATAAGCCGTGTACCACGCCGGGTTTTCCAGAATGTTACGCAAAATGACCGGAGGAGTGATGCAATCCGCATAGCCCATCCCCAGATAGGAGCGACAAACCTGGTTTTGAGAGGCGATCGTTTTTAAGGCGCTGAGGGCTTCTGCTTCGCTCAGGCCAGAGTTTAGGTTCAGTTTGTCCTTGAGCCGAATGGTGGACGGAACCGCTTTATCCACTAAGGTTTCAAGGCAATCTAACCCCAAGACGTTCAGCATCTCAGCGATCGTCTCAGGGGTTGGACCGATGTGGCGATCGGCAAAAGTCCGAACAGGGGCGGAGGAATTGATAGTCATTACACTCAAACCTTAGGAATACGCTCTTAATTCATTCTTAATAGTGTGCAATACCTTGCAATCCTTTTCAAAGTTGACGACCAACTTAAGCACTATTGCCGGGACATTCGCACCAGAACGCAAATTCGTCGTTTAAATTCTCGCCAAGCTGCATCGCTTAAGGCAGTCTGTCGCCAGGCCGATCGGGCTTGTAAGCGATCGATCCACTGGAGCAGGGCGGGATAGGGGCTGAGATCAATGCCCAAACGCAAAAATAAAGGGAACGTCGTTCCCGCTACGATGTCCCCCAGGCTGAGCCGATCTCCGCCAAAATAAGGATCAGCGTTGAGGAGTTCTTGCCAAAAACTTAAGGTACGGCTCACGATTTCTAGGGATCGTTGATAGGAGCGGCTGTCGAGGGGATCCGTAATTAAGCTCCCGATCCGATAAAGCAACTTATTATCCGTCAGGTTCGCCACCATCCGCGTCACCGCTAAGCGCTGGGGATCGGTGGGCAAAAAACTGGGCTGGGGATAGCGGGCCTCTAGGTAGTCCAAAATGGCCAAAGACTCCACCACCCGAAAGCGATCGTCGAGTAACACTGGAATTTGCTGAAAGGGATTCAGGGCAATAAACTCCGGCTGTCGTTGATCGCCCTTGAGGGTAAGGGGTTCTAAGGTGAAGTCTAACTGTTTTTCCAACAGAGCAACCCAAACCCGGCGGGCATTGGGGGACAGGGGGCTATAGTACAACGTCAGCATTTAAGGATTCAGTAAGACTGAGCCAGGTTTACAACACCCCTTTAGAACTGGGAATACTGCCAGACCGGCGGGGATCGTATTCCAAAGCCATCCGTAGCGATCGGGCAAAGGCTTTGAAGGTTGCTTCAATAATGTGATGGGAGTTGATGCCATCTAACTGGCGGATATGGAGGGTCATTTGGCTGTGATTGACCAGCGCCACAAAAAACTCTCGCACCAACTGAGTATCGTAGGTGCCCACCCACTCCGTGGGAATGGTTAGCCCATAGGTGAGGTGAGGGCGGCCCGAAAAGTCTAACGCCACCTGTACCAAGGCCTCATCTAAAGGCGCAACAAAATGACCAAAACGCACAATCCCCTTACGATCGCTCAGGGCCTGCGCCATGGCCTGCCCGAGGGTAATCCCCACATCCTCATTGGTATGGTGGTCATCAATTTCCCAGTCTCCCTTGGCGGTGACCTCCAAGTCCACCAAACCGTGGGAAGACAACTGGTGCAACATGTGATCTAAAAAGGGAATGCCCGTATTCACTTTGCACTGACCGGTACCATCGAGATTGACGGTTACGGCAACCTGGGTTTCTCCGGTCGTGCGTTCAACGCTGGCAATGCGGGGAGTCATCATAGACTTCAACGGTGGGGGATACAATCTTCGGCTGAGATCTTGAGCTTAGGTCTTTCAGTGTGCCACACTCCCTGCCCTCTGTCATTGGAGCATTGGAGCTTTGATGGCGGAACGGGGAACCCCAACTTGCGGTAGCATAGTTTTGCTTATTGCTCCTAAGGCTGAGGTTTTCATGAGTTCTTCTGTCATTCATACCGATCGCGCTCCTGCCCCGGTGGGGCCCTACAGCCAAGCGATCGTTGCCCAGGGTTCTATAATCTTTGTGTCGGGTCAAATCCCCTTAGATCCCGCCACGGGAGCGATCGTTGCGCCGGATGATGTGGTGGGGCAAACCCGGCAAGTGATGACAAACCTTAGTGCAGTGCTGGAAGAAGCGGGAGTGACCTTTAGCCAAGTGGTTAAAACCACAGTGTTCTTGGCCAACCTAGAGGACTTTGTACAGGTCAATCAGGTTTATGCCGAATATTTTGATAACGATCGGGCCCCGGCTCGGGCTTGCGTCGAAGTAGCCCGCTTACCGAAGGATGTCAAAGTCGAAATTGATTGTATTGCGGTTCGGCCTTAGAAAGATTCATGACACGATTTGGCATTTTTGTCTCAGTTTGATGTCCCAACCTCCTAGAGCCCTGGAATGATGTTGAAAATTCTCTATATTGGTGGGGTCAAAAGTGGTAAATCTCGTCTAGCCGAGCAGCGAGCTGTCACCTTAGCCGCAGAACAGCAGCCTGCCCATCCCCCTTTTTATGTCGCCACTAGCGATCCCAACGATCGTTCCATGCAAGAACGGATCCAACGACATCGCCAGGAACGGGGCAATCAGTTTATTACCATTGAAGAACCGATCGATCTCCTCAAGGCGATCGACACCTTGGAAGCAAACTATCCCCTGGAAACGGGTAACGGTGTCATTTTAATTGACTGTTTAACCCTGTGGCTGAGTAACCGATTACTTCAGGATTTCAACTCTCCTACCGAACCGGGGCTAGCCTCTGAAAACACCTTAAGCGAAACGATCGCAGGGCTGTTACAAGTTCGTCAATCCTTGATTTTTGTCCTCAATGATGTGGGGTCAGGGATTCATGCTGAAACCGCAATCGGTCGTCGTTTTACCGATCTCAGTGGCATTGTGGCGCAAAAGGTCGCTGCTGGGTGTAGCGAGGTGTATCACTGCATTGCCGGCATTGGCACTCGTATTCAATAG
>JBMTZC010000171.1:0-9394 GCA_049455215.1 Prochlorotrichaceae cyanobacterium
GGGGGGGGGGGGGGGGGGGTGTAGTTTCCGAGCTGGCTGATAGACCGAATAGCTCACTCCAGTACAGCCCCACGAGGATTGCCGCCGCAGGCATCAGGGGCAGAACATAGCTGGGCAGCTTGGTGACCGCGATCGTAAAAAAGCTAAAGGTTACCCCAAACCAGCATGCTGCAAAGAGCCCTAAGTGATTGTGCCGGGGAAGCGATCGCCATCGCCGCCATTGCCACAACCGCAACCGCCCGATCGTAGAGGGTAAGTATAAGGACCAGGGAGCAAAGCCAACAAACACCACTAGAAAATAGAAATACCAGGGGGCGCTGTGGTGATTAACGACCTGGGTAAATCGTTCCAGATTGTGGTAGCCAAAAAAAGATTCGATATAGGCTTCTCCGTTTGCCCGAATCACCAAGAGGTACCAGGGGATCGAGAGGAGCGCAACCCAGGCTAACCCAAACCCCAGCCGCAGTTCCCGCAAAACAGACCACTGCCCGGTGTAGGCTAAAAAGCTTAAAACGATCAGACCCGGTAGGACGAGGCCGATGGGCCCTTTGGTTAAGATGGCTAAAGCACAGAAGGTATAAGCGGCAAAATACCAACGGCCGTGCTTTGGATGAGGAGAATCTGCAGCCGCATAGCCCTGAAAAAAGCAGAGCAAACAACAGCCGATACAGCCATTGAGCAACATATCGGACACCCCCACCCGTCCCCACGCCAGCATTTCTCCACAAAAGGCGGTCATAGCGGTGGCTAGAAAAGCGCTGATCCAACCTTGGGGTGAGGGTTGTCGGGATAGGGTAGAGGATGCCTTGCCCCCTAGGGAATTGCCGTAATAAACCAGGGTATATCCCACTGCGGCCATCAAAACCATAGCCGCCAAAGCAGAGGGCAAGCGAGCCGCCCATTCATTAACCCCCAGGAGTTGATAGGCGATCGCCATCAGCCAGTAAATCAGGGGGGGTTTATCAAAGCGAGTGACATCATTGAAATAGGGGGTAATCCAATCTTGGCGCACCAACATTTGGCGGGCCGCCTCTGCAAAGAGGGGTTCCGTTTCATCCACTAAGCCCACACTCCCCAGGTGCCAGAAGAAGGCTAATGCTCCCAGTCCTAGGATCCAGAGGGTTAAGAGGATGCTCAGGGTGCGGGGAGATTGCATCAGGTCTACAGATTTCATTGAGGATCCTTGAGGGCAGTGGGAATGGCTTTCAATAAGCGATCGATCGTTTCTGCCACGGTTTCTGAAGGACGATCGTTGAGAAAATGTAAATCGGCTTCTCCGTAGAGGGATCGTCTTTGCTGGAGTAGATTTTCTAATTTAGCGAGGGGATCCGGAGTCTGCAGGAGAGGGCGCGGGGTTGGATCCGCCTGGAGTCGATCGAACAACTGCGGCAGGGGGACATCCAGCCAAATCACCAAACCTTGATGGAGATAGCTCCAGTTTTCGCGGCGGGTGACAATACCGCCTCCGGTGGCTACCACGAGGTGATGATAGGGGCAGAGTTGACTGAGCACCATGGTTTCCACGGTGCGAAAGCCCTCCTCCCCCTCTTGGGCAAAAATCTCGGGAATCGATCGCTGCGCCACCTGCTCAATCAAAGTATCCGTATCAAAAAATTGATACCCTAAAGCCGTCGCAAGTTGCTTGCCCAGCGTACTTTTACCCGCCCCCATCATTCCGACGACATAAAGGTTTAATCCCTTAAGACGATCGAACAGGTGTTGATTAGAGTCCATGCCTTTACTCAATGAGTCCACGCCAAAGATCTTATGATAAGTAGGGACTCCCAACCATAATGCCAGGGTGACGATGGGAGATCCCCTGACGATCGTTTTGACCTCAACAGGTGGAACTCTAGGAACTCCAGCGGGGTCAATATCAACGTTCTCGCTAGTCCGGACTTTTTAGATTGGCCCAGTTTGGTTGAGGTCTGGGACGGATCCAGGGGATTTGATCCGAGTTTGAGGTGTCCTAGACTATTCCCCAACTCTATCAACGATATTATGTTGAACTTTCTTCACCGTTTAAGCCGTCGCTTTGTTCGTAAATCCACTCAGGTTTTCCAAACCCCCCTCAATAAAGTCAGCCTAGTCATTCTGATTATTATTGATGTTTTTGTCTTAATTAACGTTTTTAGTGGACTGTATAGTGTTTCATCATTCCCCTTAAGCCCCCAGGAAACCTATCCTTGCTATGCGGATTACCAAACCTTTCATGATAGTCAAAGTAATTTAAACGATCGTCAATTTTCAGCCCTTCAAGGTGCTTTTAGCCCACCCGCTCCGGTTCCAAGTGATGAGCGTCGCTTAGGTCAGGTGGATAGTCTTTGTCAGAACTATCTGAATCAAAAGCAAGCGGTAGATACTCCAGAAAATCGTCAACTCATCGACAGCATTTCAGGACTAGAAAATAATATTATTATCCAAGAGAATAAGATTAATGAACTGCAACAACAGTATGACTCTACGCTCCTAGAAAAAATTGCTGGACAAGATCCTCAGGATTCAATCACCACCTCGAGTGCAGGTGAAACCCGCCGTGACATTGAACAAGCCCAAGGTGAAATCGATCGTTGGCGACAGGAAATTGATCAAACGAAACTTCAGCTTACTCAAACTCCTACTGCTCAGGCTTATTTAGAAACCTTAAGTAACCCTACCCATTACCAAACTCTAAAACGCTCCTATGCAAAAGCTCGTTTTTGGTACCCTAATCTTCAATTTTTACTCCAGGTTCTCTTTCTCGTCCCGCTCATTGGCTTAACCTATGCATGGCACCATCACTCTATCCAGTCCAACAAAGGTTTACAATCCTTATTAAGCTGGCATTTACTCCTCATTTTCTGTATTCCCCTCATCGTCCGAGCCTTTGAATTTCTCCAGTTTAGTAACCTTGCTGCTGTTCTTGTAAGAACTATCATCACCCTCGTCGGAGGATTATGGTTTATTGCAAGTTATCTCTTTATTTTCACGATTCCCCTCTTGGGTTTCGGACTCATTAAACTACTGCAATACTTTGTTTTTAATCCTAAGATTCAGGCAAAGAAACGCATTCAGAAACAACGTTGTATGCAATGTAATGCGCGGTTATATACCCTTGATCCCTTTTGTCCGCACTGTGGTTTCAATCAATACCAAGAGTGTCCGCATTGTCACCAGTCAACCTATCAATATGCTCCCTTTTGTCGGGTCTGCGGCACTGCTGTCTCCACGGATCATTCTCCCCCTCAATTACTATCACTGGGCAATGCTCCGGAAGATGTAGACTAAGCGAAACTAAAAAAATCTATTAGCGATCACTTCACCAGAAGCAAATATTACAAAATGTAAAGAAAAGGGGAACTCATCCGTAATTCAAGCAGATACTTCTGTTGTTATTCATTAAAGGTATTTCTACTTTAGGCACAGGGACACCATTACGCTATAAATTTTGCTAGCTCTTGTATTCAGAAGCTTGAGCACCTGGGATCCATGCGCTTGTAGAAATAATCAAATTCAAGCCTCTCAAATCCAGGTTTTGATGAAATATGACAAAAGAACTCATTCAGAACGCAAAAAATGGGGATCTAAAAGCCCTAAAGCAGCTCATCAACCAAGCTTTTGCCAAACAGGGTATTTCAGTTAGGGAGATTGAGTTGACAAATGATGGTGTACTTAAGATCAAGCTTCGAGCCTTGCAAGGAAAAGTGCATTCGGATGTTCTTCAAGCTGTTCAAGACAATACTGCTAAGCTCAAAATTCAGGGTGTTTTTAGTGTAGAAGTCTTCCAACAGCAGCCGTTTGAAGCTACTTCCCCAAAAGTATCTAAAAACAGAATGAACGAAATCAGTAGTTCTAGTTCCTTAACTACTCTGGGAGTATCGGTACAGTTTCATCCCCCGTCAGGAGCAATTGGCGGGACAATTGGCTTACTTCTTGGGATTGCTTTTGGTTGGGCTTTAACACCCAAACTTCCAGCCTCTCCAATTGCAGAGTATGTCCCGGTAACCCTCCCTCCCCAAACAGGAGCCATTAAACCTCGCTCAGCTCCTCCAGATTGGGACGAAATTCTTGATAAAAGGAGCAAAATATGGACTAGTGACCCAGAGGATTGCCCAAAATATGCTGCTAGATATGAGGACATCCTAGAGGATATCTACATCGATCCAGAAGATGAAGATGGTTATTACTGTATTTTCAAGGATGATAACTAGGGAAACCGATCCTGAAACCTGGCAAAAACTAGCTTTCCACTGAAAGCGAAAAAATTCAATGGAAGAGTCCGGCGCAAAGCCCCGGACTCTTCCGTCCTAAGGTGGTAGTCGAAAAATTAAATAGCTGGATATTTTACGACAGTAGTGACTCGTTCCATACGAACCTCACGATCAAGCCATAACTTTTGATATTCACCTTGCTGACTTCGTGCTTCTTCTACAGATGTCAGATCGTCTAAGAGTAACAGTGCCTGATTAAAATTATTTTGAATGTCGTTAGCATCCAGTGGTAAATACTTATCTATTTCTCTAGATGTACCACCATCATAATTAGGGTTTAATTTACTGATAAATTTTGGCTCATAGTCTGGATGAGTAGTATCGCTAATAGGCATTCCATGTTCATCTAGAGAGGGATGCCTTGGATTAGGAATCGTAGTACTGATAGGGCACCAATTGTTCTTGCGATCTAAAACATAATAAAGTACACCATCTCCTGAATTGGAGTAAGCTGTATAAATCCAGCCATTTCCCAACATAACTTTATTCCTCCATTGACTGCGTCTGGGTAGCTCAACTCTATCCTAACTCAAAAGTTTCTAATAAAGTATATTTTTTGTATTTTTCTCGATCCAAAAATTAGGATTTTTAAACAGTATCTTTCACCTTTAGCAATGAAGAAACGTCTGGTTCCAAATGATTCTTAAGGCGCAGAGTCTTGAAAATAAAACATTAAGCAATCATAATGAGGTTGCCTGGAATAACAGCAAACTCAGACAGTGCCCCCCCTACACCTTACCTATGACCGCGATCCTCAGTCCTTCCACCTTAGCCGATCAAGTCCGAGCAGATTTTCCTTTACTGAAGCAAACTGTTCACGATCGCCCTTTAGTCTACCTAGATAATGCGGCCACCTCTCAAAAACCAACCTTAGTCCTAGAAACTCTGCAACATTATTATCAGGACTATAACTCCAACGTGCATCGGGGCGTACATACCCTCAGTGCCCGTGCCACGGATGCCTACGAGCAGGCCCGAGAAAAAATTGCTGGATTCGTCGGAGCACGATCGTCCCAAGAAATTATCTATACCCGCAATGCCAGTGAAGCCATTAACCTAGTGGCCTATAGTTGGGGGCTGAGTACTTTACAGCCAGGAGATGAAGTTATTCTGACGGTGATGGAGCATCACAGTAACCTGATCCCCTGGCAGATGATGGCTGAAAAAACCGGGGCAGTGCTGCGCTTTGTTAATTTGACCCCATCCCAAGAATTTGATCTCGACCATTTCCAAAGTCTCCTGTCCGATCGCACTCGCTTAGTGTCCTGTGTTCACGTTTCCAATACCTTGGGATGTATTAACCCCTTAGAGCAAATCATTGCCCTTGCCCACGATCGTGGCGCGAAGGTGTTGGTGGATGCCTGCCAAAGTGTGCCCCATTTAGCAATTGATGTCCAGTCTCTAGATTGTGATTGGTTAGTGGCCTCCGGCCATAAAATGTGCGGCCCTACCGGGGTAGGCTTTCTCTACGGCAAACTCGACCTGCTGCGATCGATGCCTCCTTTCCTAGGCGGCGGTGAAATGATTGCCGATGTCTATCTCGATCATTCCACCTATGCGGATGTTCCCCATAAGTTTGAAGCCGGAACCCCTGCGATCGCTGAAGCGATCGCCCTGGGAGCGGCGGTCGATTATTTGCAGCAAGTGGGCATGGACAAAATTCACGCCTACGAAGCGGAGCTAACCCAATACCTATTTCAGCGCCTTGCCACCATTCCCCAGGTGCAAACCTATGGCCCTCCACCCCAGGGGGATGGTTCAAACCGAGCGGCCCTGGCAGCCTTCACCGCAGGGGAAGTGCATCCCCACGATCTTTCCACCATTCTCGATCAATCCGGGGTTGCTATTCGAGCGGGTCACCATTGCACCCAACCGTTGCATCGTCAATTAAAGGTTCAGTCCACCGCCCGGGCCAGTTTATACTTCTACAATACAAAATCAGAAATTGATCGGTTTATTGAGGCGCTTCAAGAAGCAGTAGACTTTTTTGCTGCTATTTTTTAGCCTCAGAAAAATGCCTTAAACCCGCCTCAGCGACTCCCCAGCAATATGGATACTCAAACTCTGATTCGGCGTTACCGTGCAGGTCAAGTAGACTTTAACCAAGCCTGCCTCGATCAGATTAGTCTGCGCTACCAAGACCTGATTGGCATTCATTTCAAACAGGCGAAGCTCTCAGGGGCTGATTTTGTACTGGCCTTCCTCAACCGAGCCGATTTCCGAGGGGCAGACTTATCCAAAGCATCGTTACAGGGGGCCAACCTCTCCCAAGCCAATTTAGCGGGCGCCAATCTTCAGCGCAGCGATCTCCAGGGGGCTATTTTAATGGGGGCAAATTTTACCGGGGCACACCTGAACCTCGCCAACTTAAGCGATACCAATTTACTGAGCGTTGATCTCAGAGGTGCCGTTTTAGATCGCAGCATTTTGCGGGGAGCCTGTCTCCGGGGGGCGAACTTGCGGGAAGAGCGGGTCGGTCAAAGCCAACGAATTACCAGTTTGCGGGGGGCGGATCTGCGCCATGCCGATTTGTTGGGTGCAAACTTAAGCGGTGTAGATTTAAGTGAAGCCCAACTGCAGGGGGCTAATTTGCGAGAAGCCAATTTACGACGAGCCAACTTGTCCCAAGCCAATCTCGAAGGCGCAAATCTTACGGGAACGATTCTGTCTGATGCCAATTTACAGGGCGTTATGGCGGCAAAAAGTCTCTGGAAGAGCGCCAAATTAGAGCGAACGAATTTCAACGGTGCCTGCCTAGACTACAGCTCTCTCTATCAAGTCAACCTCAGCGAAGCCAAGTTACAGAAAGCCAGTCTCATTCAAGTCAATCTCGATAAATCCCGCCTCAACAAAGCGGATTTAGGACGGGCTGACCTCTCGGGATCCACCTTACGGGAGGCCTTACTGATCGAAGCCTACCTGGGACGAACGGATTTGACGGATGTGAAGCTTTGCCAGGCCAACCTCGCCAATGCCGAAATGAGCAGTGCGATTTTAATGGATACGGATTTGACCGGCGCAACCCTTCCAGATGGCTCCACCCAGCCCTAAGGGGCGAAGACCGGAAACGAGGTCTAGGCCACCCTCTAGATCCTAGTTCATGAACAAACCTTTACAAAACTTAGTGTTTTGCGAGAAAATCTAGGGAAAATCTGAAAAAAGGGTAAAGCTAGGTTACTGCTTTCCCGTAGACTTGCGGCGATCGCCGCTGGCCTAAATCTTTTAGATTGTTGGTTTGACCGAAAGGGATATTCATGACACGACTACTGACCATTGAGCGCGTTTGCCTAATTGGACATGTGATGTCCATGATCTTTGGGCTTGCCGGATTGCTATGGGTATTGCCCCATCCCAGTGTATTGACGGCACTTCCGGAACAGGGTTTAACCTTGTTTCAGTGGAGTTTGTCCGGTGGTGGGGTCGTTTACATGGTCTTAGCAGCGATTACGGTGTCTCTGTTTGCCTATCGCACCCTCGGAACCTATCGCTGGTTGTCCTTTATGCTACCTGCGGTCTTTTTGTCTTTGGGCAGTGAACTCCTCGGCACTTCAACGGGCTTTCCCTTTGGTCACTATCATTACCTCAGCGGGCTAGGCTACAAAATCGCCGGTTTAGTACCCTTCACCATTCCCCTCTCCTGGTTTTACCTGGGCTTTTCCACCTACGTTCTGGCAGGGGCAGCCCTCACTCGTCTCAGTTACCGTTGGGGTCAAGGCAAAGCAGCCATTCCTCCCCTCCTCAGAGTGTTGGCAACGATCGTCTTGGGCATGATGTTATTAACCGCCTGGGATTTGGTTTTAGACCCCGCCATGAGCCAAGCCCCCTTCAAATTTTGGGAATTTCAAGAGGCCGGTGCGTTCTTCGGGATGCCCTACCGAAACCTCAGTGGTTGGATGGCCACCGGAGCCATCTATATGAGCGTTGCCTCTCTCTTTTGGAAGCAGGATCCCATTTTCCTCAGCCGTCAACAGTTGATCCTGCCCCTCGTGTTATATGGGGTTAACTTTGGCTTTGGTGCCGTTATTACGATCGTTCAGCTCGATCATATCTTCCTCTTCCCGGTCTTGCTGGGAGTCATATTTGGGTTAGTCCCCGCCTTCCTGCTCTGGTGGCTCACGGGAACCAACGAAAACCCCGTCCATCCCGCCCCCCTCGACACCACGCTTAAATCCCCTGCTGCTGTGTCCTAGGGCATCAAGTTGCATGGATAGTGAAGACGGTTTTTCCTCAACCCTCACCCCAGCGGATTTCCCTAGCAATCCCGTTACCGGCATCCTCGGGGGTGGCGCTTGGGGCACAGCCTTAGCCCATCTCATCGGACAGGCCAATGCCCCTTGCTCCCTGTGGTCGCGTCAAGGCGAAGCTTCCCTGGAGTCGATTCTCTGCCAATCTTCTATTTTGGTTTCGGCGATCTCCATGAAAGGTGTTTCCGAAACCATTGCCAAGATCCAGCAGATTGGTTTAGCTCCCAACACTATTTTGGTCAGTGCCACCAAAGGACTAGATGCGGAGAGCTTAAAAACGTCGAGTTACCTCTGGCAGCGAGCCTTTCCGGATCATCCTGTGGTGGTGCTCTCAGGCCCCAATCTCGCGGACGAAATTATGGGTGGCTTACCTGCGGCCACCGTTGTCGCCAGTCATCAACCCGCCGCTGCCACGATCGTTCAAAAGGTGTTAGCCTCCGATCGCTTCCGGGTTTATACCAACACCGATCCCTTGGGGACTGAACTGGGGGGAACCTTAAAAAACGTCATTGCCATTGCAGTGGGAGTCTGTGATGGTCTCAAGCTGGGCACCAATGCAAAATCAGCATTGATGACGCGGGCATTAACGGAAATTATCCGGGTGGGAACCTATCTGGGGGCACAACCCGAAACCTTTTTTGGCTTGTCCGGACTGGGGGATCTGTTAGCCACCTGTAGTAGCTTTCTCAGTCGTAATTATCGGGTCGGCTACGGTCTGGCCCAGGGCAAATCCTTGCCTGAGGTGTTAGGAGAAATTGCGGGAACCGCAGAAGGCGTGAGCACAACCCCCGTGTTGATCCAGTTAGCAACCCAGGAAAAAATTTCCGTCCCGATTTCTGTGCAAGTGCATCGGCTCTTACAGGGCGAAATCACCCCTCAAGCAGCGGTAGATGCCCTCGT
>JBMTZC010000172.1:0-9307 GCA_049455215.1 Prochlorotrichaceae cyanobacterium
TTTTAGAATACAAAAAATAGCTTGAAATCCATCTTTCCAGCCAATTTTCTTTCCTTCAGCGTAGGTTCTACCATAATAGGAAATACCAACTTCATAAATCCGACAATTCATCTTAGCTACTTTTGCTGTAATTTCTGGCTCGAAGCCAAAGCGGTTTTCGCAAATTTCCAGAGATTGAATAATTTCACGTCTAAATGCTTTATAGCAAGTTTCCATGTCGGTCAAATTAATATTGGTTAACATATTGGAAAGCGTGGTTAGAAACTGATTCCCTACCATATGCCAATAATAAACAACACGGTGGGGATTGCTACCCACAAATCTCGATCCAAAAACTACATCCGCCTTTCCATCTAAAATAGGCTGAATCATCGTAGGATAGTCTTGAGGGCTATATTCTAAATCAGCATCTTGAACAATCACAATATCTCCCGTTGCACACTGAAACCCCGTCCTAAGAGCGCTACCTTTACCCTTATTTTGGGGATGATAAATCACCTGATCCACTTGAGAGGCTAAAGTGGTTTTCAGTAATTCTCGGGTACCATGAGTTGATGCATCATCTACAATGATGATTTCTTGATTACTGATGGGCGAATTTTTGATCGTTTGAATTACGGCTTCAATGGTCTGAACTTCATTAAAACAGGGAACAATAATACTAAGCTTCATCAGTACGACGAGGAAAAGACAACATTAGCAACACTAGACATCTTCATTCTCAAAACGGCTGCGACGCAGTTGCCCACAGGCTGCATTTGCATCTAAGCCCCGGGAATAGCGAATACTGCTGGCAATATGGGCTTCTTTGAGTACCGCTAGAAATTGCTGAATGGAGCGATCGTCTGGGCGCTGGTAATCTACTTCGGAAATGGGATTGTAGGGAATTAAATTAACGTGGCTTTGAAATCCCCGTAGGTGTTGCGCCAATTCCTTGGCCTGTTCGGGTCGATCGTTTAGCCCTGCTAACAAAATATATTCAAAGGAGATGCGGCGATGGGTTAACGCCACATAATCCCGGCACTCCTGCAGTAAGGCACTGAGGGGATAGGTTTTGGCACTGGGAATCAGTTGTTCCCGCAATGTCTGGTTCGAGGCATGCAGGCTAACGGCGAGGGTGAATTGCAGTAAGTTACCTGGTTCATTCCGTTCGCCAAGGCGACGAATCTGACCGGGAATGCCCACGGTAGACACGGTCATCGATCGTTGGCCAATCCCAATATCCTGATTCAAACAGCGAATGGCCCGCAACACGGCTTCAATATTCAACAACGGTTCCCCCATGCCCATAAAGACAATGTGACTCACCCGCTGCCCAAAATCTTCCTGCACCGTCAGCACCTGATCAATAATTTCCGCCGCCTCAAGGTTACGCCGAAAGCCTCCCTTCGCCGTCGCGCAGAAATCGCACCCCATGGGACACCCCACCTGGGAAGAGACACACACCGTCAGCCGAGGCGATCGTCCCCGACTGGGAATGCCAACGGTCTCGACAATTTCCCCATCCCCTAATTGGAGGAGATACTTCACCGTCCCATCGGTTGCTTCAACCCGATGATGGATGAGGGATCGTCCCACCGGTATGGTAGCGATCGTTTCCCGCCACTGTTTAGGAAATACGGAAATTTCGGAGAGATTATGGATCCCCCGTTGATAGAGCCATTGGTACAGTTGCTGACCTCGGTAGGCCGGTTGTCCTTGGGTTGTAACCCACTCCGTTAGTTCCCCCTGGGATTGGCCAAGTAAAGGTTGCATAGCAGTCCAGTGATGAGTCAAAGATAGAGAATTTAAGGCGTGTACTCGTCCGGGGCAACCCCCAGCGATCGTAATTGTGCTGCTAAACGATCGGCACGGCGATCGGCTTCTGCAGCCCGCTGAGCTTCTTGCTCTGCCCGTTGAGCTTCTTGCTCTGCCCGTTGAGCTTCCTGCTCTGCCCGCTGAAGATGTTCTTCTGCCCGCTCAGTTTCCGTTAATGCAGCCTCCGCTGGGGTTGGGACTAAGATTCCTTCGGGGGTAAAGAAGCGGAGTTTGTGATCAAATCGTCCTAAATATAAATCTAAGGCTTCACACCACAGTAAACCAGCCCCATTGGGAACGATCGCTTCGTAGCGGCCATCCACCAGATGGAAGCCCTGAAAATCCGTGCCATCGGGGGCAATCCAAAAATAGTAAGGCGTGCGCCAAATGTCTTGATAAATTTGCTTTTTTAAGCCTTTATCAATGTGACTGGTGGAATCCGACAACACCTCGATCACCACGTTAGGATATTTACCCTCCTCTTCCCAGACCACCCAACTTTTACGGGGATAATGTTGCGTATCTAAGACGATAAAAAAGTCCGGGCCCCGGAAATACTCGGACTTGCGTTGCCGAGAACTGTAATACACCGTAAGGTTTCCCGCTGCAAAAAAGTCGGATCGATCGCGCCACCACCACTCTAGGCTGGTGAGTAGATAAACTAACTGTTGCAGGTGTTGATAGGTTTCCAATTCCGGCTCATCACTGTAGAGGTCACCACGGGGAGGGGTAATGTACTCTGGCCATATGATTTGCTCAAAGTCTTGTATCGGGGCGATCGTCATCAATCCTTCCTCCCTGTCTATGATCTAACTCAAGATCTTCTGTAGGCTATCAACTTAAGGCGGAAGAGTGCGCCGCACTCTTCCATTAAATTTTTCCCCTTTCAGTGGAAAGCCCTTCTGTATTAGTTTAACCAATGGGTACTTAATTGCGCGACTTCCGGTTCAGCGGGGGTAATGCGGTGCGGGACGATCGCTCTGGTAAATAGTAGACAGGAGCGGTTGTGGAAGACTCTAGGGGGGATCTTTGCCAGCGAATCCAGCGGATGGCTAAGGCAATACCCACAACCCCTAAGCCAAAACTAAACAGTCCCGGACGATCGCTAGAGCCACCGATCAGGGCATTGACGACCCCAGCGGTTAACATCATGCCGCTCACGGGGTTTTTGTGATAAAGCGATCGAGATAAGGAACGAAGGACAGTATTCATATAGCACTCATACATTCATAGCCCCATTGCCTAGCCAGATAGCATAGCCCTCAGGGCGGGTCATCAATTACGTCTCAAAGCCTTGCGATATCAAGGTTACCGCGCCCGCTCCAGCAAACATCACTAGGGGCTGAAACGACTGCTGTATAAACACTTCAGCGCTAAATGATGACAGCTCCTAGTGTAACCCCAACCAAGTCAACACTCCTTTGCCCGTCAAGTATTCCACCAAAATGGCAATGACAAAGCCCACCATCGCGGCACGGCCGTTCAACCGTTCGGCATAGCGGTTAAAACCATAGCGAGGCTGGGGCAAGTTAGGGGTAACGGAAGGCTGAGGGGGTGTTTTCATAGGGTTTTATAAAGAAATGTAAAGGTTCTCTCAGATATTGTAAAGGGAAATGTCCTCAACCGTTATTCGATCCCGATCGCTTTCAAGACGCGGCGCAGTACCCCATTAATTAAACGACGGCCCTCATCGTCACTATAGCGTTTGGCCAGTTCGACGGCTTCGCTAATGGCGACGGGGTGAGGAACCCCCAAGAGGGTGATTTCTGCTAGGGCCATCCGCAGAATATCTTGATCAATATGGGGCAAGCGATCGAGGGTCCAATCCGTCATGGATTCATTGAGCACCTCATCTAACTTGGGGCGGTTCTGCTTGACCTGTTGACTAATTTCCAGGGCATAATCCCGTACTTCCACCTGATTGGCCATTTGCAGGAGTTGGGGCAGGTCTAAGGCGATACTGAGACGATTAATGGCTTTTTCCGTTAAATCGATCGCTTCCTGAACCATGGCCCGGGCACTGGGCAGATTATTGGTACGAATTTCACTATCCGATAGCCGTTTGTCTCCCTGCTGTAACTCTGTGATGGCCGTTTCTAAGGTTTCCTGGGCTTCCTGGGTCAGACTCGTCACCGCTCCTGCCAGAATTTGGTCAAAGTCGGCCAGACCTTTTAAGTCTGCATCAGCGGAAATTTGCCCTAGGGTTAAGAGGGCCAGTTCACGGGCAAGGCGGCGGGGTTGCATTAGGCTTCGTTCTCAAGGTGAAGGGAAGTCTGCATCAGAGGCAAAAGAACCTCTGGCGAAGGGGATTTTACCTCATTACGTCCCTCCCGGGGGGTAGCCAGGGCCCCTGGGGAGACAATGCCGCCAGAAATGAGAATTTTAAAGGCATCCTCGACGGACAGTTGCAGATCAATCACTTCCTGTTCGGGCACGAGGGCATACCAGCCCGTTGTGGGGTTTGGGGTGGTGGGGATAAAGACACTGAGCATCGGTTCTTCTAGATGTTCTTGCAGGGGGGCTCCGGCATCACCGGTTACAAAAGCCACGGCCCAAAGTCCTGGGCGAGGGTATTCCAAGAGAACAACCCGACGGAACCGCCCTTTGCTATCCCGCAGAATGGTTTCTAGTAATTGCTTTAAGGTGCGATACACCGCACCCGCTAGGGGAATACCCTGGAGAATCCGCTCCCCGAGATCCAGGAGCCAGCGCCCTACGATATTCCTGGCCATCAAGCCAATTAGTAAAATAAAGAGCAAGGGAGCCGTCAACCCAATCATGAGGTTGAAGAGGTTGCCCAAAAGGGGATCAATATCCAGTAAGGGATTTAATTGGCGAGGAATACGAGTTAAAAAGGTGACGGCCCACAATGCGATCGTCGTGGTTAGCCAGATTGTTGTGGCGAGGGGAATCACCACTAGCAAACCAGCAATCAAGTCATTTTTTAAATCTTGTTTTAAGCGTTCAAACACGGAAACACTCGTTAGTTTTAGAATCGCGTCATTTTAGGTGCCAGGTGCTTTGCAAATCGCAGTTAGAGCGCGAAGAGACTTTCCTAGCAGTGGGATAAAGAAATCAGAGCCCCATGGAGATTTCAACCCAATGGGCTTCTCCACACCTAATTTTCTTAATATTTTAACAAATATTTGTATTGGACACCTCGAAAAATCCAAAACGGAGTTTCTCTGTCTATGCAAGAGTGGGGATCGGGTCGGGACGCGCAGCCGCCTACCACAAGGAATTGAGGTGTCCTTTGCACTATAAACCGCCTACAATGCTCTGCGCCATTTGAGGTCAACGTCGCGGATCCGTCGGGCTAGCAAGGTCGCTAAATTTCTCATAAATAGGTACCCCAAACGGTAATTAGACTCAAATAGGGTATTCAGATCATCGGCATTCCACTTGAGGGCTGTTACGGGGGTGAGGGCACGGACATCTGCAGAGCGGCGTTTACGTTCCAGAAAAGCCATGTCGCCAAAAGGCTCTCCCGCCCGTAAAACCGTAGCTTCGACTTTGTGCGGCAGTTCCGATCGATCTAAGTTCATAGCGGCATCAGCATCAAATGAGGAAACATCAATATCAGCAATTTCCAGTTCAATGGTGATCCACCCCTGCAGTAGCACATAGAAATCAGCCGACAAGTCAGAATCTCGAATAATGATCTCCTCAGCATTAAAGGCTACTTCTTCCGCCATAGAGAGCAACAGTTCCTGATCCTCCGGGAGTAAGTGTTGCAAAATTGATAAGTTAGAATACTGTGTCAGTGTGTTCATCTCTAGTTCCCCTGCGAATGCTGGACAGTGTTGCAGGTGATGTACACTCACGACACTGTTGGCAATAGGCTGATAAGTTGGCTACGGATAGCGAAACAACGTAACGACAGAGTGGGCTAAGACTCCGCCGCCTGCAGTTGGTCATCCCTGGTGACATTCTCTCCCCCAACCTTACGGGTATGGGCAGAGATTCCTTTGGTTACCCCAAAGCTTTCCTGTGTGTCAACCTTATTACACCATTTTTCATGACAGCGCGACATAGGGAGGACTGATCAGGTGGGGAGCAAAACTTGAAGTGCATAAAAGATTGTCTGACCGAACCTCAGGGCTGAACGGTTTTCAGCAGGGCGATCGCTTTGAGGGGAGCAAGACGCACCACCATTTTTCCTTGGGCATCCACCCGAAAGGTTTCGCAGGGATCTTGAGGATCCGCAAGAACATTACAGTAGTCTCCGGGAGCCAGATCAGTTGCGATCGTTTCTGCCATCCAAGTGGTTTCCCGATTGATGACGAGGTGTCCCAGATTCCCCCGCCCAAAGGCAATTTGATTGTTGCCGTTATCCCACCACCGGGTCACCGCAGGGTATGCCTGGGTGGCACGACGAAACTTTACGGCTCCCACGATCGCTGGCCAGCGATGCTCACATTGCCAGGTTATGCTGCCACAGTTCAGTCCTTGCGGTTCATGGACAGGCTGCTGCGGTGGCCCCGCCTCCGTTTGCCCGTCAAAGTGGTAACTGGACATAACCCGGGTATAGCCGTAGGGATAGCTCAACATAAAAACCGTAGCTAACGTATAGAGATCGGGTTCCGCAAACGTAAGCACATTCCCGGCCCCGCCGTGGCCCCGTTGATTGTCGTGATTATCAATAAAAACGATCGCGTGGCCAGACGGTAAGCTCGGGTTCCAGGACGACAAATCCGCTAAGCGTCCCTGCCGAAATAACGGCCCCATCACTTTGCCATATTGAAAGTCTGTCACCCAACCATTGTCCAAGTATTCCTGGGCAGAAATGGCTTCATAGCCCGGATCAATGACCTCCTGAAACACAAACGGCTCTCCCTGCACCTGGGCGAAGAGGCGACGAATGTCCTCCGAGGGAACATGTTTAGCGGCATCGAGCCGAAAACCCGCCACCCCAATCTGCAGTAAATCATTGAGATAGGCTGCAACGCGCCGTTGCACCCGAGGGGACTCGGTTCGTAAATCGGGCAAACTTACTAGGTCACAGTGTTGTACTCGCCAACGATCGTTTAAATAATCTTCGGGTTGAATGTCACAGGGACGATGAAAATCGAGGGGACTGTAGGCCGGGTAAAAACGATCGCCATAGACCGTCCCCGCAGTTCCTATCCCAGACCCCGCCGCCATGTGATTGAAGACCACATCTGCATACACCTGTACTCCCACCTGTTGGCACCGCTGTACCATCTCCGTAAACGCTGCTGCAGAGCCACTGCGACTCTGTAACTGATAACTCACGGGCTGATAGCGAGTCCACCAAGGATCCCCCTCGGGAAAGCCGGTAATGTGTTCTTGGGGCGGAGAAACTTGCACACCGTGATAACCAGCATCCGCTAGAAACGTCTCGCATTCCTGGGCAACATCTTGCCAACGCCATTCAAATAAATGCACAAAGGTTTCCCCCTCACTCTGGGCCGAGACCGGGGTGGCAGCCGCCAAAAGGGTAGCGATCGTCGCGATCGTTTTTTTCAGCCGTTTCAGGTACAAACCAGCAGACACAAGGTCAGGGGAATGAGAACTGATGTATTCCAGTAAACCCTCAGCTAAGGTAATCCTGGAGAAAAGAGAATCATTTGTGTTCATGATGGAGTTCCTGAGGTCTGCAACCAGAATGATAAAACGATTTCAATCTGCCTATGAGCAGGAGCCCATCGTGGTAGATCGAGATTTAGCACGATGAATAGTGCAAGCTCGATCGTTTTTGCCCCGTTGTGTAGCAGTTGATTCCTTTACTGCAATGCTAAAATAGCGGTGTTCTCGTGAGATCCCACCAATGAGTACCCCCATTACCTTAGAAGATATTTTCCAACTCTTTGAACGGCAAAAAGAAGAAACTGAGCGCCGTGCCGCTGAGTGGGATCGGCTGTTTGCTGAATCTAAAGCTGAAAACGATCGTCGTCATGCGGAGTTGGAAAAATTGGTTACTGCTGCCAATACTGCGGTCAATAACCTCACCAGTCGTTGGGGGCGTTTTGTTGAGGAGTTGGTGAGACCTGCTGTGATTAAACTATTTGAGAGTAAAGGCATTCACCTTGAACATACTTTCCTGAGGGCAGAAGATATCGGGAAAACTATGGAAATTGACATTTTAGGGGTCAATTCTACGGATGTTGTTTTAGTGGAATGTAAATCTCGCTTTTCCCAGGATGATTTAGATGAATTTCTAGAGAAATTACCTAGATTTAAAACTGCATTTCGTGAATTTACAAACTATCAAATCTATGGTGCGATAGCGGGCATTGAAATTGATCAAGGAGTCGATCGTCGTGCCTATAAAAAAGGTCTATTTGTGATTAAACCATCGGGAGATACGGTGGCGATCGTTAACGACGATAATTTCAGACCTAAAACGTGGTAGGTGTTCTGTATCTCATTTCCTCCGCCCTAAGCATTTAATGACTAACCTTATTCAACCTGAGTTCGACAGCTAGCAAGCAATTGGTGGCAGGGCTTTTAGCTCCTCATTGGGGATGTCGAGCGAGGGTTTATCCGGGTGGTAGGAGTAGGCAATCAGACCCGAGACCAAATTCACGAGGAAATTGAAGGGACTGCGGTGGCGCGAATGCTCGATCTGGCAGAGATTTTTGAGCTGGTCATTGACCGTCTCGATGATTGACCGTTTGCGCAGCAGAATCTTGTCCAATAGGGGCATCAGCGCGTTTTTCATATTTTTGCGACGTCTCGTTATCAGATCCAGACCCCGCTCAAATAGCGTTTCGGTTTTCTATCGCATGGCAGGCGAGGGATAGCGCGCTTGCAGAGCCGCTCAAACTCCTGATAGAAGTCGTCAACGTCGCAGAAGATTTGGGTCAGGTCAAGGCGCGATAGAATCAAGGACATGGCTGGGGGGCTTAGAATTCAACATCTTGAGCGTAACCCTCAGCCTTTCTTTCAGCACATCATTGGTTGTCGAACTCAGGTTAAGACCGAGGAATGGGGTGCGAAGTGCCCCTGCTCTGTGTTACAACGGGAAACCCGTTTGGGATTTGTCGAGGGATTCTAATTCCATAAGTGTATCGACAAGTAGTAATATAGTTAGAATTACGATCGTCTCCTCTCTGTTATCCACACGAATCATGGTATCCATCCAGAAATCAGATCAGTCTCCCCAGAATTTTGCATCTCCATCCCCCTCGGGAAAGCAGCACCAAATCGTCATTGTGGGGGGAGGGGCAGCCGGGATTACCGTAGCATCACACCTATTAGGGCTGGATCGGGGACTGGATATTGCTATCATTGAGCCCTCTGATCAGCACCACTATCAGCCCGGTTGGACTTTAGTGGGAGGCGGTATTGCCCCCATTGAAAAGTTCACTCGTTCCCAGCGTGAAGTGATACCACCGGGAACCACCTGGATTCAGGCTCGGGTTACCAGCCTCGATCCCGATCGCAATACCGTGATGACAGATTCTGCCGGAGCGATCGTCTATGAATATTTCTAGTTCCGCATAGGTTTGTGTTAAGTCTCAAGATAGTGAGGTAACCTGGGAAT
>JBMTZC010000173.1:0-9158 GCA_049455215.1 Prochlorotrichaceae cyanobacterium
TTAGGAGAACCGACCTCTACTTTGGCTGGAGCAATCCTGTCAGGGCAAGTCAGTTTGTAGATTAAAGAATCCCCTTGCCTTTAGGCAGGGGAGTGTCAACCAGAATGTATAGCTCAACGGTGTATACAGCATTATAGATACAGAAGGTTTTCAGATCCTAGTACTCCTTGGCTTAAGTTCACTTATTGTCAAACCCCTTCTAACTTCTCCTTGGTAAGGGGAAGGATAGGATTGGAGTCTCCCCCTTTTGCAAGGGGGGATTAAGGGGGGTACTGATTTGTGGCGGACGGACACCGGCCTGCCATGATTTCTATTCTTGAGTGGATCCTCAGGAGAATTATGAATTTTTTGAGAAACCCTTACGTATAATCTCGGATTTGCGAAGTCTCAGAAAAGAGAGAGAACTTTCTAGAGAACTCGGGGTATGATGGTAGTATCTGCAAGACATCTTGTGCTACCTGTGCAAATTTTCCTGGGATGTTTTAATGCAAAGCCCCCCTAGGCTCTACTCTGCTCAATAGCAAGTGCCATAATTCAGTATTGACATCAGGTTTACTTGTAGTGAAACGATCGCTTTACCCTCATTAATATGAGTCTGCTATCCGAAAACAAAGTCAATGTTTTAGTTGTTGAAGATTTGCAAGGCGTGAGAGCCTTTCAATTAGATCGCATTCTTTACAAAGTCGGGCGATCTGAACAGGCTGATATTCAAATTTTGGGTAAACAGGTCTCCCGCAATCACGCGACATTACTGCGGGTGCCCTCAGAAGAGGGCGGGTTTGTCTATCGCTTGGTGGACGGAGATAGCCGCACCAAAAAGCCTAGTTCCAATGGAACCTATGTCAATGGAACTCGGGTCGCCAGTTATCAACTGGAGAACAACGACCAGATTGTCTTTGCTCCCGGTGTAGTGGCCAAGCTATTTCATATCGTTCCCGAAGCGGCCAGTCGGGTTTTGGCTTCGCCACTGCCAATCCTGCAGGACTTTGACCCCGCCCTTAGACTTGATCTCAGCGTCTATAATCCAGAAAATGTCTCTTCACCCACGCTAAAGTCTTTACCGTTACAGTCTCCGTCGGGTGCAGACTCATCAGGAGAAAAGACGGTTCTGGCTCCTTCTCTGCCCTTCAACTCCAAATCTGCTTTACTCCAGACGCCTAAATCTGTCATTAATACCGATAAACAAGCGGATGTCAAAGCTAGAAGAACGGGTAAAAAATTACAACATAGTCGCCTCGGCCAATTTTTCCTGAGAACCTCGGCCCTAACGGAAGAACAACTCGAAGAATTACTGAAAGAACAGTCTAGTTCTCAGAAGCGCCTAGGGGAATTATTGGTGGAAAAAGGCATGATTTCTCAAGAGGATTTAGATAAGGCCTTAGAGAATCAGCAAATCCTTTTGGGCGATATTTTGGTTAAACACAATTACATAACGGCAGAACAATTAGAAATTGCCTTGAAACGGCAACGGGAAACCTTTCAACCCCTTGGAGAAATCATTGTTCAAGCAGGATGGATCACCCCTCAGGAAATGAGCCACGCCCTTAGGGAACAACATTGGCGGCGCAATGGATTTTGGTTTCTGGATTAGTCTGGGAAACCTTAATTAATCTCAATTAATAATGACGGGTGGATCCGGCAAAGTTTGTGGTTTTTTCAGGTTCTTTCAGATCAGTAGATAGCGGGAAACAGGGGACTTCCACCGTTTAAACGATCGGATCAAAATCCCCTGCTCCGCAGTAAGTATTGAGCTTAGAGCCCCGTCGGTAATCCCGTCGGTTGGCCGTTAACGCTGGTCACAATACGTCCCCAGCCTGCTTCGCTCCCCTGATCCCAGAAGATTTGCTGCATGACCGCATTAGTATAGCGATCGTATTCACCACCCACGCCAACATCATAGGAATTGCTAGCGCCGTGGCGGGTGCCATAGGGATCGTGAACTAACCAGTCTTGGTTCGCAGGGTCGTAACCGACAATAATACAAATATGACCACTACTTTTGTAGGCAAACCCCACCACGACGGGAATGCCCTTCTGCAGAGACATTAAGACATCTTTTGGGGAGAGGGAATAACTAAAATAAGACTCAATTTTTAAGTCCCGCAGTGCCTTGGTTTGAGCACCGTGATCCGTCGTATCGCCATATTTTTGCACGATGCGCATATAGACGGATTCCGGTTCAGGATAGCCTTGGGCTTTGGCCTGACGACTCAGTTCACCCTTCAACAGAAAATCCGCCAACATGGTATTGCTGGTGGTGTTGCACTGTCGCCAGCCGGGACCAAAGATTGACGGATCGTTATCCAGTTGAGAACAGTATTTAACGGGCAATTTCATGATGGTTGAGGTTTCTGCTCCCTCCACATCAATGTGGGGAATATAACCAAAAACATTCTGAAGTTGAGTCTTGCCATCTCGGGCCGGTAAGCCTGACGCTAATTCCAGTTCGTAGTGTTGATTACGAGCTGGAGCGCAGGTGACAACGTAAAAAACATGATCTTTGGGAACAAAAATTTTCTCTGAGTCTTTTAAATCTTCAGAGCCGAGCAATTTGGCTTTGAGAAAAGTGTTCTGCAAGGCGATCGCTTTAGGCATGGGAATGCACTCCGGGTAAACTCGGGAATTTCCAGCAGTATACTCCCAATTGTCCCCCAGAAAGAGAGGCTTACCCCGTAAAGTGATTCAAAAAAATTTGATGTTCACGAAAGTTTGACAAACGCTTCAGCAGATACCCCCCTAGCGGCTTGCTAACTTGTCCCGTTGCGGAGATTCCGCTGCAGTTTCGCTGGGTTCAGCAACTTCACTGTCTAGCAACAGCCCATATTCGATCGCTTCGACCAGGGCTTGATAGGAGGCTTCAATAATATTGGTCGAAACCCCCAAGGTAATCCAACGTTGCTGACCGTTACTGACCTCAATGAGGACACGGGTACGGGCAGCGGTGCCGGTCGTGCCATCTAAAATACGCACTTTGTAGTCCGTCAGGTGGAATTGTTCGACCTGGGGATAGCCTTTGAGCAGGGCCTTGCGCAGTGCAGCATCGAGGGCAGACACAGGGCCATTCCCTTCCCCGGCAGCCAAGACCTCCTCACCGTTAACTTTGATCTTCACGGTGGCCCAAGCATCCATGCCGGAATTGTTCTCGCCCTGAGTGCGAGTGACACAATGAACTTGGAAGTCTAATAATTCAAAAAACTGCGGGCGATTGCCCATCGCTTCTCGCATCAACAGTTCAAAACTGGCTTCCGCACTTTCAAACTGGTAACCCTGATTTTCTAAGGTTTTTAAGCGATCGAGCAGTTGACGACAGAGGGGATCCTGCTTATCCAACTCCAGTCCCCAAGAGTGGGCTTTCGCCAAAATGTTACTGAGTCCCGCCTGATCGGAAACGACGATACGCCGCGTATTGCCCACTTGATCGGGGGTGATGTGCTCATAGGTGAGGGGATTTTTGGCCACCGCACTAACGTGAATCCCCCCTTTGTGGGCAAAGGCAGAGAGTCCCACATAGGCCGCGTGATCGTTTGGGGCCAGATTCGCAATTTCACTGATGAGGCGACTGCTGGGGGTGAGGTGAGTGAGTTGCTCCGGCGTAAGGCAATTAAAACCGAGCTTCAATTGCAAGTTAGGGATTAAGGAGCAAAGGTTGGCATTGCCACAGCGCTCACCGTAGCCATTCATGGTTCCTTGCACCATCCGGGCTCCCCCCATCACCGCAGCGATCGCATTGGCGACGGCGGTTTCTGAGTCATTGTGGGTATGGATGCCTAGACCCGGTGTAGGCAGGGGATCCAGGATGGAGGGAATCTCCGTCGCAAAATGGAAGGCTTCATTCACCGCCGCAACGATCGCGCCCAGTTCATGGGGTAAGGTGCCCCCATTGGTATCGCACAGGACAATCCATTCGGCTCCCGCCTCTAGGGCTGCTTCCAGGGTTTTTAAGGCATAGTCCGGGTTGTGTTTATAGCCATCAAACCAATGTTCCGCATCATAAATCACTCGTCGTT
The DNA here is from genome assembly GCA_049455215.1 of Prochlorotrichaceae cyanobacterium. Classification (GTDB taxonomy): domain Bacteria; phylum Cyanobacteriota; class Cyanobacteriia; order Prochlorotrichales; family Prochlorotrichaceae; genus JBEAPM01. The sequence goes on from JBMTZC010000173.1 coordinate 4,008, forward strand.
GTTGCGATCGGAGATATTGGATACTGTCCGCAATCATCGCTATATTTTCTTCGAGGCTCGTTTTCAATCCTTCTGTAACGTGAAGATCCCAGGACTTGCCAAACAACGTGACCCAATGGGTACCCGCCGCTAAGATGGCTTGCAGGAGTTGATCGTCCGCTGCTTTGCGCTGGGGCCGCCGGGTCGAACAGAAAGCCACTAACTGAGATTGACTGAGGGGGTGCTGTTCTCGCACTTGCCAGAAAAACTGTACATCCTTAGGATTTGCGCCCGGCCATCCTCCCTCAATAAAGGGAATTCCCAGGTGATCAAGCTGCTGGGCAATGCGAATTTTGTCCTCTAGAGACAGGGAAAGTCCTTCGCGCTGAGCGCCATCGCGCAAGGTGGTGTCATAAATCCATACGGGGGAATGGGAGGAAGTTTCAGCCATGATCAACCGAGACGTAGAGTAAGGAATAGCCTTGAGAATCTTAATTCTATCGCTTGGGACGCGAAGTACTCATAAAAATTAGAACATCCGTTGGGCATCTCGATTTGCCCTAGGAGATGGCTCTAAGCGGCGAATACAAAAGTTTCAGATCCTTGCTATTTGTTGGGCGATCGTGGCAACCGTGGTGGTGCAATATCTTCAGCTTGTTTAGATGGAATGGATGGTGCCCCCTAAGCTTTGGGCTTATAGATCCTGATGATCAGCACAAGGGACGAAAGAAAAGAGTAAGCTAGGGATGCACCCTCTTCGAGATTGAAGATTCAGCTACCCCCAGCCCTTTGGGTTTATTGCACTACAACTAAAGCACTGCTGTGGCCACGCTTACTTCTTCTCCACTCACTTCTCTCGGTTCTCGGTCTGCCCAGCCTTCGCGATCGGTAACCCGATCGAAGACCGGTTTTCCCTCCAAGGGATCCCAACTGGGGAGATCCTTGACCCCACTCAATTCCCCGAGCGCTCCTATGTCTGACCTCTCTCATCAGGACTCCGCGACTCAAGCCATTCATCACCATAATCAACAGACTTACCACCACTTAAAAATGGCGGTGGGGCTGAATTTGCGTCGTCAGTTCTTTATTGCCATTTGCGATAACCTGAACCTACGCAACAATTTGGCAATGCAGTTACAAACGGAACTGATGGAGATTAGTAGTGGATCCGATCGCTCCAGTCCTCAGCAATTTATTAGCTTATTGTTAGATTTAACAGACCCTAATCCAGTGGGACAAATAGCCACTTGGTTGCAACAACATCCCCAAGCACTTCAACAGGGGAACCTACTAGGCTTTCAAGTGTTGGGGATTGAAGGGTTAACCCGACAAAATCCTGCGATTCAGCGTCTCTTTTTAAGTTATCTGAGAACAATTGAACGCAATTTACCCCGCTTAAACTGCTCCGTTGTCTTGTGGGTCACTCGTCCCTGGGCCAACACCTTACAGCAGGCAGCCCCAGAATGTTGGAACTGGAGTACGGGAATTTTTGAATTTGCCGGAGATCCCGTCCCCCTCCTCTCCAATTTATTCGATCCAGGGCTATTTCCAGAACCGGAACCCGTTGCCCCGGAGGAGCCGGAACCCGTTAACACTCCGGCCACTCCGGTCACGGCGACGACTCCCCCCACTGCCCCTCCGTCACCCAGTCACTCCCCCACATCTCCCCCCCCTCAGGGACTGGATATGGAGCAATATTTAGAATTAGAAGAGATCCTCAAACAAGATCTAGCCGCCTTAGAGCAGGATCAAGCCGTATTACTCGAAGAGCCGGAGGATATGGGTTTTGGGGTTGCTTGGGTAACGTCTAGCCGCACTAGCCATGAGAGCGCTAGCTCTGGAACAGCGGTAGAACATCATACCGAAGCAACAATCACTGCTGCCCGAGAGCCGATCGTTTACCCCGCCTCCAGCGCCAACGCAACGGCAGAACCGCAGGAAGACACACTGCTGGAAGAAGACTTCTTCGTGGAGGAGGATCCCTTACCCTCTGCATTGGATCCCATGCCCCCGCGCTCCCTGAGTTTGGCAGAACTGGAAGCCCAAATTGAACTTTTACGATCGCAAGAGGCTCCCCTGGCCCAAATGGCCCAAGCCCACCTCAACCTAGGGCGCTATTACCGCCAACAAATTGAACAGGGCGATTCCCAGGCAGAGACTCTCCTGGGAGCGATCGCAGCCTATGAGCAGGTGTTGGAGTGGCTCTGTTTTAGTGAAGTCTCCCCTCAGGAAATGGGCGATGTCGTCTGGCCCGATATTCTCAATGATCTGGGCACCCTCTATTGGCTAGCCTCCCGCACCCCCCTGGAGGGCAGTGATGCCCAGGGATATTTACAACAAGCGGTGCAAGCCTATCAACTGGGTTTGAAAAAAATAGATGAACAGCAACATCCCCGCTCCTATGCCATGCTCCAAAACAATTTGGGCACGGTCTTTAGTGATTTAGCGCAATGGGGCGAAGCCTTGTCCCACTTACAAAAAGCAGTGGTGGCCTACCAAGCGGCGCTGCGGTACCGTCGTCCTGATACTGACCCCCTCAAATTTGCGGCCACCCAAAACAATTTAGGCACTGCCTACTGGCACTTGGCACAGCATACCGACATGACGGAAAACCTCAAGCAAGCCATCAATGCCTACAATCAAGCCCTCCGCTATTACCGTCCCGATCGGGAGCCCAATAGCTATGCCATGATTCAGAATAATTTGGGGACGGCTTACTGGAACTTGTCGCAATGTAACGCAGTGGACACCTTCGGTCTTTCACCAGCAGAAAGCCATACCCAACCCGATCGCCGGGATTGGTTACTCTTAGCGGTGAACGCCTACCAAAGTGCCCTGCGCTTCCGCACCATTGACACCGCCGCCGCGGCCTATGCCGCCACCCAAAATAATCTGGGCACCGCCTATTGGCACCTCGCCAACCTTGCTGGAGATCAAACCGCCACGGTACGATCCTATCTCAAGCTCAGCATCGAAGCCTATCAATCGGCTCTGAAAGCAGCCGATAGAGTCAACACCAGTGATCCCACCGCCCTCAGTTTCGATCGCTATGCCACCCACAATAATTTAGGCTTAATCCTCTACCAAAGCGCAATGCTCAAGGATCCTAAGAACGAAACCTTTCAACCGTCGGAAAATCAACTGGCCTCCGCCCTGCACCATCACCTGCAGGCCCTCAAAGGCTGGCAAGCCATTCCTGACCTGTACCAAACCGCCCTCACAGCAGTGGTACAAACCATCCGCACCTGTTATGAAGCGTGGGGAACAGCGGGTCAAAATCGTGCCCTCAATCAGGTTCCCGGTAGTCTGTTGGCGGAAGTTCTCAGTAAGCTCTAAGTCGTCGCTCTAAGCAGTCCCACTCCTACCACTGTCATCGCGTGAAGGATCCAAAACTAATCAAGCTGATCGCTTTCTCCGATCGTCACCCGATCGTCACAGGTGACTGATGAACAACGGGGCTATATTGCCCTTGAACCTGAATCTGGATGGGTGGAATCCTTGAATCGAGACTACAATAGCGATCGTGTTCATTTCCACCGTTGCTTTGGAAGCTTAAATTATGGGAGATCCCGTTTCCAGGAATTCCGCTGTTGAAGAATTTCAGACCCAGGCGATGATCCTCGTCACGATCGTTGGCATCATGTGGGGATTGGAAATCATTGATGTGGTGGTACTGGGCGATCATTTAAATCAATTGGGGATTCACCCTCGTCAGTTAAGTGGCTTAGTGGGCATTCCCCTGGCTCCTTTTTTGCATGGTGGTTTTCGTCATTTAATTGCTAATACGGTGCCCTTAGTCACCCTGGGCTGGTTTGTAATGCTGCGGCGCACCGAAGATTTCTGGTGGGTCAGCATCATTAGTGTGGTGGTTGGAGGCTTGGGGGTCTGGCTCATTGGCGGTACCGGTACGGTTCACATTGGGGCCAGTGGTGTAGTTTTTGGCTACTTAGGGTTTTTGCTGCTGCGGGGATACTTTGAGCGCAGTGCTAGCTCTATCCTGTTTTCGATTATGATTTTTTGCCTCTATGGGGGATTGGTCTGGGGCATTCTGCCCTGGCAACAACGGGGGATTTCCTGGGAAGCTCACCTCTTTGGCTTTTTAGGCGGGGTTCTGGCAGCCCGGCTCTTAGCGCGTCCTGTTCGTTAAGGGTTAGCCCTCGGTGAATTGGCAATGTTTCTATTTTTATCTAAGCTTCTGCCGCTCTTTGTTTATCCCCTCGGCTTGTCCTGCCTGTGCATCTTAGTTGCTTTAATCTGTCTGCGCCCCAAGTCTCGTAAAACACCCTATCGCTTCATTCAAGGGTGTCTCATCGTCGCGATCGTTTTGCTCTGGTTTAGTAGCACCCCCTTCAGCAGTAAAATCCTACTTGGATCCCTAGAGCGACAATTTGAGGACTATAGCGCCATCGAAACCTTACCCAATGCCGATGCGATCGTTGTTTTAGGGGGGGCAACCCACGGGATTGCGCCGCCCCGTCTCTATCCAGAACTGGGGGATGCGGGCGATCGCCTCATTCAAGCGGTGCGACTTTATCGGCTGGGCAAAGCACCCAAAATTTTACTCTCTGGGGGCAAGATTCAGTGGACAGACTCCGAGGTCCCGATCGGTTCCGAGGCAGAAGATATGCAAACTCTCCTACACCTGTTTGGCATTGCCGATGCAGATCTTATTCTAGAACCGGACTCTCTCAATACCTACCAAAATGCGGTTAATAGCCAAAAATTATTGAATCAAAATCACTTAAAGCGAATTTTATTAGTCACCTCCGCCTTTCACATGCCCCGTGCCCTGGCCATTTTCACCAAACTTGGGATCGATGCCATTCCTGCCCCCACCGACTTCAGAACGATCGGTTCTCTGGGGGGGCAACACTTTAGTGTCCAACAATTCCTCCTCAATCTCTTGCCTTCCGCGGATCACCTCTATAAAACATCCATGGGACTCAAGGAGCGGATTGGGATCTGGGTCTACCGCTGGAGAGGCTGGGCTTAAGGCGACCCAATCTTTCATTGAATTTTTTCGCTTTCAGTTGCCAGCCGGGCTTCATTCAGTACCCAGAATACAGGGTGGTTAAAATACAGCGGCACCAGCGGCACAATAGCCTTAAAGCCCTTAATTTTGACACTCCCCTGCCTAAAGGCAAGGGGATTCTTTAATCTACGAACTGACTT
>JBMTZC010000174.1:0-9093 GCA_049455215.1 Prochlorotrichaceae cyanobacterium
CCCCCCCCCCAACTCTTCCATTAAATTTTTCCGCTTTCAGTGGAAAGCCCATTCATTGAGGTTTCTAGTAGGATGTTCTACCTTGAAAAAATTGAATAATAAGCATCGCAAAGTACTTCGAGATATATTTGAGCATCCGCCAAGATCAGATTTAGAGTGGAAAAAAGTTGAGAATTTGTTGATAGCGTTAGGAGCTACTGTTCGTGAGGGTCGAGGTTCTAGAGTGAGCTTTTTCCTGAATGATCGAGTCGCAACATTTCATCGACCACATCCTGAAAGAGTTATGAACAAAGGTTCAATTAAAAGTCTGCAGGAATACCTCAGAAAAGCTAATATTTCCCCTGACTTATAAATATTATGTCTGCCTTACTCAAGTATAAAGACTATTCTGGACTCCTCGAAGTTGATACTGATGAAAACATCTTGTTTGGAACAGTGATTGATATTGATGATGTCATTACCTTCCAAGCAGAAACGATCGAGGAAGCCCGTCAGGCCTTTCAAGATTCCGTTGAAGAATACCTGACGTTTTGTGCCGAGTTGGGACGCAATCCGGAGAAACCGTTCTCTGGAAAACTCCAACTGCGGACTAATCCAGAGCTTCATCGCAAACTGTTCTTAATTGCAAAGCGCGAGGGAGTGAGTATCAATACCTGGATTGAAAATACTCTAGATCGTGAGGTCAGGAAGGCGATATAGATCGCCGTAGCAGGAGGGAATTGGTGACTACGGTGACGGAACTAAAAGCCATCAGTCCCCCCGCCATGCCGGGGCTGAGGGTAAACCCAGAGGAAGGCAAGAGGATCCCGGCAGCGATGGGAATGGCAAGGGTATTGTAGGCCAGGGCCCAGAAAAGGTTTTGGCGAATTTTCTGCAGGGTGGCTTTGCCCAAGTCGATCGCTTCTAAAACAGGCTGGAGAATGCCACCGTCCCGGTGACCGATCAGGACGATTTCTGCGGTTTCCATGGCCACGTCGGTGCCGGAGTCTAAGGCAATGCCGACGGTGGCTTGGGCGAGGGCGGGAGCATCGTTTAAGCCATCCCCCACCATGGCTACGCCCCCCTGGGCTTGAAGGCGTTGAATCTGTTCTGCTTTTTCCTGGGGCCGGATTTCCGCCATGACGGCTTCTGGGGGAAGGTGCAACTCTGCGGCAATTTTGAGGGCAGTGGCTTGGCGATCGCCCGTCAGTAGGAGTACCTCTAATCCTTGCTGGCGTAGAGCTTGGATCACGGCGGGGGCTTCGGGACGTAGGGGATCGGCAACGGCAATAAAGCCTAGCAGGGTTTGATCCTGGGCCACAAAGACGATCGTTTGTCCTTGGTGGGCGAGATCGGTGGCTATTGCCGGGGCGGTATCAACGCAGACTCCCTGTTCCTGTAGCCAGTCTAGATGGCCGAGGCGGATCGACCGATCGTGAATGAGGGCGGATACGCCACACCCCGGCTCGGTGTGAAATTCTGTGGCGGGGAGGGGAACGAGGTTTTGTTGTCGAGCATGGGTTTGAATGGCGAGGGCGAGGGGGTGCTGAGTTCCGGTTTCGACGCTAAAGGCTAGGTGCAAGAGTTCTGTTTCGGAAATCGGTTCTGAACCGGATTCCGCTACAACTCCCAAATGAGTGACGATCGGTTTGCCGGTGGTGAGGGTGCCGGTTTTATCAAAGACGATCGTTTTCAGGGATTCAATTTTTTCTAGGACATCTCCCCCTCGGATCAGGAGACCCCGCTCTGCCCCTAAGCCAGACCCGACTAGGAGTGCCGTTGGCGTGGCTAAGCCTAGGGCACAGGGACAGGCAATCACCAACACAGCGATCGCTAATTTGAGACTGAGGAGGAGGGGGGACGTTGTACCGGAAACCACCATGGACTCATGCCCCATCATCATGCCCCCCGTCGCGCCCTCAAGTACCCCAGGCCACCAGCGGGTTCCCAGACCCCACCAAAAGCCAAAGGTCAACAGAGCCAAGGTCATGACCCCATAGGTGAAGTAGCCCGCCACCGTATCCGCTAAACGCTGAATGGGAGCTTTGCGGGATTGGGCTGTTTCTACCCATTCAATAATGCGAGCTAGGGTAGTTTCTGAGCCCACCTGGGTGGCTTCTACAATCAAAACACTAGAGAGGTTTAAAGTCCCTGCACTGACCTGACCCGCTGGGCCCTCCGCCGATCGTTTCACTACGGGCAAAGATTCTCCCGTCAGCATTGACTCATCCACTGTGCTTTGGCCCACGAGGATGCGACCATCTATGGGAAATTTTTCCCCCGGCAACACCCGCACCCATTCCCCCACCCGGAGACGATCGCTGGGTACTTCCATGACGTGGCAATTGAGTAACGTGTCTTCCGGTAGTTCGTTGAGGTTGGCCGCAGTGGCAGACACCAGGAGTTTGGCCTGCGCCGGACAGAGGTGGAGCAATTTCCGCAGGGCAGATCCCGCTTCGTACCGGGCCTGTTCTTCCAGGGTTCGCCCCAGGAGAATAAAGCCCAATAACATTACTGGCTCATCAAAAAAGCACTCCCACTGTAAATGGGGAAAGAAAAAGGCCACACTACTGGCTAAATAAGCACTCCAAGCCCCCAGTCCCACCAGGGTGTTCATATTAGGGATGCCATGACGTAACCCCTGCCAGCCATTGATCCAAATGGGGCGGGCTGGGAACAAGAGGGTCAGGGTGGCCAGAAGTCCGTGGAGTTCTAAGCTATCTAAAAGGGGAATTTGCCATTGCAGCCACGCTTCCAGGTGGCCAATGCTAGAAAAAATTAGTAAAACGATCGCAATGCTGAGTTGAGTGAGTTGTCCTAAAAAGCGCTCCCGGGCCGCCGCTTCTCCATCATCCCCCAGTGGAGCGGAAGGCTGTTGATCCCGACGCTGGCTAGGAAAGCCGATCGCCGTCAAGGTTTCTGCCAACTGTTCCCCCGTGACCTGCTCCGGGTTATAGTCCACCGCCGCAACTTTGGTCACCAAATTCACCGAAGCGGCGAATACCCCTGGTTGCTTACGCAAGCGCCGCTCCACCGCACTGACGCAGCCTGCACATTTCATCCCTTCCACCGCCAAGGCAATACTGCAGGTTGGGCTGGGCTTAGACGGATCCGAGGTAGGGGAAGAATCGAGAGAGATGGACATTTCGATGAGCAATGAAGGACTAGACCCAGGTGGTACCCCAAGTACAAACACCTAGTTACAGCAGTGTAGGCAATTCTTGGGTTTCTGAAAAGATCACAATTCAGCGATCGCTGAGGTTTGGCAATCTGGCGACGGTAAACTTCTGCTCCTCTCCTATAATTGAGCAAAGTTAAGGGACTATAACCATGCCCGATCGCTCTGCGGATTTACAACAGATTTTAAACCTGCTCTATGAACAATTGTCAGGGAAAGAAAAAGCCGTTGCCCTCGCGCCCCTAGAAGAGAAGGTACGGATCCGGCAACAGATTGTAGATTTGAAGCAAGAAATTGCTCAGTTTGAAGCAGAGTTACAGACCCTCCCGAAACCCCCTACAGGTAGCGCCACCCAAACGATCGCTGGGGGGACTGGCTATCAAGTCACTGGATTATCTAGAGTGCAACATCTACGACGCGATCGTCTGCAGCGGGAGTTGGATCAGCTTGCGGAGGAATATCAAGCCGTATCGGATCAACTCTCCGTTACGTTAAATCCCACGGATCAGGTGCGCTTAAAGCGATCGTTAGAACAATTGGAAACCCGCATGGCAGCGATCGAAGCGGATCTGGACTGAACCACCCCGCCCCTTTGGGGCACCCCTCCAATGGAGGGGAATTAATGAGAAAGTTTAAAATTCCCCTCCTCTGGAGGGGTGGCAGGCGCAGCCTGACGGGGTGGTCAAAGCCGGATGACTCCGCAAAAACTCCATAACTGCCGAGAGATTCTGCTTCACATCACCATCCCGCAGATGAATAACAGTAAGACCCAACCCCATCAAAAAAGCATCCCGCTGTGCATCGTACTCAACCTTATCGTCATGACTACTGCCATCCACTTCGATCACTACAGCCTTTTCAGCACAGTAAAAATCCACAATGTAGTGACCAATGATCTTTTGACGATCGAAGTCTAAGCAAAAAAACTGCTTTCTTTTCAGTTGATTCCAGAGCAGAACTTCTGCCAAATTCCCAGCACGTCGCAATGCTCTGGCCCGTTCTTTGAGGGCTGGGTTATAGGGCAGAGACATATATTTTTGAGTGTCACGCATACAAGCTTCAGCGCATTCTTGGATTGGCTAAATGTTACCACCCCGTCAGGCTACGCCTGCCACCCCTCCAAGGGAGGGGAATTTTAAACTTCCCCATCAATTCCCCTCCTCTGGAGGGGTGCCCCGTAGGGGCGGGGTGGTTCCAGCCTCCCCCTTCAACTCTGTCAATCCTTCAGGACGATCGCTGTGAAATTTACCACCCCGTCAGGCTGCGCCTGCCACCCCTCCAAGGGCTCCAAGGGAGGGGAATTTTAACCCCCATCAATTTCCCTCCTTCGGAGGGGTGCCCCGTAGGGGCGGGGTGGTCTGAGATAACTCATAAACCTTGAGGGATTGACTTTTCCCCTTCACCACAATTTCCCCCAACCCCGTACAGTTGAAGGGAAAAGCCTGAGAAGGCGCTTCCTGGAGGAGTTGTTGATACATCGCTTCCGTTAACAAAATCTGTTGAGGCGTGGCCCGGGTCATCAGACGGGCGGCGGTGTTGACGGTATCGCCCAAAATATTATATTCACGGCGACCTCGCGCTTCTCCCACTTCTGCCGCAAAAACGGGGCCATAGGCAATGCCTACTTGGCAGGCAAATTGGACTTCCCCAATAGGTAAAGACAGTCGAGGCCAAGTCTCTAAGAGATCTCGGATGCCACAGGCGACCTGGGCGGCCCGCAGAGAATCGTTGTTGTGTGCATTGGGAGTGCCAAAGTAGATGATTAAATCACTGCCGTCGGGGTGATAGGTCATCCGTTGCAACACGCCATTTTGAGTCTGAACCATGGCGTTAATGCGGGAAAAGATCTGATTAATTTGTTCGAGAATTTTTGCTTCTGAGGCACTACAATGCGCGTCGATCGCTTCAAAAAAGCCCATTAAACTCACGAACAAGACGGTAATTTGCAGAAATTGGGGAGGAATTTGGCGTTCTGAGGCATATTCCACTAAAAGATTGAGAATCGGAGCGGCTTGATAACTGGCTAAGGGTTCCACTTGCAGCAGCAGAGTCTCGATCTCCTGCAACAATGCTTCTGGACTACGATCGAAGAGAATAGGATTGGAGGTGCGGCGGCGACGAAAGGCAATTTCGTATTCCCCTAGGCGATCTTCCCCCCAGTCATCAATTACTAAAAGATGCTCATTTTTCCAGGACTCTAACTGCACACCCTCTCCTAAGCGATCGGCAAAGGCAGAGGTCAGACAGACCCGCCCTACCTGACCGGCTCCCTCCGCTTGCTTCGCCCGCTGCACCACCTGCCCCAACAGCACCCGCTCCATGCGCCGAGGCGTTCCCATATCGGCGGTTAAAAATTGCCCCCAATGCAAGCCAATGCGCATTTTCAAGTCAAAGGTACCACTGGGGGTTTTCACTTGCTGGAAGGCGCTCATCGCCCGTTGCATCCGCAACCCCGCCCGCAGGGCCCGCTGCACATCCTCACCCCCTGCCGGATCAATAAATTGAGCGAGAATTGCGTCCCCGGTAAATTCCAGTAACTCTCCCCCAGATTTACTGACGATCGCAGACATGGTGGAGAAATATTCATTGAGTAATTCTAGTAACCGCTCAGCCCCCGCCTGACCGGAGCCAATATGGGCTTCCATAAAGGGGGTAAATCCGGCTAAATCGGTAAAGAGGAGACTGCCTTCCTGCCAAGTGGAGCGCAACTCTCCCAGCACGGGGGGATCCTGTTTTACCGGGGGCGGCACATAATCCCCCAAAATGTAGAGTAGGGTTCTCAGGTGCTGAAAAATCCGCATCAGTTGGTCTGAATCGGGGGAAACCCAGGCGGAGGCATACAATTCAGCCGGTAAGAGCGATCGGAGTCGGGGTTCGATCGCTCTCAGAGATAGTTGTAGGTCGGAATGCATCGAGTTCTCCTCTAATCCAGTGTCACGATCGCAAGTTTCCCTCACCTCTAGGCAGATTTAGAGAGGCTAGGCTGACACCGATCGCTACTGCAGACTTTATTCCCTCGTTGCTGGGCAATTTCCGCTAAAGATGGCCGTCCTGTCAGTGCTAAACGCCAATCGGCCCAGCGATCGTAAAGGGCATCCACCAAGGGACGAATCACCGGCCAGCGGGTTGCCGCATAGATCCAGCCGATGCCTAAGACGCTGTAGAGTTGACGAAACACTTCCACCCCTTGCAGCACCGTACCATCAGCTTTCAGGGCATGGATTCGGCCCATAGCAGCTTCAAAGGTCACCCCACCGTGTTGTGTCGGATCATAAGTGGGATCCATAACATCGACAAACTGCACTAAGCCCCGTCCGCGATCCTGGGCTTCTAAAAAACGAACTTCCCGCAAACAAAGGGGACATTCACCGTCGTAAAGGAGGGTCATCTCCCAGGAATAGTTTAGGCTCATGGCTGGATGTAATGGTCAGGATAAAGGCTCTAAACAGCAGAAAATAAATCCCCTAAGCCGCACCCAGCGGTTGAGTAGAGGAATCGAGGTGGGAATTAACAAAACTCTTGCGAAATCGGTACGGTTCCGTTTCCCCCTGCCAGGGGAGAAATGGCCGATCTCAAGCAGGACTTCATTAAGATAACCCAGGATTCAGTTTACAGGGCATTAATTGCTTTGAGGCTTCCTACCTTAAGGCTTTCCAACGGGCCTGGATTTCCGGTAACTCAAATAAACAGGTGAATTGCAAGCCAGCGCTTTCATACAATTCCCGTCCGCCCTGTTGCCGATCGACAAGGGCATAAATATGCTCAACCGCATAGCCCCCAGCCTGCAACCGTTCCACCGCCTTCAGGGCAGATTGCCCCGTGGTCACCACATCTTCCAAGACCGCGATCGGGGTGCCTTCCGGCAAATCGGGGCCTTCAATATAGGCTCGGGTACCGTGTCCTTTCGCTTCCTTACGAATAATTAAAGGGGTGAGCCAGCGATCGCTATAGCCCGCCACTAAACTAACCGCCATCACGATCGGGTCTGCTCCTAGGGTTAACCCCGAAACGGCCTGCACCTCTTTCGGCAGTTGGGCTAAAATTAAACGCCCAATGGCAATGGCTGCACCGGGGTGAAGGGTCACCAATTTACCATTAATGTAATAAGAACTTTTCTGCCCAGAGGTGAGGGTAAAATCCCCTTCTTGATAGGCTTGGGCACAAAATAAATCCAGTAAAGCGTGTCTGACATCCTTTAGGGGGGCATTCACCCAGGAAACCAGAGAAGAGGGTTCAACGGCGGGATGAGAAACGGCCATAGGGAAGGAAATTAAGGGATGAATTTGTAGGCAGAGGGATCCGGCCAAGCCGATCGGCTTGCACAAAAACTTGTTCAACACTCATTCTTGTTCAAAGCACAGGTTGACCTGCAATCCCCCCACTACGGTTAATGGGAATAGGAGAATTTCCAGGTTGCTTGCTCTTCTGGGCTTAACGAGGCTTCAGCATCCTGGGCATAGGCGACCGGTTCCAGATCTCGGCTCTGAAAAAGGCTCGTGAGGGGCAAAGCCTGGAGGGTGGGGTTAAAAAACTGTTGATGACCATTACCATTCATGTGCCCGGAACCCACGGCATGACTACTCAAAAACTGATGCCCTGAACCACTGGGATACTCAGCAGCGGCATGGAAAACCCAGTGCTCCATAATCCGTTGCGGCATATCCACGGGAATTTGCAGGGAATGAATGGGAGAGCGATCCACTAACTCCTCTTCCCAACTAACTTTCACAAAGTAGTCTTCTACCCATTCCGAAGGGTAAATGGGGGGAACATGAACGCGGCCCGATTGGGCTAAGGGGAACCAGGCTCCGCCTTGGCTACGGTAACCAATTTCAGCTTGATAATCTCGATCGCTAATGGGTAGAGACAAGTACCACTCGCGGGCTAACTCGTCACAACTGTGCTCTTGAATACTCAGTTCAGGCAGACTGCCTTCCTCTAGCCCCGTCACATCGTAAAGACGCAGGGTTAAAATTTCACCGCCTTGGCGACGCATCGCTTCCCGGGCATCGTTGGGCAAATCCCAATAGACATAAGCCCACTGGGGATCCCGTGGCATCATGACAATCCGGCTTTCACCATAGCCATCGGGGAGATCCTCTAGGCTTTCATCCAAGAGCACCAAATTGTCTTCACTGGTACTGGCTTGCCCCAGGTTGAACTTGGCCGCCCCAACTTCCTCTTGAGCCTCAAAACGACGCGGTGCAATATCCACGCCTTGCTGTTGCTCCTCAATAGACTCAATTGCTTCAACCAGTTGCGATTTACGCATTCTGCTATAACGAGAGACCCGGTAGCTACTGGCAATACGCCGCAACTGTCGAAGGGTCATCTCTTCTAAGGACACTGTTCGGGTTGCCGTAGGCATAGATATATCTCCCACCGATGCTTGTCGAACTCCAAAGCCGCATAGGACTCTGAACCACGCTAACTCTTTATAGGCTAGGGGAGAATGTTCCTTCCGGGGATCCTTTTGTCAGGATTTCATGACAAATTAGGCGTTGCAACTTTGAGGCAGTCGAAACGATTTTTTTCCGGTGTACGGTGCCGGTTCTAGGCCTTAAACGCCAACGGGAGACTCTGCGGCCATACTGGTGCTGAGGGCTCCGATGGGACTGGGATGGGCGCGGCGGAAAGGGGCTGCCAAGGGGGGAAAGAGGACGGGACGGAATTGGGGGGTAAAGTCTAGGAGTACCCGATCGCCGTAGGAAAGCTGGCAAGATAGGGGCTGACGAACCTTGATGCATTGTCCCGAGGGAAGGCAGAGATGGTAGCGTTGCTCCCGGCCCAAAAACTCCCAATCCACCACTTGAGCGATCCCCTCGGGGTGGGCTTGGAGGATCAGATCTTCTTGGCGCACCATTAAGTCGAGGGGTGCGTCTTGATCGCAATGGGGGGGAAGATCAACCCAGCCGATTTCCGTCTGTCCACCGCCG
>JBMTZC010000175.1:0-9022 GCA_049455215.1 Prochlorotrichaceae cyanobacterium
GATCTTGTGCCTGGAGCCATCGGTTAATCTGGTCTAGATTGCGCTCAATCTCTGTTAATAATGCTTCGTATTCTCCGGCTTGTTGAGCCCGGGCTAAGGTTTCTAGATTTTTGGCACAGTCTATGATTTGAGTTGCGCCAATATTACTACTGGAACCCACCAAGTAGTGGGCAGCATCGTAAATGCGATCGTAGTCTTGGGTCGCAATCCCCTGACGAAGGGTCTGCACATGGGGCAAACAGTCTTGTTCGTAAATCTGTAAGAGTTCTAAGGCAAAGGTCATATCACCATCGGCTAAGGTATTCAGCGCCTCTAAGTCTAGAGGCAGGTCAGTAAAGTTCATGGGCTATTTATTCTGCAAGACAGATTATTAACAACTTGATCAATCCCCTTAGGGCACCTCAATTCATGGGGGCGATCGACTGCACCGATCGCTCTACCCCGGATTATTTCGTGTATTCTTTCGTAGTACTAGGGCAAAATCTTGAGGTATTCCGTAGGGTCTGGCATTCTATTTCAGAAAAAACACCTAGGTAGATCCTACCAGAATTTGACATCCTCATCCATGCAAACTTTGGTATGGATGCAATTGGGAGCAAGACTCATGTTAGTTTTTCCCGGATTTAGAGGAACGCCAGAGGCACAGAAATCGCGGAAAGATTTCCATAATGAGCATTGCTAGGATGTGCAGGACAGAAATTCTCGTTTTAGGATTAAGTTTTGATATTTTTCTGAGGGGACTTCAAGGGGTAAAGACTAAGATCTGATTATGTACTCCCCTCGTTTGATAGTGTTGAGTGATACCATAAAATTTTTCAGGATCGCTCATACTTTGAGCACCTCTATTCATCGTGGTGGGTGCCCAGACTGATCGCCATAGTCCCTATTCCAGTGTAGATACTGTAGCAAAATTTTTGATTTTTTGAGATACCCCTTTGTTATCAGATTAATGCAAAAGATCCCGTTTGTTTTCCGTTTGTTGTTGTGCTGTAACCTGGGCGATCGTTTAACCTAGACGAGACTGGGAAGCGGGCTAGAGAATGGTGCTGAGTTTCTAGTATAACGTTATTTTTTGTTTCTCTTCGCAGAAAGTTCTAAAGGAGAAGTTAAATTTTGCTGATGGGTAAATATTATCCTTCAAACGGGTTTTAGCCTGAGAAAAGTCAAGGTTCTCTGTAGTAAAAATGACCATTCAATCCACCCAGAGAGCCTTTAATTTTATGTTTTCTTAAAAATCCAGACAAATTTTTTATCCAGAGTACTGATATAGTTCTGATTAGTTAAAACCGTGGAGGTTATACCCTTCAAGTCACAGTTTTAGGATTATAGTCCCTTTATCGTTTCGTTTGTGATGTTTCTCTGCATTTTTAATGTTTTTGCAACATTTCTATTGCTTAAATACTGATTGTCATCTGATCTCCATCTCAAGGGCAATCTAGCAACTCAGGCAATCGACTCAGCGACCTACTGTCTACAATTTTGTTGTCGTTGCTGATTGTGAACCTGTGGGAATTGTCAGCGAATTGTCAATCTGTGCGAACAAATGGTTTGGGAACCTGTTTGCGAACAAACTGTGATTATTTGAATGATTCAAAACCCTTTCTTCGCTTGTGATTGATTCCTGGTGATGAATCCTTGATCTCTTGTTTCCATGGTCAGAGGAGACCTAACTCATGCCTAGTACGACCACCGCAACCCCAACTCCCGCTTCCCATCCCAGTGGGGATAAGCGTTTCAAGCGCTTAGACGTAACCATGAAGCGCTTGCAATATAAGTCAGATGCTTTAATTGAGGTGTTGCACGCCGCCCAAGAAGCCTTCGGCTTTTTAGAGTTAGATGTGTTGCAATACGTGGCACGAAAACTGCAACTCCCCTTAAGTCGGGTGTATGGCGTAGCCACCTTTTACCATCTCTTTAATTTGAAACCCCAGGGTGAGCATACCTGTGTGGTTTGTATGGGTACGGCTTGTTATGTGAAAGGGGCCGGACAAATTGTTGAAGACCTAGAAAATAAGCTTCACGTTAAATTAGGCGAAACCACTGAAGATGGTAAGGTCTCCCTCGTTTCTGCCCGCTGTATTGGAGCCTGTGGCATTGCCCCTGCGATCGTCTTTGATGGGGATGTTGCCGGTAAGCAAGATACGGAAAGTGCCCTTAAACGCCTCGAAAACTGGTAAGCCCTGAGTCCTCAACACGAATCTCTTCATTACCGACTATCCACTATCTCTTATCCACTCGTCACTACTGAACTTATGGATCTCCAAACTCTCCAGCAAATTGCCGAAACGGAGCGGGAGTCCCGCAAACCCGTCCGTATCCGTTGTTGTACTGCTGCCGGTTGTGCGTCTTCTGGTGCTGCAGCGGTGAAAAAAGAACTCGATCAAGCCGTTGCCGACAGCCACAGCGATCAAATTGAAGTGGCCAGCGTTGGTTGTATGCGCTTCTGCGGTCGGGGACCCTTAGTATCCGTTGATCAAGGGGAATCTAGCACCCTGTACGAGATGGTAACCCCTGAAACCGCCGGAACGATCGTTTCATCCCTCAATGGCGGCCCCTGCACGGCACCGTCCGGAGACTGGAATCATCCCTTCTTTACCTATCAACAGCCGATCGTTTTAGAAAATAGTGGCAACATTAACCCGGAACGCATTGAAGAATACATTGCGGTGGGTGGCTACGAACAACTCTATCACTGCTTGATGGAGCGCACCCCAGAGGAAATCGTCAATGAAGTGACGGTCAGCGGTCTGCGGGGTCGGGGTGGTGGTGGGTATCCCACGGGGCTGAAGTGGGCCACCGTTGCAAAAATGCCCGGCGATCAAAAATATGTAATTTGTAACGCCGATGAAGGGGATCCGGGAGCCTTTATGGATCGCAGCGTTCTGGAAAGCGATCCGCACCGGGTTCTAGAGGGCATGGCCATTGCCGCCTATGCCGTGGGGGCAAGTCATGGTTACATCTACATTCGGGCTGAATATCCCCTAGCGATCGCCCACTTACAAAAAGCGATTCAGCAGGCGAAACGGCTGGATTTGATGGGGACGCAAATTTTTGGTTCCAACTTTGACTTTAAGGTAGAGCTGCGGGTGGGGGCTGGAGCCTTTGTCTGCGGTGAAGAAACCGCCTTAATTGCCTCGGTGGAAGGGAAACGGGGGAATCCTCGGCCTCGGCCTCCCTATCCTGCCCAAGCCGGGGTTTGGGGATGTCCGACCTTAATTAACAACGTCGAAACCTACGCCAATATTCCCGCGATTCTCCGCAACGGGGGCGACTGGTATGCCAGCATTGGCACCGAAAATAGTAAAGGCACGAAGGTCTTTGCCCTCACGGGTCAGGTGGAAAATGCGGGACTGATTGAAGTGCCGATGGGTACTTCGGTACGGCAAATTGTTGAAGTGATGGGGGGCGGCGTTCCCAATGGCGGCCGGGTCAAGGCGGTGCAAACCGGTGGTCCCTCCGGCGGCTGTATTCCCGAACATTTACTGGATACCCCTGTGGATTACGACTCCCTGCGAACCCTGGGCACCATGATGGGTTCCGGGGGCATGATTGTCATGGACAGTACCACTAGCATGGTGGAAATTTCGCGGTTTTATATGGATTTCTGCCGGGAAGAAAGCTGTGGGAAGTGCATTCCCTGTCGCGCCGGGACGATGCAAATGTATGAAATGTTGGGCAAGTTAATTGCCGGTCGAGCGACTGTAGCGGATTTAGAAAAGCTGGAATTTCTAGCCAATGTGGTGAAAGACACCAGTCTTTGTGGGTTGGGCATGAGTGCCCCCAATCCCATTCTCAGCACCCTCCGTTATTTCCGTCCGGAGTACGAAAGTTTGCTGCAGGAACCCGCCTACCTCAACGTCAATGGGAAACACTAATCAACACACCAATTCGCCAAGAATTCCGGTTCCTCTCCGGGAATTAGTTCCCGTTTGCAATCCTTCATCTTAACCAGGAGCACAATATGTCCGTAGTGACCCTCAAAATTAATGGCATTGACGTAGCGATCGAAGAAGGTGCCAGTATCCTCAAAGCGGCCACAGAAGCGGGGGTACCGATTCCCAAACTCTGTCACCTCGATGGGATTACACCGGTCGGTGCTTGTCGCCTTTGTATGGTAGAAAATGAGCAAAATCATCGGCTCATGCCCGCCTGTGTCACCCAGGTTGCGGAAGGGATGGAAGTGGCAACTAACACCGAAAAACTACAATCCTACCGCAAAGCGATCGTTGAGCTTTTGTTTGCAGAAGGCAATCATGTTTGTTCCATTTGTGTGGCCAATGGCAACTGTGAATTGCAAGATGTAGCGATCGAAGTGGGGATGGATCATACCCGCTTTGACTATCGTTTCCCCAAACGCAAAGTTGATTTATCTCACCCCCTCTTTGGTATCGATCATAACCGCTGTATTCTCTGCACCCGTTGTGTCCGAGTGTGCGACGAAATTGAAGGTGCTCACGTTTGGGATGTAGCACAACGGGGAGAACATTGCTACGTCGTTTCCGGGATGGATCAACCCTGGGGTGAGGTTTCTGCCTGTACTTCCTGTGGGAAATGTGTTGATGTTTGTCCTACGGGTTCTATTTTCCGCAAGGGCGATACAACGGGTGAAAAAGTTGGCGATCGGGGTAAGGTGGAATTTCTCCTCTCGGCCCGTCAGGAAAGACAATGGACGCGCTAAATTTGCATCGCCTTCAATGCCGATCAATACCAATGTGTAAGTTTCAAGAGTCAATTTCAATACACCTGTTCAAACTTGTGAACTTGTGAATTGATCAAGCAAGCCAAGGGTATTGATCTAACCTTCCTTTTCGAGCAATCTGCTCCATCCCTCTCTGCTATTATCTCCTAGGAGTATTTCATGGCTACAAAAATTAAATTTGCGACCGTTTGGCTAGCGGGTTGTTCCGGTTGCCACATGTCCTTTCTGGACTTGGATGAATGGTTAATTGATCTTGCCCAACACGTTGAAGTGGTCTTCAGTCCCGTGGGGTGTGACCTTAAAGTTTATCCTGAAAATGTGGACGTTTGTCTGGTGGAAGGCGCGATCGCCAATGAAGAAAATTTAGAATTGGCCTATCAGGTTCGTCGCAACACTAAAACGATTATCTCCTTTGGCGATTGTGCCGTTACGGCTAACGTTCCCGCCATGCGTAATATGCTTGGGGGTACCGATTCTGTGCTGAAAAGATCCTATTTAGAATTAGGAGATGTGAATCCACAATTGCCGAATGAACCGGGTATTGTTCCTGAACTTTTAGAGCAGGTTTTGCCCCTCCATCAAGTAATTCCGGTGGATATTTTCATGCCC
The DNA here is from genome assembly GCA_049455215.1 of Prochlorotrichaceae cyanobacterium. Lineage (GTDB taxonomy): Bacteria > Cyanobacteriota > Cyanobacteriia > Prochlorotrichales > Prochlorotrichaceae > JBEAPM01. The sequence continues at coordinate 5,309 of JBMTZC010000175.1, forward strand.
GGTTGTCCCCCCCCCGCCGATCGCATTCGTGCTATTTTAGAAGCCTTAGTGCAAGGCAAACAGCCCGAAATGGTGGGTCGAGAAATGCTCAAATTTGGTTAACCCGTAATACGACTTGAGCACTCAGCAAATACTATTTTCACGATTTAAGGAAGCTTTCCATGAGTCAGACCATTGTTATTGATCCCGTTACCCGTATTGAAGGTCATGCCAAAATTTCTGTTTTCCTGAATGATGCGGGGGAAGTTGATGATGCCCGTTTTCATGTGGTGGAATATCGAGGTTTTGAGAAATTCTGTGAAGGTCGTCCCTTTACCGAAATGGCGGGTATTACGGCTCGCATTTGTGGCATTTGTCCCGTCAGTCACCTCTTAGCGGCGGCAAAAACCGGGGATAAAATTCTAGCGGTTAAAATCCCTGCCGCAGCGGAAAAACTACGGCGCTTAATGAATCTGGCTCAATTAACCCAATCCCATGCCCTGTCCTTTTTCCACCTCAGTAGTCCAGATTTTCTCCTGGGCTGGGATAGTGATCCCGCCAAGCGAAATGTTTTTGGCTTAATTGAAGAAAATCCTGACTTAGCTCGGGCGGGTATTCGTCTTCGCCAGTTTGGTCAAACCATTATTGAACTGTTGGGAGCCCGCAAAATTCATGCGGCTTGGACGGTTCCCGGTGGGGTACGATCGCCCCTCTCGGAGGAAGGTCGCCAGTGGATTATCGATCGCTTACCAGAATCCTTTGCAACCCTACAAATCGCTTTAGATTTATTCAAAGGAATGCTAGAGAGTGCCCTCAAAGACGAAATTCATATCTTTGGGGATTTTCCTTCCTTATTTATGAGTTTGGTGGGGAAAAATGGTGAGTGGGAACACTATGGCGGTCATCTCCGCTTTGTCGATAGTCAAGGTAATATCGTTGCCGATAACCTCAATGAAGATGACTATATGAGTTTTCTGGGGGAAGGGGTAGAAAAATGGTCTTACCTCAAGTTTCCCTACTACAAACCCTGGGGTTATCCCGAAGGAATTTACCGGGTGGGGCCATTAGCGAGGCTGAATACTTGCTCCCATGTAGGTACCCCCAAAGCAGACGCTGAACTGCAATCCTTCCGGCAGCAGTTTAATGGCACCGTTAATTCTTCCTTCCTCTATCACTATGCCCGCTTAATTGAGATTTTGGCCTGCCTAGAAAAAATCGAAGCCTTAATGGACGATCCCGATCTGTTATCGACACGGGTACGGGCTGAAGGTGGCGTAAACGAATTAGAAGCCGTTGGGGTCAGCGAAGCTCCTCGGGGGACATTATTCCACCATTACAAAGTGGATGAAAATGGCATTATTGAGAAAGTGAATCTGATTATTGCCACGGGTCAGAATAACCTGGCCATGAATCAAACTGTAGCTCAAATTGCCAAGCAATACATTCACAACAATAATGTCCAAGAAGGCTTTTTAAACCGAGTTGAAGCCGGCATTCGCTGTTTTGATCCCTGCCTCTCTTGTTCTACCCATGCCGCAGGCCAAATGCCCCTCCAGATCGAGTTAGTCAACCCCGCTGGGGAAGTGATTGAAACGATCGTTAGGGATTAAGGGAAATCTTAACGGTAGAGTGCGATGTTTTACGTCGCACTCTGGGCATCCCTTTTGGGGGGAAGGGGAGCAAGATTTTTCGAGGTCTCCTGAGTTAGCATTCTGAGCCCTTACGATGGATCCAAAAATGGAGGATGTTCAGTGGCTTGAGAGGCCCAGAGGAGTTTTTGTTGTGGAATCCCCATGTCAATATTATGTTCCTCCAAAGCATATTTCAATCTGCGCCGAAACTCTCGCCCAACACTCCATTGCTCTAAGGGTTTAGTACGAATCCAAACTAAAATCGTCACCCCATCCTGAGCAATGTTCTCCACACCGATGACTTCACGGGCATTGAGAATGCGTTCACTCCAAATAAAATCTCGGGCTAATTCATCGGCAACCTCCATAACGATATCAAGCACTTGATTGAGGTCAGCTTGATAGGATACGGTAAAGAAAATATTAGCTCTCGCCCATTCTTTAGAGAGATTTTCCACCACGGTAATACTGCTATTGGGTAAGGTAATCAGATTCCCTTCACCGTTGCGGAGTTGAGTAATCCGGAGATTCATATTTTCGACCAACCCGGCATACTCTCCCACCTTGATTACATCCCCCACCGCATACTGATCTTCTAAAATAATAAAGAAGCCATTAATAAAGTCTTTGATTAAGCCTTGCGAAGCAAAAGAAATCCCTAAACCAATAATCCCCGCCCCCGCTAGTACCGGGCCAAGTTCAATACCAAAGACAGACAAACCGGCTAAAATCCCAACGGAAATAACGAGGGTACTCATTAACCCATTAAAGACTTGACCGATCGTTTCAAAGCGTTTTTCAACTCGTTTAGAAACATTTGGGTCTAACAACCGATCGGTTTCTAAAGCAATAAAAAAGCGATCGACTAGAACTTCGCTAATCCGTAAAACCAGATAAGTGGCAATGCTAATGCCAATGATTTTAAGGGGTAGGGGTAACCAACTCAGTAAAACGGGCTGTATCCAGCGGGTGTAACTGAGCAAGCCTAGAGCAATAAATAGACCGCCCCCCCAAATGACGAGTTGCAACAGTTGTAATAACCGAATTTGCAAATAGCAAAGATTACGCTCTGATAGATATTGAGTTTTAATGCGAACTTCATTAGGCTCTTCAGCAGCACTCTGCTCAGGCGATTCAATCCCCTGATCTCCCCGCAGGGTTGACCATTGTTGTAGTAAATCAGTTTGGCGCTTACGGCTCAACAAACTTAATAACAGGACCCCCGCGATCGTGGCCGCCACAAAGCCAATTTGACGGGCGATCGCGGGGGGTTGGCGATCGAGCTTAGACTCAATTAATCGCGTCTTGACAATTTGGATCACTTCCCGAGCCCAGAGTTCCGTATTGGTGCGCCCATTTGCCTCTGCATCTTTGGGCGTAACGGTCATCAACCACTGACCATTGAGCTTCAGGATCAGTAAACGAGTCTCCTCACTTTCTTCCAGTACAAATTGCAAACTTTCACCATCCGACGGATCGAAATTGCTAGCCAGAGTGGTGTTGAGAATCTTCTCGATGGAATCAATCCGCTCCTGCAGAGGTCTGATCTGTTGCTGAGTCTGGGCTGGGGATGCGGTCACCCAGAATAACTTGCGTCCTTCCAAGTAGACGGGGCCCACATCATACCCTTCCACCACTTGAGTCGGTTCCCCCAATGATCCCAAAGGTAAAAAATCTGGAATTTGGGCGATCGCCGCTCTCCCCCAAGTCATCCAGAGTACGATCGCAAAGGTAAGACTAAAGCGGAGCCAAAACTGAAAAGGGGAAAATTTCTTCATGTGCCAAGCTATACAGCCCTCTAGGGGGAATCTCCAAACTGCTCACCTATTCTGCCATGCCTCAATTTTTTCGGTTTGACCCTAGCGCAATGATCCAAGGTGTGCTTAAATTGAAAATGTCTGATTTTTTGGCTCAGTAGCTCAGTGGTAGAGCAGGGGACTCATAAGCCCTTGGTCGCGTGTTCAAATCACGCCTGAGCCATATTTACAGAATTAAAAATATTTTTGGGACTAAATTAGGGACTAAATTTTATCCCTTGCCCTAGTCAACAAGCCCGTGGGAGGGCTGTGTAGTTATTTAGTGTTTTCCTAATTGTAAATGCTAA
>JBMTZC010000176.1:0-8884 GCA_049455215.1 Prochlorotrichaceae cyanobacterium
AAGGAATCCAAGAGTATGGTAACCACTCAACTTTCTGCCCAAGATTTATTCCGTAATGCTTACGAAAACCGTTACACCTGGGATACGAATTTCCCTGGCTATACCGCTGATGTGACCTACAAAGTGGGAGAGCAAACCTTTGTGGGGCAGGTGCAAATCTCCGCTGATCTCAAACCCAGTGTGATGGACATTGCCGATGAAGCAGCCCAAAAGGCAATTCATGGTCAACTCTTTGAAATTTCAATTCACCGCATCCGCCGCAGCTTTGAGGAAACCCACGGCAAAAATACCTTTCGCTATGGCAAAACCTTAGAAAATGGTGCAGTGGAAATTCTCATGGGCGGCAAATCCGAAGGCGATCGCTATGAACTGCACAATAATGAAGTGTCTATGGTACATCGCCATATTCATGGAGTCGTGGTCACCATTCACACCTTTAGTAGCCACGACACCGGCGAAGGCTATCTCTCCCATCGCTATGACTCGGTATACCATGACCCCCAAACCGGCGCACAGAAAGGGGGGCACAATGAATTTGAGGATGACTATGAAAAGGTGGGCTCCTACTTCTTGCTGAATCGCCGCTGGATTCGTACCGAAGGAGAACCAGAGCAGGAATTTTGCTTCAGCAATTTTCAACTCTTAGGCTAGGGCTAGGCTAAGGCGATCGGAAGACTGCCGTCAGGAAAGTTTGGATCTTCATTAGGGCGCGTCATCAATTAGGTCTAGAAGCCTTGCGGCATCAAGGTTACCGCGCCCGCTCTAGCAAACATAACTAGGGACTGAAACGACTGCCGTCTAAACACTTCAGCGCTAAATGATGACAGCCCCTAGTATCCTGCAAAATCGAAAACTGGGGTAGGCTCTCTACGCAGGAGTAAACTCTACGTAGGAGTAGAAATTGTGGCGGGCGGCGTAGCCGTCCGCCACTGTTCTCATGCCACAATGCTCAACCGTGGGGGCAACCCCACCGCTTAAGGTATCTTCAAACTATGGCCAGTGCATCCCCAGACTTAACCCTGATCGTCGATATGGTGACGGTTTTAGGATCCGCAACGATCGTAGGGTATGGGGCAAATCGCTTGGGTCAGCCTGTACTCTTAGGGTATTTGTTGGGGGGCATGATTGTTGGCCCGGCGGGCTTGCACTGGGTGGGGGGACAAGGTGAAATTCAGGTTTTAGCGGAAGTTGGGGTGGCGTTGCTCCTCTTTGCCCTTGGGGTGGAATTTTCCCTCAAGGAACTCTTGCGAGTCCGGACTATTGCTCTGGGAGGGGGCAGTTTACAAATCCTCTTCACGATCGTTTTAGGGGGGGCTTTAGCCTACGTCACGGGCTGGGTCGAAACCATTCCCAAGGCCATTTTTCTGGGATCCGTGTTATCCCTCTCCTCCACCGCTGTCGTGCTCAAAAGTTTGATTGAGCGCAATGAAGTCCAAACCATCCATGGGCAGATCATGCTAGCCCTCTTGGTGGTGCAGGATTTAAGTTTGGGCTTAATGCTGGCGATTTTACCGGCATTAACTCAGCCCCCGGAGGTTTTAGGGCAAGCCCTGGGGCTCGCCGCCGCCAAAGTTCTCGTCTTTATGGGGGGAGCCCTCCTCGCCGGTAAATATTTAATTCCCCCCCTGGTGCGCCAGTTGGCCCGCAGTGGCTCTCAAGAAATTTTTCTCCTCGGCATTTTGGTGATTTGCCTCGGCATTGCTTTAGTGAGCGATCGACTGGGGTTGGGTATTGCCATGGGAGCTTTTGTGGCGGGGTTAATGATTTCCAATATGGAATATGCCGATCATGCCTTGGATCTCGTGTTACCGATGCGGGATGTTTTTGCGACGGTCTTTTTTGCCTCCATCGGTCTCCTCATTGATCCCGTCTTTTTGTGGCAACAGGCTTGGATCTTAATGGGCTTAGTGACGATCGTGATGGTGGGTAAAGCCTGCCTCGTCACGGGACTGGTGCGAGTCTTTGGCTATCCCCTCAAAACGGCGTTAACCGTAGGCTTAGGGGTCAACCAAATTGGAGAATTCTCCTTTGTCCTCGCGGGAGTTGCCCAAAGCCAAGGTCTATTTCCCCCCAGCCTCTATAACCTAGCCCTGGGGACAACGGCAGCCACCTTACTGATTACCCCCTTTTCCATTAAACTCACCCCCTACCTGATCCAGTGGCTAGAGCGAGTCTCTTGGCTCAATCGATGGTTTAACCTGACCCCCAAGCCTCGTCTCTTTGGCTTAGAAGAAAGTCTACGCAATCATGTAGTGGTGGCGGGCTACGGCCGAGTGGGACAGACCCTAGTGCGAATGCTCTACTTTCAGGGTTACCCCATTCTGGTTATTGACAACAATGAAGCGGTACTACAAACCCTACGGGATCGGCAAATTCCCTACCTCTTTGGCGATGCCTCCAGTCTAGTGGTACTGGAAAAAGCAAACCTCCACCAAGCCATGGCCATGGCGATCGCCTTACCGGATCCCGTGGCTACCCGTCTCACCCTCGATCGCGCCCTCAGTTTAGCGCCAGACTTAGATGTGACGGTACGGGCCCATCTCAAAAACGAAATTGAATCCCTCTACCAACTCGGAGCCCAGGAAGTGGTGCAACCGGAATTTGAAGCCGCCCTGGAAATGGGAGCCCACATGCTCCTGCAACTGGGGGATTCCGCCTATGCCGTCCAGCAAGTGGTACAGCGCTACCGAACGGGGCACTACCGGGAAATTGTGCCGGAACGGGCCACCTACTGGAACCTGCGGGAATTGGAGCTAGCCCTAGAAGGGTTAACCCATCACTGGTACGAAGTCCATATTGGCAGTCCCCTCAATGGTTTAACCTTAGGAGAAGCCAATGTGCGCCGTCAGACCGGAGCCACGATCATGGCCATCGATCGCGATCGGCTTTATCAATATCCAACGGGAGAAATGACGATTCACGTAGGCGATCGCTTATTAGTGGTTGGGGGTTCAGAAGAGCATCACCACTTTTCCAGCTTACTTAAAGGGAGCAATCCAGATGTCTCCTAAGGATCAGCAACCGTTATCCCTGCTGTCTGCTTGACCTACGCCTATGATTTTTACCCTACGATTCTATCTGGTCTTCATACTCTGGGGCAGTCTAGCTTGGCTCAGCGTTCCCTTCCTCTCCCTCTCCACGGCACTGCAGGGCATGCTCTTCCTGGATCTGCTCTCACTGATCCTGGCGGCGATCGACTTTAGCCGGGTGCAGCCCCAACAGATTCAGGTTCAACGCCAACTCGATCCACGCCTGTCCATTGGTCGAGACAACCTCATTCACCTACAGGTCAAAACCCTGGTATCACCGCCCCCAGGGCGATCAATCTGTCTGCAAATTCAAGACTTTCATCCCCCGACCCTGGCGGTGACGGGGTTGCCCCTAAGCACTCAGTTAGTCTCCCCAGACCCCCACACCCTGTCCTATCCGGTACATCCCCATTGTCGGGGAGCCTTTACCTGGTCAAAACTACAGGTTCAACAATTAGGAACCTGGGAGCTGGTGTGGCGACGCTGGAACATTGCCCAAAGCCAAACGACTCAGGTCTACCCCGATCTAGTGGGGTTGCGAGAACTCTCGATTCGCTTAGCGCTGGAATCCTCCGGCAGCCTGCGGTACCGACGACCTTGGGGCATTGGCACAGAATTCAGAGAACTCCGAGAATACGATCGGGGGGACGATCCGCGCTTCATTGACTGGAAAGCTACGGCACGGCGCGGGAAACCCTTAATTCGGGTCTTGGAACCGGAGCAGGAACAAACTCTCCTGGTTTTATTGGATGGAGGGCGGCTGATGACGGCCCAAGTCCAGGGGCTCAAACGATTTGACTGGGGCTTAAATACGGCCCTGTCCTTGGCCCTAGCGGGCTTAAACCGAGGCGATCGGGTGGGGGTGGGCGTATTCGATCGCAACCTCCATACCTGGGTACCGCCCCAACGGGGTCAGCATCATCTATCCCGCCTCTTGGACACCTTAACCCCTCTCCAACCCACCCTCCAGGAACCCGACTATCTGGGGGCAGTCACCCCCATTGTGCAACGGCAAACCCGGCGTGCCTTGGTGGTCATTATTACGGACATTTTGGATCCCATTGCCTCCAGTGAACTGCTCTCCGCCTTACTACACCTCAGTCCTCGCTATTTACCCTTTTGCGTCACCCTGCGGGATCCCACCCTCGATCGGTTTGCCACCACTCCCACCTTGGAAATTGAAGGAGCCTATGAACGATCCGTCGCCCTAGACCTTTTAGCGCAACGGGAACTGGCCTTTGCCCAGCTTCGGCAACAAGGCGTATTGGTCTTGGATGCCCCTGCCCCCCGGGTTAGTACCGCGCTAGTGAATGCCTACTTACAACTCAAAGTCCGCAGCCGTTTGTGATTAGCAGGATTAGTAGGATTAGCAGCCGTTTGTGATTGTCAGCATTCCTGAGCAGAATGCTTGGCCCAGCCCAGAGAGACCAGTAGAATTAAACCGCATCAATCCAGCTTGATTCCCGTTTGGGAGGTAACACAGTGGAACATCCGACTCAACCTTGGCGCTTGGATGGTAAACGGGCCCTAGTGACGGGAGGTAGCAAAGGAATTGGTTTAGCGATCGTAGAGGAATTTCTGAACTTGGGAGCCTCGGTGATGGTGGTCGCTCGTGAGTCGGAATCCTTTCGCCAGAAGGTTCACCAGTGGCAGCTTCAAGGCCAACCCATCTTAGCCACGGAAGCCGATTTAAGTACGAAGGAGGGCCGACAAGTTCTCAGCGATCGTCTCCACAATGCCTGGCATGGCTTAGATATTTTGGTCAATAATGCGGGGATAAACCTACGCAAGCCAACCCTGGAATATACCGCCTCAGAATACGATCTCTTGGTTCAGCTCAACCAAATCGCAGCCTACGATCTGTGTTGCCGCTGTTACGACTACCTCAAACGATCGCCAGAGTCCGAGGAAACCAGCAGCATTGTCAATCTAGGATCGGTTTATGGCATGGTTTCCGGCAAAACCGGCATTCCCTACGCCATGACCAAAGCCGCCCTACATCAAATGACCCGATCCTTAGCGGTGGAGTGGGCTCCTGACGGCATCCGCGTCAACACCGTTGCCCCTGGGGTCATCCGCACACCGCTCACCGAGGCAGCATTGAACGATCCCGATCGCCTAGCGGCCATTTTGAATAGTCGCCCCTTAAAGCGCATTGGAGACCCGCTGGAAGTTGCCCGGAGCGTTGCCTTCCTTTGTATGCCCGCAGCCTCCTACATCACAGGGGAGTGCCTTGCTGTGGATGGGGGATTTCTCGCCTTGGGGTTATAGGTAGCCTAAAGCTCTGACAGCCAGTGATAGTTCTGCAAGTCGTTCCACCGTCAAGCATCAACCATCAATGTAGATTTCTCCTTGCCAGATTTTTTCCTGAATCAGCCGAAATAAACGAGATTCTTCCCGGGAAACTTTACCATCCGCATAAATGGCTTGGAGAATATCATCATGCTCTTGGCGCGTAATACACCCATCGGCTAAGACGCGGGTAATGGTGGTTTGAACCCGATGAATCTGTTGTTGATCCTCCGTGGTGATTCCTTCGACGGAAGTGAACTCAGTTTTCATGATTTTCATAGTGGGTACTCCTGTAACTTTTTTAGCTTTACGTCATGCCGTTAACAATCTGTAGCGATCGGTCTTCCATAGTCTAGCTCCTATCTTATCGAGAGACTTTGAAAGAGGGATCCTTCGTAACAGGAACTTAATGTCTATCGGTTGCCTCTCTAGCTAGACCGTCATCGGGAGTGTGGCGAATTGGTCACAAGATCGAAGTCGAGGTTACCCCCTCTTGCCTAACCGCTCTTGCAGAATGCCCTGAATATCCGTAGCGATCGTTTCCGGTTCACGGTTGCCATCAACCCGCACGATGCGCTGAGGGGCTTGTGCCGCCAAGGTGGCAAAACCTTGATAAACCCGCTGATGAAAATGCAAGTCATTAGCCTCCATCCGATCCGCTGCAACGGACGATCGCTTTTGGTATCGCTGTTGTAGCCGGTCTTGAGCCACCGCTACGGGCACATCAATCCAAAACGTGAGGGTACTCACCAGCCCCGCCGTGGCAATGGCATTGAGTTGTTCAATTAAGGCTAAATCTAGCCCTCGGCCATAGCCCTGATAGGCCACGGTGGAATCCACATGACGATCGCAGAGAATCCATCCCCCTTGGTGGAGATGGGGGGTCAACACCTGCTGGACATGCTGGGCCCGATCCGCCGCATACAGTAACAATTCTGCTTTGGGATCAGGGGGGCTAGTGGTCCAATTCGTTTGCAGTAAGAGCGATCGAAGTTGTTTGCCTAACTCCGTGGCACCGGGTTCACGGGTTTGCAGCAAGGAGGGCAAGGCAACGTCAGGGGGAAACAGACTCTCCGGCTTTTCCTGCAACCACTGAAACAAGTGCTGAAGTTGAGTTGTTTTACCACAACCATCAATGCCTTCAAACACAATAAAACAACCAGGTAACGCCCGTTGAGATGAAGTTTCAGACATTTATCTTGTATCCTGCAATGATCCTGCAATTCCGTGGAGAGCATCATAACCCGAGGGCACAGTCCAAGTAGCACCGCTTTCCCCTGCCCCCCTGAAAAGAAAACGATCGCTGAAAAGATTAACTTTAAGAGATCACAAAGATTGACACCGCGAAAAACTCAAAATTTGCCGCAGTACCCACGCAGGAATAGGGATTGTAGCGATCGACTGCACCGCCCACCCCAATTCATCGCAGTGCCCAAGAGATAAATCTTGGCTGAGAGCGATCGTCAGGCTATCATTTAAGATGTACCCTTAGAGTTAAGAGCCTGTCTTCGTTAAGGTTGAAATTAAAGTTGCACAGACACTCTTAAGCTAACCTTTAAATCGTTTGGTTTGCACTGTCTCGGAGTTCTTCATGGCCCGCTACACCTGTTCTTTTACCGTTGCCCTCACCATGCAGAATCTCCATCAATGCTTGGTTGATCTGTTTACGGAGTGTAAGTTTGATGTTATTTACGATACATCTGACTATGTAATGGCGCGGGAAATTCCGGGGGGGGTTCCTTTTGCAAAGCTTGTTACGGCGGAAGCCCTGATTGATAAAACGTTTCCCGATCGTGAGAGTGTTCGCATTAATCTAGTCATTAAAAACGAAGAACTGCCCCTTCAGACCAATAACCATTGCTATCGAATGTTTGATACCGTCAAAAAAGCGATCGCGGATCACTATAACTGGCAACTCGTAGACCTCGTGAGCAGTTAAGCAACTTCAGGCGAAAGAGTGCGCCGCACGCTGCCATTAAATTTCTCCACTTTCAGTAGAAAGCCTTCAGATCCCTACAAGAAGATCCCCTGAGCACGATCGTCTTATGGCAAGATAAGCTCCATTGTTTAACGTGAGGGAGCCGACTAGGCTTGTGGATCTCACGTTTGTTTAGGGGCAAACAGAAGCATTATGGGTTTTGAATGGTTAGCGATCGCGATGTTTGTGGGGTTTTTCTTACTCCTCATGAGCGGCTACCCGGTGGCCTTTTCCTTTGCGGGAACGTCTATCGTCTTTGGTCTACTCGGATGGTTTGTCGGGGCGTTTGATCCGAGCCGTTTATTGCTCTTGCCCAACAACTGGTTCGGAACCATGTCCAACTTCACGTTGCTGGCCATTCCGTCCTTTGTTTTCCTCGGTGCCATTTTAGAAAAGTCAGGCTTAGCCGAGGAACTCTTGGAAAGCCTGGGGCAGTTACTGGGATCCCTCCGAGGCGGACTTGCCCTAGCGGTGATCTTTGTAGGAACACTTTTAGCCGCCACAACGGGCGTTGTCGCCGCCACGGTCATTATCATGGGGATGTTTTCTTTGCCCTTGATGTTGCGCTATGGCTACGATACCCGCCTCGCCACCGGCGTAATTATCGCTTCGGGTACCCTCGCCCAATTAATTCCCCCCAGCTTAGTGTTACTGGTGTTAAGTGATCAACTGGGGGTCTCGGTTGGGGATTTATTTGTAGGAGCCCTGATCCCAGGTCTAATGCTCTCCGGGTTTTATGCGATCTATGTCATTGTGCTAGGGGCACTCCGTCCCGAGTTAGCGCCTGCGATGCCCCCCTCCCCCTTGCCTCCATTGGAATTGTGGAAACGATCGCTTCAGGCCATCTTGCCCCCCCTCCTACTGATTTTTGCAGTCCTCGGGAGTATTTTCTTTGGTTTCGCCACCCCCACAGAAGCGGGGTGTGTGGGAGCCGTCGGAGCCTGTATTCTGGCCCGACTGAACCGGAGATTGAGTTGGACACTGATTCAAGAAGCCGCCCATGCCACCGCCGTTGTCTCGGTGGTCGTCCTCATGATTCTGTTTTGCTCCGTCTTCTTCACGATCGTCTTTGACGCTTTAGGGGGAAAAACCTTTATTACCCAACTCCTCATCGGGTTGCCCGGCGGCAAAGTCGCCTTTTTAATCGTGAGCAACCTGGTGATCTTTGTCTTAGGGGCCTTTTTGGAATTCATTGAAATTTGTTTTATTGCCCTTCCCCTCCTCGTTCCCGCCGCCCAAGCCTTAGGAATTGATTTAGTCTGGTTTGGCGTGATTATGGCCATCAACCTGCAAACCGCCTTTATTTCCCCCCCCGTTGGCTTTTCCCTCTTTTATCTGCAAAGTGTCGTACCGCCGGAAGTACGCACCAGTGACATTCATCGCAGCGCCTTTCCCTTCATGGCCTTACAAGCTTTAGTTCTGATCCTGGTGATGATCTTCCCCTCCACCGTGCTCTGGTTAGTTAACCGAACCGTCTAATCCCTCCTCGGAGGAGAAGTGGCGCTTATCGTCGTAGAATTTCCGAAACAAAAACGGCAACCGTTGCGCTGGCAACCAGGGAAAACGCCAGATTAACGATCGCTTG
>JBMTZC010000177.1:0-8881 GCA_049455215.1 Prochlorotrichaceae cyanobacterium
CGAAAGTCCCCCTTATTAAGGGGGATTTAGGGGGATCCAGCTAAATCGATCGGTTCCATCAAGATGTGTGTACACGGCAGCCTGACCCAGGGGAAGCTAGAAGCGGTTGACGATCAGCGATCTAGACGAACGAGAACTTGCGGGGAGCGTTAGCCCGAATTTCAAAGCTGGTCAGATAGCCAACGGGATCGGCAGGATCAAATTCTTTACCATCGATAAAGTTTGAACCGGGTTCCTTCGGCATTGGATCGCTGGGAACGTCGATTCCCATGGCTTTAGACACTTCTTCAAAGATTTCTGTGGGATAAATCTTGGCAATGATGTCATCGGCATCCGCTGGGTATTCTTTGAGATCAATTTGGTTCCAGCGAATCATTTGGGTCAGTAACCAAACCCCATGGGATTTGTAGGGATAATTGGCGTTATTGGGCTTCGCTAAGTAGTCTTGCCCTTCTACATAATGGAAGAGGTTAAAGTCAGGAATGGGCTTGGTGCGATCGACATCATCAAAGCCGCCGTAATTGTAGGTTCCAGTCATGGACGCTTGGGCATAATCCACTTTGGCGTTCACATAGGGACGACCGGAGATGATCTCAACAATTTCCAGACGCTTATCTAACTGATCGCAGTACTGACAAGCTTCGATTGTTGCCGCCACTAAGGCCCGCGCCGTATTGGGATTGGCATCGATCCAGCTTTGCATGGTGCCCAGTACTTTCTCGGGGTGACCTTTCCAGACATCCCGATCCACTGTGGCAGTAAAGCCCACGCCATCAAAGACGGCCCGCTGGTTCCAGGGTTCACCCACACAGTAGCCGTCCATGGTGCCCGCTTTCATGTTTTCCACCATCTGTGGGGGCGGAATGACAATCAGGTTCACATCTTTTTCCGGATCGATGCCCATGGCGGACATCCAGTAGCGGGTGTTGTAGTTGTGCATGGAGGAGGGGAAGACCATGGCAAAGGTCGGCAGTTCCGATTGACCTTTGATGTATTCCCGGTAGGCAGTGCCAAACTCTTCAAAGTTGGCATAGTCAATCATGGGGCGAATCCCCGCATCCCACGCTTTTTTCGAGAGGGTCATAGCATTACCATTACGATCGAGCATCATTAACGATCGCATGGGGGCTTTATCGGGGCCGAGTTCCGTCAGCATGGGCATCCCACAGAGGGCATGGGAGGCATCTAAACGTCCCCCCACTAGACCATCCCGCACCGTTGCCCAACTGGCTTCTTTACTGATGGTGACGTTTAAGCCGTACTTCTTAAAAATTCCTTTTTCGTAGCCAATGACGAGGGGGGCACAATCCGTGAGGGGAATAATACCGATGGTGAGGTCAGTTTTCTCGAGGGGGCCAAAGTCAATGGCGGGCTTAGCATCCACCTCAGGGGCAACGGCTCCTCCATCCGATGGCGCGCTATCGGAGGGGGAATTCTCATCGCCACCGCTACAGGCAGCAAAGGCAAAACCGGCAGCAGCTAAACTGGAGTATTTGAGAAAACTACGACGATTTAATGAACTCATGATGGTGTTGAAAGCCTGTTAGAAAACGATTAAAAAATCAAAGAAGAGGAGAAAGATTCTCCGTTCCCCAACTGGGTAAGCTTGGGTAAGCTCTGGATGGTGAACTACTGTTCCTTCGGTCTGACCCACCAACTGCGCCAAGCTCAGTGCAGTGCCCAGACCATCCCAAGGGAAGCAGAACTCAGTGAGAGGGGTTGAACGATCGCTTTAGTCAGTGCATCGCTAGAAGCTAGATACACCTAGGAAATATTCCCCACCACTAAACGTTCAACAAAAGCCACGGCTTGGTCTAGGAGTAGCCCCACCAGGCCAATAATGCCTAGGGATAATAACACTAAGCTAATGTCCCCCGTGTTGTAGACATCCCAAACGAAAAAGCCAATGCCAGTGCCGCCGGTGAGCATTTCCGCCGCTACAATGACGAGCCAAGCTGTCCCTAAACTAAGGCGCATCCCCGTAAAAATATAGGGCAAGGTTGAGGGAATCATAATTTCGGTGACGACTTTCCACTTGGGTAAGTCCAGCACTTTAGCCACGTTCCAGTAATCTGTCGGAATGGCCTTGACCCCTAAAGCAGTATTAATGAGGGTGGACCAGAGGGAAGTAATGACAATGACAAAAATGGCGGGAATATTCTGACCACCGGGAAAAATGGTAATTCCCACAGGCAACCAGGCTAAAGGCGAAATGGGTTTTCCCACTTGCACCAAAGGCATGATCATTTTGGAGGCTTGTTCCGATGTGCCCACCAGAAACCCTAGGGGAACAGCGATCGCTGTGGCAATAACAAAACCTGCCGCCACTCGCCCCAAACTCAGAGCCGTCAAAATAAAGACCCCTTCATCTCCACTTTTGGTGGAAAAAAAGTTTTGAAAATAGGGCAAGCTATCTTGAATCGTCTGGGTTACGCCCGGCAACTCACTGGGGTAATCGTTTTGAGTGGTGAGCCAAGCGGTAAAGCTCCAAATAATCAGGACGAGAAAGAAGCCTAGGGCCGGGAAAATAATATTGGTTCCCCCTGGCCCTAGGATATTGCCAATGAATTTAACAACAGGATTAGGGGAAGACTTGGAAGCGATCGTCATAATCTTAGGGACTTTTAAGGTTAGATTCCCCTGCTAAGAGGGGACAGGGCTTCGATCAGTTCAGCCGTAGAGGTTGTCAGGTTAAAGTCAACACTCAACGTTAAGACCGGAGGGTTGCCCCAAATTGCTCCATCAAGAGATCTCGCAAAATGGGCTTGAGATCGGCACAGTCTACCCCCTTCCGATAGATGGTACCTAACTTGGCTTCTTTACCGACCTTACCTCCGGTATAGATGTCTACACCTTCCGTAGGTTTGCCATCTTTTCCTTTGACCTTTGTGCCAATAAAACCGATTTCTGCCACTTGGGGTTGACCACAGGAATTGGGACAGCCTGTCCAGTGCATTCGCACTGATTTGGGAATGTCTAATTCTGCTTCTAACTCCTGGGCAATTCGTAGGGCTCTTTGTTTGGTTTCAACGATCGCAAAACCACAGAATTGAGCGCCGGTACAGGAGACAACCGATCGAACCAGAGATCCCGGATTAGGGGTGAATTTCTGGAGTAAGGGTTCCGCTAAAAAGGCTTCTAAACGATCGCTTTTGATATTGGGAATAATGGCATTTTGCTCAACAGTTAAGCGTACTTCACCGGTTCCATATTCATCGCTGAGTCGGGCCAGTTCTAGCAAGTCATCACTGTGCAATCGACCCACCGGAACACACAACCCAACATAGTTTAACCCCTCTTGCTTTTGGGCATGAACCCCGAGATGATCTTTCTTGTCCTGGTTAATCTCATCTTTTTCAACTTCGGGTAGCAATTCCCAACTTAATTTAGCCGCCACTTCCTGTCTGAATTTCTCCAGACCCCATTCATCAATTAACCACATTAAACGGGACTTTTGACGATTGGCCCGGGGCCCATGATCCCGAAAGACCTCCAGAATCGATCGACAGAGATCTACGACCTGTTGATTTGGCTCAACCCAGGCATTCAAAGGGATTGCCGCTTCGCAGCGGGTGGCAGAGAAGAACCCTCCTACCACGACATTAAAGCCAAAGTTCCCCTCCCGAAAGGCCGGTACAAAGGCAATGTCATTAATTTCAGCGTGAACAGAATTATCTCGGCTTCCTTCGATCGCAATGTTAAATTTGCGGGGTAAATTCGTAAATTCAGGGTTCCCCTTACCCCCGTTCGTAATCATGTCTTGAACTTGTTTGACTAGATCTTGAGTATCGAAAATTTCTTCTGCGTCTAGCCCCGCAACGGGGGATCCCGTGATATTGCGGACGTTATCCATGCCGGATTGAACAGAGGTCAACCCGACTGCTTCCATGCGACTAAAAATGCTGGGAATATCGGCTAATTGAATGCCTCGGAGTTGCAAATTTTGACGAGTTGTGATGTCAGCGCTCCCGTCTTCACCATAGCCTTGAATCACTTCCCCCAACAGCCGTAGTTGGGTACTGTTGATGACCCCATTCGGCAGACGAAGCCGCAACATAAACTGACCAGGGGTGACGGGACGGAAAAAGACGCCAAGCCACTTCAAACGCATTTCCCGATCGTCTTTATCCATCGCTTCCCAGCCAATCTGGGCAAACTGCTCAAGCTCATTTTGAACGGCTAAACCATCTTTGACTGCCTTGAACTGCTCAAACTTACTGAGCTTGTCACCAGGCTGACGGGTTACTAAACTACTCACAAAAGTTCCTCAGACTAGAGATACGATCGGACATCTGGATTAATGATGACGAGCAGCTTGTCACTGCCATCATTCCTATAACTACGTTAGATTTTTTTAGACTGCCGATCTTTGAAGCAAACTGACTTGAACTATCGAAAAACGAATGGGCACTTCGATGAATGATGACGAGCAGGTTGGCTACGGTCAGAATTCGTATTTCTGCGTAACAACAGGAACCGGTTGGTCGATTTTTCGAGATACCTTAAGGATTATCGAATAAGTATTAAAGGACATATCTTGCCAGTTCAAACACCCTGTGTCAGTAATTCATGACCTTTCTAGACGGTAAGAATCAGGCATTCCTTGACCTTGTATCAGTTTGTTAAAAATGTAAACAACTTATTTCATATTTTTTGTAGCGTATGTTACCGATTGACTTGGATCGGAGTCTGCAGATTCAGGGTCTGTCACCCGTTGGCGATCGTTTCTCTGGCTTTCTCAGTTCCGGTTTGGCTTGAAGTAGAAACCAAATCACCTTATTCTGAATCTTCTACGCTCTTTGTTACCAAAAGGGCAGCTATTGTACTCCTCCTATGTCCCCTACTACAACCCTGTGTCCCTACTGTGGCGTTGGCTGCGGTTTAGAAGTGCTGAGTTCTGTTACCGATGATGCGATCGCCTATAAAGTTCGGGGCGATCGTTCCCATTCTTCCAGCAAGGGACAGGTCTGTGTCAAAGGGGCAACGGTGGCGGAAGCCCTAGATAAAGACCGCTTACTCTATCCCCACTGGCGCAGGCATTTGGGTGATCCTTTTCAACGCATTACCTGGGAGGAAGCCTTTGAAATTATTGTCAATCGTTTGAGGACGGTGCGGGGCACCTGGGGCAGTCAGGGCATTTGTGTCTATGGCTCTGGGCAACTGCAAACGGAGGATTACTATGTCATTCAGAAATTTCTCAAGGGCTGTCTAGGCACTAACAACTTTGACTCCAATTCTCGCCTCTGTATGTCCTCGGCGGTGTCAGGGTATTTTTACAGTCTCGGATCCGACGGGCCGCCCTGTTGCTATGAAGATTTAGACCTTACGGATTGCGCTTTTCTGGTGGGAACCAATACCGCTGAATGCCACCCCATTGTCTTTAATCGATTCCGCAAAAACCACAAAGCCAATCCTCAGACGAAGCTGATTGTGGTGGATCCCCGCACCACGGAAACCGCAGCAGTGGCAGACTTTCACCTTGCCATTCGTCCCGGTACGGATATTGACCTCTTTAATGGTCTAGCCCACTTGCTCCTCCAATGGGATCGCATCGATCGCACCTTTATTGAGCAGCATACCGACGGTTTTGCCGCCCTGCAGACCCTCCTCGTCCACTACACCCCTGAGCGCGTTAGTGAAACCTGTGGCATTCCCCTGTCGCTGCTGGAGGCCGTGGCCCAATGCTGGGCCGAGAGCGATCGGGTGTTATCCCTGTGGTCTATGGGACTCAACCAATCTTCAGAAGGGACGGCGAAGGTGCAAAGTTTGATCAATCTGCACTTACTCACCGGACAGATCTGTAAACCTGGAGCCGGGCCTTTTTCTTTAACGGGGCAACCCAATGCCATGGGAGGTCGGGAAACAGGGGGGTTAGCCCACATTTTGCCCGGCTATCGCCAAGTCCGGAATGCTCAACATCGCCAAACCTTAGAACACCTCTGGCAACTGCCCAGCGGTAGTATTGCCGCAGAACCGGGCCTCAATGCCCAGGAGATGATCAGAGCCTTAGAACGGGATCAAATTCCTTTGCTGTGGATCCTCGCCACCAATCCAGCGGTAAGCTTACCGGACTTAACACGGGCCCAGGCCGCCCTGAAACGATCGCCCTTCACGATCTATCAAGATGCCTACTTCCCCACCGAAACCGCTGACTACGCTCATCTGTTGCTACCGGCGGCCCAGTGGGGCGAGAAAACCGGCACTATGACCAACTCAGAACGGGTGGTGACCCTCTGCCCAGCCTTCCGATCGCCTCCGGGGGAAGCTAAACCAGACTGGGAAATTTTTGCAGAAGTAGCGAGACGATCGGGATTTGCGGATCAGTTTCCCTTTCAAACCTCCGCCCAGGTGTATGACGAATTTGTGCAGTTAACTCGGGGGCAGGTTTGTGATTTGTCGGGACTGAGCCACGATCGTTTAGCGGCGGAGGGTGCGATTCAGTGGCCCTGTCCGGCCGGGGAAGCCCCCCAGCCAAGCAACACCAAACGGCTCTATAGCGATCGGCACTTTCCCACCGCCAACGGACGGGCCCAGTTTGCCCCCTACCATAGCCGAGGTCTAGCGGAACCTCCCGACCCGGAGTATCCCTTTGTCCTCACCAATGGGCGACTGTATGGTCACTGGCACACCCAAACCCGCACCGGCCGCATTGAGAAAACCCGCAAAATGTATCCCCAACCCTTTGTGGAAATGCATCCCAAAGATGCGGAACGACTGGGGGTTGAGGAAAATCAGTGGATCACCCTGCGATCGCGGCGGGGCAGTGCCCAGTTCCCGGTGCGCATTACCACCGCCATCCGTCCCAAGGTGCTGTTTGTCCCCATGCACTGGGGCGCACTCTGGGCAGAGGACTCAGAAGCCAATGCCCTGACCCATCCGAAAGCCTGCCCGACTTCCGGACAGCCAGAACTGAAGGCCTGTGCCGTACAGGTGGAGTTGAGCAGTGGGCTGGATCAGGAGATGACTCGGCAAGCAATCTCGTAGTAGTGCTTACGATCCTCCAAACCGTTGTACCCCCCATTTACTCGTCGCGTTACCTGTTCCACCGAAGCCCCCTGATCGCAGAGATCATTCATCTTATTGTTAGACCACCAAAAGCCCGCACTGGTAAAGGGATAGTTTGCAGCCACATAGGATACGCCATCCATCACCTTCGGGTCACCGATCGCCTTACTAAAAGCTTGATAATTGGCCCGTCCGGTCAGTTGAATCACCCCCGCACCTTTATATTTAGGGCCATCCCCCGGTTGCGTATTGCCTAAATCATCTCGATACTCATAATCTGTACCATCCGCCAGTTCTTTGGTGTAACGTAACCCCCCAGATTCGTGGGCGGTTTGACTCAAGAAATGGCGCATGCGGGCAGGGGTATTAATTTGAAATTTCGCCATGCAATTGTTCAAATCCGTGAGCTGTTCATTGCTAATCGGATTGCCGTAAACTTCTTCTGCTTGAGCTTTACTAATCAAATTCGCGGTTGGAGACAGATCCACTACGGAACCATCCGATCGGAGAACATTGACATGGGGAGCATAAACGAACCAAGTGTTACGGCCGTTGATAAAGACTTGCTGTCCCTGATCATCTTTACTTAAGGTGAACTTGATGTGGTTATCAGCATCTAGCTTATAGGAATCAACCGTAACCGTAGCTTTCCCCTTAAAAATAGATTTTTGGTCATCGGGGAGCGTGCTGCTCGAGGCGGTACTGAGTTTGAACCAAGTGTCTTGAATCGCCTGAATATTGTATGGCATAAAACATCCTAGAGGGGTAGATTGACCATTTCATGAATTGACACTTTCCACCATCAAGGGTGAGGACTCTTGGTTCATCGAGTCCACTGACCTTGGGATTCTCTGGGAACCCCCGAGCAGAGGTGGCTCTCTCTCCAAGCGTTGCTTTTCCAATGCGTCGGTTTCCAGTGTTTCTGAGGAGTTAAATTGCTCCAAGGTTTCCAATATTCTTCAAGGTTGGCTTGAGTTGGAATACTTAGAGCAGTTATTCGATACCGTTAGTAGCATACTTTAAGGTGTTGAGTTATGGTAACCCTGACCCCATCGGAACCACCAAGCGTTAGGTCGTGTTCATCGTTGGGATGGGCTGCGAATCGGGTTGAGATCCCCCTGAAACCACTGAAATGCCCTGAGAAAAAAATTTTCCAATGCGGGGGCTTTAAGAAAATCAGTCTTCCGCCTTAAGTTGGTAGCCTAAAATTCGACGAAAAATGAGCAATTAGATCAGTACGAGCAGGGTTGTCACCGTTCTAAGGGTAGGGTAACTTGTGTCTTAGTCTACGAGGACTTTTATGTAATGGTATTGAGACGATCGAAATTCTTTTGGTTGGGATTGCTCCTCATTCCTGCTCTTGTGATTGCTTTATTTTTTGGGGTAGCCTTTGAAGGAGAAATTACGGGCTTCTTTAGGATTGGTGAGTTATTTCCCAAGTCCCCGTTTTTGAATGTGGAAGCAGCTTGGATTATACCAGGTGAAGTCGGCCATGATGGACAGCAATTCCTCAGCATTGCTTTTGATCCAGCATTGCAGAATCCCGGTACAGTAGAGGCTCTAGACTTGCCCGCCTATCGTTATCGCCGCATTTTCTATCCCCTCTTAGGCTACGGTCTTGCCCTCGGACAAACGACTTGGGTTCCCTATGCCTTAGTTCTAGTTAATTATGTAGCCATTGGAGCGATCGTCTACTGGGGCAGCGCTTATCTTTTAGATCAAGGTCGAAATCCTAATAGTGCCCTCTGGTTACTAGGTATTCCATCATTATGGATTACTCTCAGCTTGGGAACATCAGAATTAGTGAGTAGTGCTTTATTGATAGGTTCTCTCTACTTTTATCGTAGACGTAACTATGGTTTTAGTGCGATCGCTA
>JBMTZC010000178.1:0-8842 GCA_049455215.1 Prochlorotrichaceae cyanobacterium
GAAACTCCGAGCCAATCCGCTCCTCCCCCTTGCTAAGGGGGAGTTAGAGGGGGTTCTAGAAGTGTCAGACTCTTGCTAATGACTTCTGTGTACACAGAAGCTTGAAAAAGGGGGAACCGGAAGAAACGGCTCGAAAGTCCCCCTTATTTAGGGGGATTTAGGGGGATCCAGCTAAATCGATCGGTTTGATCAAGATGTGTGTACACGGTAGTTCGCAAGGGGGAGGATCGGAATTTCCACCCTTTCCAAGGGGGGATTAAGGGGGGTAAATCAGCTTTTGGGTTCTCATCCAAGATGTGTGTACACGGTAGCCTAGTAAGGGGGATTTAGGGGGATCCAGACCAGAATACCTCAATGCATGATGGCGGGCAGCTTTGCCGCTCACCACCATGCCCACGATTTTGCAGATCACAACTGTTCAGATCATGACTCTGTAGAAATGCCTGTCATCCCTCATGGAGGATAGCCCCTAGGGTGGGGTGTTTCGTAACCCTTTTATTGACAAACTCATTTTTGAATTAGCAGGATCAATTATGGCTTTAACCACCCAACGTGTAGACGTTCCCGTGATCGTTGACGAGTCAAAATGTTTGGAAAAGTGTCAGGCTTGTATTGAAGTTTGTCCCTTGGATGTCTTAGTCAAAAACCCAGAAACCGGTAAAGCCTACATGAAGTATGATGAATGTTGGTTTTGCCTTCCCTGCGAGCAAGAGTGTCCAACCAATGCCATCACTGTTCAAATTCCCTTCTTGCTGCGCTAAAACCACAAATTTAGGAGATTAACCGATGCCTGTTGATATCGATCCAGAAGTGGCCCAATGGGTTGAGATGCTCAAGTCTCCATCCGTAGACGATCGCCTTGTAGCGGTAAAAAGCCTGCAACACCTCGGGGAAGACACTGCCATCGATGCCTTGATTGAAGCCCTAAAAGACGACAATAGTATGGTGCAGTCTATTGCCGTAACCGCACTGTGGGAACTGGCCAATCCCGTTGCTGTGCCTGCCTTATTGGAGTGTCTTAGCTCTCCCCATGCAGAGGTTTACGAAGAGACCCTCTCTGCCCTCAAAGAACTGGTTGCCCCGGACGATTTGCTCAAACTCTTGGACTATCTGCAACAAGACAACGAGCAGGTGCAAGTGAGTATCCTGATTCTCTTACGTAAGATTCACGATGCTCAGTCCCTTCCCTATGTCATGCCCTTTTTTGAATCGGAAAGTCTGGTTTTGCGGGAAGCCTCCGTCACCACATTGCGATACCTTAACCAAGTGGTGCGGTGCGAACCCGCCTTAGCTCTGGCCAAGGATCCCGCCCCTGAAGTTCGTCGAGCGGCAGTTTTAACCTTAGGGCATTTAGCGGATGAAGCGATCGTGCCATTGCTCTGCGAAGTTTTGACCCAGGATACAGACTGGCAGGTTCGCCGCAATGCGTCCCAATCCTTGGATCTACTGGCATCCCCTGCTTCGGTGAAAGCACTGGAACAGGCCCTTAAAGATGAGCATTGGCAAGTGCGCAAGTTTACCGCCCGGGCGCTGCAGAAGGTAGGCACCCCAGAAATATTGCCGAGCCTCATTCAAGCTTTATCGGATGAATATTCCGATGTTCGCCGAGATGCTGCTGTTGCCTTGGGTAACCTCGGTCATGCCGATGCCCTGCCTGCGCTGCAACAAACCTTAGATGATCCAGACATTGACGTGCGTATTTTCTCAGAGCGGGCCATCAAAAAGATTAAAGAGACCCTCTCCAGCGCATCCGGTTCTGAAGTCTAGGGTACCCATTGTGGATTCTCCAAATTCTCAAAACACTGCCTTAAATGCGATCGACCCTAAGAACCCTGTGGATCAAGATCAGGTTGCAACGGATCCTCCAGGTCAAACTCAGGCGAAACCCTCGGAAAGCGATCCACGTTTTCAAGAAGTCCTGACCCTGCTCAAACAAATTATTGAGCCCATTTTGCAAAATGACATTGTGAGTTTGGGCATGGTGCGAAATCTGCGGGTCGTTAACGACTATGTTTACCTCAGACTCTACATTGGTTCTCATCAGCAGGACTTGACCACCCAGGTAGAGCAGCACCTCTCGGTTCTTCTTTGGTGTAAGCGGGTGTATGTTCAGCCCTGTACCATTCCTGGGGTGCGTACCACCTTAGCAATTTCCAGTGGCAAAGGAGGAGTTGGCAAGTCCACCACGGCAGTTAATCTGGCCGCCGCGCTCACTCGCAGTGGGGCCCGGGTTGGCTTATTAGATGCGGATATTTATGGACCCAATGTGCCGCAAATGCTGGGATTAGCTCAAGCGGATGTGACGGTGCAAGAAACCGAATCAGGACAACGATTTGTGCCCTTGGAAGCCCATGGCATTAAGGTGATGTCTGTGGGGCTATTAGCGGAACCGGATCACCCCTTAGCGTGGCGAGGGCCAGTCCTCCACAAGATTATTACCCAGTTTCTCCATCAAGTGGATTGGGGGCAATTAGACTATTTGCTCATTGACTTACCGCCAGGGACGGGAGATGCTCAAATTACCATTGTTCAGGAAAGTCCCATCTGTGGGGTTCTGCTCGTCACTACTCCCCAACAAGTTGCGGTCTCCGATGTCCGACGCAGTATCCACATGTTTCGTCAGGTGGGAATCCCTGTCCTGGGGTTAATCGAAAATATGAGCTACTTGCCTTGCCCCTGTTGTGGCAAAAAGCTTCAGGTGTTCGGAACCGGAGGAGGGGAAACCTTGGCCGCGGAGTTGAATGCCCCGTTATTAGCCCAAGTTCCCCTCGATCCCCGGGTTTGTGAAATGGGAGATCAGGGCAAACCCTTACCGCTCTTAGACTCTGATGCCAGTATCAGTCAAGCGTTCAGTCAAATTGCGATCGCCTTGAACCAGACCTTTAGTTTCAGTCTGGCCGATTGATCCCATGTCAGCACTTCAGCCCTCAGAAAGCCTCACAACCTGTCGTTTTAGGGTACCTCGATTCATCGTGGCGGGCAGCTATGTCACCTGCCACCATTCCTATTCTGGCGTGGGTATGAGGGCAAAATTTTGAATTTTTCGAGGTGCCACTATTTGAGAATATGATGAGTGACAGTCACTTTCACATGAAGGACTAAAAGTCTGAAAAGTCTGTTCAGAGAGAACTTTTTCTCTCCTCCTGACTTTGCATACTGAGACGGGGCTCACAGAAATTTTGCCTTTTACTGATCAGCGAGGTTTTTATGTCTGCAGGTACAACAAGTTCTATTCCGGTAACTGTACTCACGGGTTACTTGGGAGCAGGGAAAACTACATTGTTAAACCATATCCTAACCTATGAACATGGCAAAAAAGTGGCGGTAATTGTCAATGAGTTTGGTGAGGTGGGTATTGATAACCAACTGGTTATTGATGCGGATGAAGAAATTTTTGAAATGAACAATGGCTGTATTTGTTGCACAGTGAGAGGGGACTTGATTCGCATTATTGGAAATTTGATCCAGCGAAAGAACCAATTTGATCACCTAATTATTGAAACCACGGGACTTGCGGATCCTGCGCCAGTGATTCAAACATTTTTTGTCGATGAAGACATGAAGTCTAAACTGCTGCTGGATGCAGTGGTTACGGTTGTTGATGCGAAGCATATTCATCAACATTGGGACAGTGATGAAGTTCAAGAGCAAATAGCCTTTGCTGATGTTGTTTTGCTGAATAAAGTAGATTTAGTGAGTGCAGCAGAACTCGATCGTTTAGAGCAAAAAATTCATGAGATGAATGCCTTAGTCAAAACCTATCGCACCCACAATGCTCAATTAGATTTGGATGCCTTATTGGGCATTAACGCTTTTGATCTCGATCGGGCTTTGGAAATTGATCCCCTTTTCCTCAGTGAAGATGCCCATGAACATGATGAATCCGTCTATTCCATTGCATTTGTAGAGGAAAGACCGATGGATCAAGCCAAACTTGAAACCTGGGTGAAACAGTTGCTGGAAACCAAAGGCCCAGACATTTTCCGCATGAAGGGAATCCTCAATATTGCTGGACAGGATCAACGCTTTGTCTTTCAAGGAGTCCACATGATTTTTGATGGCAAAGTCGATCGCGCTTGGAAAGCTGACGAACGTCGTAAAAACGAATTAGTCTTTATTGGACGAAATCTGAACGAAACTGAACTGAAGCAAGGCTTTTTGTCTTGTCTAGCCGCCTAAAGATCGTGAGTAGAAAACCCTACACCCTCAAGCCTTGGTCTACCCAATCCCCTGCCCTATTCCAAGTATCGGATTATGTCACCAAGGTAATCTGGTCCCCCAACGGTGAATATCTGGCGGCGTGTTCCGCTGGGGGAGACCTTTATCTTTGGCCCGCCACTCCTCGCCATGTGTCGCCAGAACCACTCCGGTTACGCCCCCCTCAGGAAAACAGTGCCATCACCACTGTTGCCTTTTCCTACAACAGCGCTTTTTTGGCCGCCGCAGGTCAAGCGGGAGAGGTTTATCTATGGTCACTGGCAGAGAGTTCAGCCTCCCCATTGCCGCCCCTCGCTTTAAACGCATCCCCGTGGATTGACCAACTCAGTTGGAGTCCCTGTTCACTGCACTTGGCCTTCAGTATCGGCTCCGTTATTTCGGTTTGGGACTTTCAACCCCAAGAGCCGACCTTAGTGGCTCAACTCGACTTTGAAGCGTCCTCAGCCCTGAACCTAGCCTGGCATCCCCAGGGCACAGATTTGGCGGTATCGGGTCATGGGGGAGTCAAAGTCTGGGAAACTTCGACCTGGACTTCTAACCCCTATCTTTTGCAAGTGCCTGGCGCGAGTATCAGTGCCGCCTGGTCTGGAGATGGCACTTATTTGGCCTCCGGTAACCTCGATCGAACCCTATCGGTCTTAGCCTGGGGGAATCCTCCACCCTGGCTGATGCAAGGCTTTCCGGGCAAAGTGCGTCAAGTACTCTGGGTGCCCCAAACGGTAACCCCTAAACGGTTATTAGCCGTAGCCTGTGCCGAGGGAGTCATCCTCTGGGAAAAGCCCCCCCAAGAAAATGCTTCCTGGCAAAATTGGCTTCTCAATGGACATCGAGGAACAGTGAGAGCACTAGCTTTCCATCCTCAAGAGCTATTGCTCACCTCAGCGGGAGATGACGGGCGAGTTTACCTCTGGCATAAGGCTCGTCAGCAGCATCAAGTCCTCACCAGCAGTGCTGCTATTACCGATGTTGCCTGGCATCCCCAGGGAGAGATGTTGATAGCGAGCAGTGAAAGCGGTGAACTCCGACTGTGGGTACGATCGACTCAGGGGAAAGGCTTTTATTAGAATTACCATCCGTTAGCAATTTTTTCTTGCAATCTCCCCTGGAGTGTATTGAGAGGGTAGGATAGCGAAACAATTCAAAGTAAACTTGGATTGGATTCCAATCTTGAAAATTCCGGTTTTGAGGATCCCCACTCTTCATCAGTAGCACAGAGGCTTAGTTATATGACTGTTCAGGACTTTTTCAGTTTTCTCAACGTCCATAGAACACTGGTCGTGATTCTTTTACTCTGTGCGCCCTGGCTGGCTTTAGGACTAACGATCGCTATCCCCGATCATAAGGTGCAGCCCTTTATCCTCAACTTTAACCTTGGCATGGCGTTCCTGAGTGTTTTTCTCGTACTGGGATATGTTCTTTACGCGACGAATCAAGGGGGATGGAGAAAAGTGATCACAGAAGCGGATATGTTGCTGTTACTTGCGCCCTTCTACTATGCCGGTTTTTCTCTGTGGATTACTCGGCAAAGGGTCTCTCTGGGAGATTTGCCGGTCTTTCGCACGATTCAAGGAATTGCCCTGATTACCGCTAGTTACCTGGGGGCTTCTTGGCTCCTCAGAAAAGCTCGGATTATTATTCTGGCCTATGTTTCCACTCCCTTCTTGATGTTGATTTGTCTGGGCTTTATCGGTCTGGCTTATCTAGGTTATTTACTCTTAACCGAGGACCGATCGAATCCCGCTAGTCCTAAACGATCGCCTAAGGGATCCCCCTCTCCTCCCGGAAATCGGACGACCAGTCGAACAACGAGCGTTGATGATATTGATGATGAACTCGAAAAATTGCGTCGTAACTTGCGCAAGTAGGCTTACTTTTCCTGAGATTGCACCATCACACTATCCATGAAAGCGGCAAGACTTGCACTGTCAAACTGATGGTCGTTTCCCGAAGTCCCCTAAGATGGTAGCCTGACCCTCACTAGGGCAGTCATCCTCCAATCCTGAAGTCCTGGGGACTGCCCCAAAACTGCCAAAACTCAAGAGGATCTAACGATCGCTATGTGGGAAACCATTGCACAACATTTAGAATCCGTTACCGGGCTCTCCCTGGGCACCCCACAGGTGCGATCGACCGGCGGGGGATGTATTAATCAGGGCTATCAACTTACCTTTGACCACCAGGTCTATTTTGTGAAGCTGAACCGCGATACCCAGGTGGAAATGTTTCAGGCAGAAGCCGTGGGTCTAGATGCGATGGCGGCCACCCAAACCATTCGGGTCCCCCGGCCATTCTGCTGGGGCAGTACGGGTCAAAGTGCCTATTTAGTTTTGGAATGGCTAGAGTTAGGGGGCAACCATTTGCAAGGATGGCAGGAAATGGGACGGCAGCTTGCTCGTCTGCACCGATCGTCCCACAGTAACCACGGTTTTGGTTGGTCTCAAAACAATACGATCGGCTCTACGCCCCAGTTAAATGATTGGGAGCAGGATTGGCTAAAATTCTGGACAGAGCAACGCATTGGCTACCAACTCAAACTGGGGCAACGAAAGGGGGGGCATTTTCCCAATGGCAAAGCATTAATAGACGCTATGCCCAACTTACTGGCGGACTATACCCCCAAGCCCTGTTTGGTGCATGGCGATCTCTGGAGTGGAAATGCCGCCATCACCCGATCGGGAGAGCCGGTTATTTTTGACCCTGCCCCTTATTATGGCGATCGAGAAGTAGACCTAGCGATGACGGAATTATTTGGCGCATTTCCCCCCGCCTTTTACCACGGTTACAATCTGGAATGGGAACTGGAGGCAAACTACAGCCAGCGCAAGGAATTGTATAATCTCTACCACATTCTTAATCATTTCAATTTATTTGGTGGCGGCTACGAAGCTTCTGCCAATCGTATGATCGATCGCTTATTATCTTCGCTATAACGGTATAACCTTTGGGAACCGATGGTCTTGCCAGTCCCAAATTTTAGATAAACTCACTTTGGTCTTTGCTCTATGTTGAAATCCCTGCAAAATCTGATTTTTTCGCTTGGTTTAGCGATCGTTTTGTTTCTGGGGAGCTTAAGCCTCACCGCTCCGGCATGGGCCCATGCCCTGGAAACTAATTATGCCTTTGACTTAATGCAATCCAGTCTAAAGTTCACCTCCACCTTCAGCACGGGGGAGCCCCTGGAACATGGCACTGTCGAAATTTATGCTCCTGGCAACAGCGAAACCCCCTGGGAAACTTTAGAAACCGATGAAGCAGGCAACTTTTCCTTCTTACCCGACCCTGAGCAACCGGGGGAGTGGACCATCAAAATTGGTCAGGGAGGCCATAGTGACCTCTGGACGGTTCCCGTTACTCAAGACGGCGTTGAATTTGATCTGATTAGTCAAGGCGTTAGCGAAGACGTTCACTATGCTGGTCTAGGTTCCATCTGGGCGGGATTACTAGGCGCGGCTCTCGGAGGCTTCCTGTATCTCGGCTATAAAATCTGGCACGGTCTCGAACGGGTGTAATGGAAACCATGAGCTTGCAGTTAAAGGTTGAATTTCGTCTCTATACCCGTCTCTATCAACAGATCCTGGAAAATCGTCTGGGGCTCTGGACGAGTCGCACGGGCTTAATCCTGCGGTTAGAAGATCTCAATACGGGCCAGAGCGGCTATGGCGAAATTGCCCCCTTTCCAGGGTTTCGCTCAGAAACCTATGATCAAGCCTTTGCCTTTGTGAATCGGCTTTGTTATCCCATTGGCAAACCGCATCCCCCCATCATTAGCGAAGAAACGATCGCGGCCATTCCTGAGTCTCTCAGTGCAACTCGCTTTGGCTTAGGCTGTGCCTTGGCTCAGGTCTCCAATCCCCTCGCCGCCCTGCCCGATCCCTCCCTGAGCCCCGCGCTCGGGCAAAACCAGCAACAGGCAGCCCTGCTGCAACGGGGTAAAACGGCACTGCACGCCTGGGAACCCTTATGGAATGAAGGGTATCGCACCTTTAAGTGGAAGATTGGCCTGGGGGAACCCAGTACAGAGATTCAAGTCTTAAAAGAGCTCCTGGCGGTTCTCCCGGCAGAGGCAAAATTACGCTTAGATGCCAATGGCAACTTAACCCTGGAACAAGCTCAGCAATGGATAGAAGCCTGCGATCCGGAGCGCATCGAGTTTTTGGAACAGCCCCTAGCCCCTGAGCACAAAGAAGACTTGGTAAACCTTGCCCAAAACTCTCCCCTGCCCCTGGCCCTCGATGAATCGGTATCCACCTTGGCGGACTTGCGGGAGTGGGCTCCCGTTTGGCCCGGCATTTTTGTGCTGAAGGTTCCCCTGTTGGGATTTCCCGATCAAACCCGATCGTTTCTGGCGGAACAGTGGCAGAAACAGCCCTTGGATTTGGTTTTTTCCTCCGTCCTCGAAACCTCGATCGCTCGACGGACGGCCCTGAGCATTGCCCAGCAGTTCCAAAATCCCGATCGTGCCATGGGCTTTGGCATTCAAACCTGGTTTGACCTTCAGGATGGCTTTGAAGCGTCCAACCCTGAAAAAATTTGGGAGCAGTTGGGTTAGAACCATTCTCCAGTCAGGTTGTTATCAGAGAAGTGGGTCTAAAACCCCGTCCTTTCAGGACGGCTTTATGTTGGA
>JBMTZC010000179.1:0-8840 GCA_049455215.1 Prochlorotrichaceae cyanobacterium
CGGAATTAATGATGATAGGATAGTATTTCCTGATACCTCAAGGGACGATCGATTCATTGTGGTGGGGGCTGTGTCGTCCGGCGCAATCCCTATTTTTCGAGATACCCTCCACCGTCTAATTAGCCATTACCTGTGTCTTGCCCTATGGATGCTTACTCTGAACTGCCTGCCGCTCCCTCACCCCCGTGGACTCCTGAACCCCTAGCCTCTGAGGTTGCCAATGTTGACCTCGATCGTTTACTAGACTCCGTTGAGATTACCACTCAGGATTTAGGAGGACGGAAGCGCCAAGTCCAAGCATCTCTTCTAGTGCCCGCACCGGTGGAAGCCCTGTGGCAGGTCTTAACCAATTATGAAAAGCTAGCAGACTTTATTCCCAACCTGACGAGCAGTCGCCTGTTGCCGCATCCAGAGGGGGGAATTCGCCTAGAGCAGGTAGGGGGACAGCGGATTTTGAAGCTTAACTTTTCGGCTCGGGTGGTTTTGGATATGGTGGAAGACTATCCCCATCGCATTAGTTTTACGATCGTTGAAGGGGATTTCAAGGAGTTTTCAGGCTATTGGCAACTCACCCCTCAAGATCAAGGTACTGAACTCGCCTATTTTCTCGAAGTCCGTCCCAAATTAACAATGCCGGTGAAGGTCTTGGAATGTCGCTTAAATATTGATTTACCCCGCAACTTAGTTGCCATTTATCAGCAGGCCGTAAATTGACTCCAGGCTATTCACTTAAATTTTTGTGGAAAGCAGGATTTCAAACCATAGGAGTTTAAACTCTCAGTGTTGCGTAAATTAGGAAATAAATGAAAGTTGATTTAGCCCCATCTTCTGAAGCCAATCTAAATCTCCCTCCCTCAGTTTATTTATGGACGGTAGGAACAGCAATCATTTTTTTTATTTGTAGTAGCCTTCGCCATGCCCTTTTTCAATCTACTGCCTTTGATTTAGGTATCTTCGATCAAGCAATTTATTTGATTAGTCAGGGACAATCTCCCCTGAGTACCTTAATGGGCTTTCATATCCTAGGAGATCATGCCTCAATCATTTTTTATCCCATTGCCCTACTCTATAGGATCTATGCTGATGTACACTGGCTGTTTGCAATTCAGGCTCTTGCTTTAGCCAGTGGAATACCTTTATCTTGGTACCTAGCAACTCAAGTGGGGCTTTCACGTTCTCTGGCTTCTGCTGTTACCTTTAGCTATCTTTTCTATCCGCTTGTTTTTAATGTTAATCTCTTTGACTTTCATCCTGATGTTTTCGTTATTCCAGGTGTTTTTGGCTCTGTTTATGCTCTCCGTGCAGAAAAGTTATTCCCTTTCTTAGGCTGGGTGCTTTTGATCTTAGCATCAAAAGCAGTGTTGTCTTTAACTCTAATTTCTTTTGGTATTTGGATTATTCTTTTTGAAAACAAAAAAAGTTATGGAGTCTTGACGATCGGGTTAAGTATTGCTTGGTTTATATTTTCAACTCAGGTTATCTTCCCTTTTTATATTGGGGGAGAACATGCAGCGGTAGGTAGATATAGTTACTTGGGAGATTCAGTATTTGAGATAATTCTCAACTTGTTTTTGCAACCTCATTTGATCTTTCAACATATAATATCTTGGTCAAGCCTGGAGTATTTGGTATTGCTAGCTGTTCCTATAATTTGGAGCTTTAGCCGTAGTAGCCTCAAATTTCTTGTGCCTATCCTTCCTCAACTCGCAATAAATCTGCTTTCCGATGTCAGTACTCAGCGAGATTTGATTCATCAGTATTCATTACCAATTCTTCCCTTTTTTATTCTGGCGATCGTTGATGCTCTAGTGCAACAAAAAGGATGGTTTCAGACCCGTAAAGCTATTATATTGTGGATGCTGGTTAGTTTTATTGCCTTGGCAAAGCCAGGCTATTTTTGGACTCGTTATTTATCCTACTGGGAAAGTATTCCTGCGACTCGAGAAGCGCTGCAGTTAGTCAATCCATCTGGTGGAGTGTTAACGATCGCTAATCTTGTACCTCATTTGTCTCACCGATCTCTTATTCGCCAAACATTAGCGGAAATGGATCTCGTTCAAATTGAACAATATAAATATGATTACATTTTATTGAATGGGAAAAATCCGGGTTGGGGAAGCGATCTGAAAACTCATCAACGACTGGTAGACTACTTGGAAGCATCAGAGCACTTTCGAGATGTATACAGCCGTGATGACGTTATTCTGTTTGAGCGATTTAGCTAAAGGGTACCTTGAGAAATCAAAATTTTGCCCTTGTAACCACGGAATAACAAGGATTGTAGGACAGCGTAGCCGTGCCACACAACTAATCGATGTGTTCTAAAGTTACAGTCCGATGAAAGTCTGACGCATTTAATTTCAAACTTTCTGTGAATCTAATATGCTCTGTTTTCCCTATTGGCTGGTGCCCCAAGGGGCAGAATTTCAGGCTGTCCGTAAAGGAATTGATCGCGCTCAGGGTTCTGGCTCCCCCCCTCAGGTCATTCCCATTCCGCTGGGTAGTCGTCCCCTCGATCGCTGGTTGCCTCAGTTAAAAGCCCCCCCCGGTGCAACAGTCCTGCTCTTGGGGGTGGCGGGAAGTCTCAATACTCGCTTCAAGGTTCCAGACTGGGTGATGAGTTCCAGGATTCAAACTTTTGATGCCCAGAGCTATGCTTGTGAGTCTGAAGTTCTTGCAGCTTTACAGCAACGATTGCCCCAGGCTCAAACGGGACAAGCCCTGAGCAGCGATCGCATTTTGACCCAAGTGTCGGAAAAGCAAAGCTTGGGAACTCGCTACGGCTGTGATTTGGTGGAAATGGAAGGCGCGATCGTTGTGAAAGCGTTACAGGAAAAAGGACTGAAATGGGCAATGATTCGTGTGATTAGTGATGACCTGAGCCGCAATATTCCCGATCTTAGTCAAGCCATCCTGCCGGAGGGGGGCATTAATGGGCTCGCCATGGCAGCAGCTTTCCTCCGAGAGCCCATCCCGGCGTTTCACTTTATTCGCGGTTCCCTGCAGGCCCTGACCTCTTTACAAACGATCGCTCAAGAACTTGCCCAGGCTGATGCTAATTTTTAAGCGGTGAGTCCCGCTCTAGGGTAGTCTTATAGAAACTTCCAATACTAAATTTTGACGTTTCGCCCAAAGGAATCAGAAACAACTATGAAATCTTTCCTTCGTTGGACGCTCACCGTCCTCTTCTGCTGCGCCTGTGCTTTGAACTTTGCCCCCGTTGCTCAGGCCACTCCCCTGTCCCCCTTGCTGCCCCATTTGGTTGCGGTGGACAACACCGTTGATTTTCGGAATGCAGCGGATCAAAAACGCCTAGAAGCGGGTAACAAGATTGACCTGAACAACGCACCGGTACGGGCCTTCATTCCCCTGCGTGGGATGTACCCCACCCTCGCCGCCAAGATTGTCAATAACTCCCCTTACCAGTCCGTTGAAGAGATTTTCAATATCCCTGGTTTAAGCGATAGTCAAAAAGAAACCTTGGGTCAATATGTCGATCAGTTCACCGTGACCGATCCCAGTACTGCGCTGAACTACGGTTTCGATCGCATTAACAACGGTATCTATAAATAACACCGGGGCGCGGTTTCTGCGCCCAATGTAGGGGCGCGGTTTTCGCGCCCAATGTAGGGGCGCGGTTTTCGCGCCCAATGTAAATTGCCCCGCCCAACGGCAGAAAAGAGGGTCAGGAAACCTGACCTCTACGGTTTCGATCTACACAAAAATTCTTGTAAAGCTTGTTCTCTTAACCTAAACTTGCCACACTAGGGGTGGCTTTTCGATCGTTAAGGAGCCTGGTTACAGTGCGATATGAAATTCGTCAGAAGCCCTCATTTGCAACACTTTTTCTGCAACTCCAGCCCGGTGAACACTTAACCGCAGAAGCAGGAGCCATGGCCAGCATGGATGGGGCAATGCAAATGGTGACCGCGTTTTCTGGTGGCTTTTTTCCCGCCTTGCTCAAAACCTTTTTGGGCGGGGAATCTCTCTTTGTCAACACATTTTCTAACCAAAGCGATCGTCCCCTGGATTTGGTGATTACCCAAGCCTACGTGGGGGACATGATTCGCCTAGAACTCAAAGCTGGGGAAAGCCTTTGTCTACAGCCTGGAGCCTACATCGCCCACATGGGGGGAGTCACCATGAATGTTCACTGGGCTGGGTTCAAGAGTTGGTTTTCTGGAGAAGGACTATTTAAGCTCAAGGTGCAAGGGCCAGGCTTGCTCTTTTTCGGTGCTTATGGCGGTATTACAGAGCGACGGGTTCAAGGGGACTTCATTGTCGATACAGGACACTTAGTGGCCTATAGCCCCCAACTCAAGATGAATATTCAGCTTTCCAGCGGTCTCCTGGGCTCCCTCACCTCTGGGGAAGGATTTGTCAACCGAATGACCGGCCAGGGCAAGATTTATCTCCAGTCCCGCAGCATTGGGGGGTTGGTTAATTTCTTGAGACCGCGTCTACGTTCATAAATTTGTGTTCTTCTGTCGTCCAAGAAGCCCTAACCTGAAGCCCTAAACTTATGAAACTTGATATTCTCAAACAGCCCGACAGCGCCGTTGCCCACATCATGATGGATCCCCATGAGGAAATGAATGCGGAAGCGGGGGCGATGATTGCCATGAGCGGCCATGTTCAAGCCAGTACCACCCTGCGCCAAGGCAAAGGCGGGGGCATTATGGGGGGATTGAAGCGCATGTTGGCGGGTGAATCCCTCTTCTTAAGTGTTTTTCGCTCTGGTGCCGCGGCCGCCGATCTATACCTAGCACCAAAGTTAATGGGGGATATTTTGCCCTATATGCTCACCTCCACAGGCTTAGTAGTGCAATCCACTGGTTATTTAGCCAGCACGCCGGGTGTAGATATTGAATTAGGCTTTCAGGGACTTCGATCGTTTTTCTCGGGAGAGTCCATTTTCTGGCTCAACATTTCCGGAGAGGGCTTAGTGCTGATCAATTCCTTTGGTGGCATTTATGAAGTGGATGTAGACGGGGAGTATGTGGTGGACACGGGGCATGTGGTGGCTTTTGAGAAAAACCTCACCTTTTCCATTGGGAAGCCTAGCTCCAGTTGGCTGGGATCTTTTCTGGGGGGAGAAGGTTTAGTGCTGCGGTTCCAGGGGCAGGGTAAATTATATTGCCAAACCCATAATCCAGGCGCTTTTGGCCGCCTCGTGGGTAGCCAGTTACCGCCTCGGGGCTAGGAACGTCGTATTTTATGGCCCCGTCAGATCCCATTCGTTCCTCCAAACCCGAGCCTCCACTGCCCTTACCCAGCCTCTTAGTCGGCTTAGGCAACCCAGGCAGTAAGTACGATCGGACTCGCCACAATATTGGCTTTGATGTGTTGGATCGGGCTGCCCAGCGTTGGCAATTTTCCTGGACTGAAAACCGCAAATTTCAAGGCTTCTTTGCCGAAACCCTGCTGTTAGGACAAAAAATTCGAGTCTTAAAACCAACCACCTACATGAACAATTCC
This sequence comes from Prochlorotrichaceae cyanobacterium, assembly GCA_049455215.1. Classification (GTDB taxonomy): domain Bacteria; phylum Cyanobacteriota; class Cyanobacteriia; order Prochlorotrichales; family Prochlorotrichaceae; genus JBEAPM01. Next base: position 5,479 of record JBMTZC010000179.1, read on the forward strand.
GGGCAAGCGATTCGGGCGGTGGTGGATTGGTATAAGCTGTCCCCCGCTTCAGTGCTGCTGATTTACGATGACATGGATTTGCCCCTTGGACGCTTACGGATGAGGTTAAAGGGCTCTGCCGGGGGACACAATGGAATGAAGTCTACGATCGCTCATCTGGGCACCCCCAATTTTCCTCGCCTCCGACTGGGTATTGGTTCGCCCCGGCAAGGAGAGGGCAAATCGGAAACCGTTTCCCATGTGCTCAGTAAGTTTGCACCGGAGGAACAGGCAACGATGCAGGAGGCGATCGACCAATCCCTCTATATTCTCGAAACCATTTTCAGCAAAGGCTGGGATATTGCCATGAATCGCTGTAATGCTTAAGCTACCCATGCGATCCCCTTTACTTTAGGGGAAGGGGAAAGACTGGGGCGATCAACAGGACAATCGGGAAAGCAACCCTCAAAGCCAATCGGCAAATTCCGTAGCAAAACGATCGCGCTGAATACTATCTCGGATGCGCTGGGTAAAACGAATCAGTTCCGTAATGTTATGCAGGGAAATCAAAATATAGGCCAACATCTCCCGCGATCGGACTAAGTGATTGAGGTAGGCACGGCTAAAATTTTGGCACGCATAACAAGGACATTCCGAGTCAATAGGGGAGAAATCTTCCCGATATTGGGCATTTTTAATATTCCACCGATCGCCCCGACTGAGAACAGCCCCGTGGCGGGCTAAGCGGGTGGGAATCACACAATCAAATAAATCAACACCCGCAGCGATCGCCTTGGCCATTTCTCGATAAGTTCCCACCCCCATGAGATAACGAGGTTTCTGAACCGGTAAGAGGGGCGCAATCGCTTCGACAATATGATGAATGAAACTGGGCGGTTCCCCCACGCTTACCCCACCGATGGCGTATCCCGGCAAGTCTAAATCCACTAGTGCTTCCGCCGCCTTAGTGCGCAGATCTAAATAAATTCCCCCTTGGACAATGCCAAACAACGCTTGATCCGAGCGATCGTGGGCCTGCATACACCGCTTTAACCAGCGATAGGTGCGATCCGTTGCGGCCTCCACCGCACTCTGCTCCGCTGGATAGGGGGGACATTCATCAAAGGCCATAATCACATCTGCCCCTAAGGCATTTTGAATTTCAATGGATTTTTCGGGGGTTAAATGTACGGTGCGCCCGTCCCGAGGGGACTTAAAGGTTACGCCATCTTCACTCAACTGTCGCAGATCCGTCAGACTGAAGACTTGAAACCCCCCAGAGTCCGTCAAAATGGGCCCGTCCCAATGCATAAACCCATGCAAGCCCCCGGCTCCGGCAACGATCGCTTCCCCCGGTTGTAAATGCAGGTGATAGGTATTAGCTAAAATCATCTGGGAACCCGCCGCCAGCAAATAGTCCGGCGGAACCCCTTTCACCGTTCCAGCGGTGCCCACCGGCATAAACCGAGGCGTTTCAACGGGGCCATGGGGAGTCATCAAAAGTGCCGATCGGGCCTGGGTTTGACTGCAATGATGTTGAACTTGAAAGGAAAAGCGATCGGGGGAGGAAAGCGCAGGCACAATTCAGAAGAAGGGTGAAGGACGAATGAGCGTTTCAACTGTAGCAGGGTAACGCACGGTGGCCCTAAAGGTTACCGCTGGCAACCTATGGGAGACTTTTCTTAAGGGGCATCAAAGTTAAGGGGTATCACAGTACTGGATCTGGGGCCAGGGAAACGGTTGTCTTTCGGTGGAATGCTCTGCCTCGGTTTGAATCCACTGTAACCAGCGCTGTCCCGCCGTCAATAAGGGTTCTAAATTGACATTACTGTAATCTGGGCGATAGGGCTCTAAACGACCCATGCCTTCCCCCAGGAGGATCGCCGCCCCCCGCTGATTCTCATGGCTAAAGTGATACAGCCCCACGGCCATTTGCAATAACCCTTGATAAAAGGAACGATCGGGTTCGATCGCTTCCATCCAGAGGGCTTCCAGGGTATCGTGACAGGCATAGAACTCCTGTTCATTAAACTGTTGAATGGCAAGATCTAACATCAGAGTTGTAACGACAAAATTGCGATAAGCTACAGGACAATTCATACCAAACTAGGAACTTCCATGGAAAATCCTAAAGTGATTCTTTTAGATGCGGTGGGTACACTCTTTGGGGTACGAGACCATGTGGGCCAAGTGTATGCCACGATCGCTCAGGAGTTTGGGGTTAATGTGGAACCCAATCTGCTCAATCGATCTTTCCTGAGCAGCTTCCGGGCCGCTCCCGCCATGGCCTTTCCGGGGGTGGATCCCTTAGATATTCCCAAACGGGAGTATGAATGGTGGCAAGCGGTGACCCTTTATACTTTTCAACAGGCAGAAGCCCTCGATCAATTTAGCGATTTTCCAGGCTTTTTTGCCAAGTTGTACAAACACTTTGCTACGGCTAGACCCTGGTTAATTTACCCTGATGTTTTACCCGCCTTAAAGCAATGGCGCAGCCAAGGCATTCGCTTGGGGATTGTGTCTAACTTTGATTCTCGGCTTTATCCACTCCTCGATGCCTTAAATCTGACCTTATTTTTTTCTTCCGTCACCATTTCCACCGAGGTTGGGGCAGCAAAACCCGATCCGAAAATCTTTTTCACAGCCCTCCAAAAACACAACTGTACCCCTGAACAAGCTTGGTACATTGGCGATAGCCAAACCGAAGATTACTGGGGAGCGCGATCGGTGGGATTACGATCGCTACTGATCGAGCGGGCTGTCGGGTAGTTAGGCGTTAGGAATTGCCGTCTCTCTACAGGATGCGGTGCCCTGGATTAACGATTCGCCTGCCGTCTTGCCTGCCAACTGGTATAACTCAGCAATAAGGTCGCCACGATCGCGTAGACATAACCACTGGGAATCCCCATCATGGCCAAGGAAAGGCTACCCACCCAGAGGGTTAAACAATAGATAAAAATCACCGTAAAGCGATGGGATAAACCGGCATTGAGTAAACGGTGGTGCAGGTGACGTTTGTCCGCCGCAAAGGGGGATTTGCCACAGCGCAAGCGATCGATAATGACTGCGGACATATCCACCAGGGGAACCGCCAGGATTAAATAGGGCAACACGACGGCCACCGTCGTCACACTTTTCACTAAACCCACAATGCCAACCCCAGCGAGGGTAAAGCCCAAGTAATAGGAGCCCCCATCCCCCATAAAAATCTGGGCCGGATTAAAGTTGTACCGCAGAAAAGCTAAGGTGCCTCCCGCCAGGGCCGCCGCAATCAGGGCCGCCGCCGTTTGATTCATAAATAGGCAGGCCAGCAGCATCACCACCGCTGCAATCCCAGACACCCCCGCCGCAAGACCATCTAGCCCATCAATCCAGTTAATGGC
>JBMTZC010000180.1:0-8837 GCA_049455215.1 Prochlorotrichaceae cyanobacterium
TCTATGCTGGAATTGCTATCATTACGGGGTTTTACTTCCCTCACGGCTTAACTGATCAGTGCCCGAATTGAGGAAAATCGGGCTGATTTCTTTACTTTTTATGAAGCTGAACTCAATCTCAAGCGATCGTCTTTACAATCGATCACTATTAAGTTGGATAGTCAATATTAGCCAAACGTCCGGGCGAAGCAATGTACTATGATGCATTACTTCGTCTGGTTTTTTATGAAAATGATCGGCTTGCCGCTTCAAGCGAAAAACTTTAAGTTGATATCCAACATTCTCCTCAAGAAATCTTATGTTGACCGTCCCTGATGGCATTGAACAGACCCTCGCCCTCGATCGAGATTGCACCACCCTGTCCCGCCATGTTTTACAACAACTGCAGAGCTTTTCCCCCGATGCACAGGATTTAAGTGCATTAATGAACCGCATTGCCCTAGCGGGTAAGCTCGTTGCCCGTAACTTAAGCCGAGCCGGGTTAATGGAAAACGTCTTAGGCTTCACTGGGCAAACGAATGTGCAGGGGGAATCCGTGAAAAAGATGGATCTCTATGCCAACCAGGTCTTTATTTCCGTCTTTAAGCAAAGTGGGCTAGTGTGCCGTTTGGCTTCCGAGGAAATGGAAAAGCCTTACTATATTCCAGAAAATTGCCCCATCGGTCGCTATACCCTACTCTACGATCCCATTGACGGTTCTTCTAATGTAGACATTAACCTCAATGTGGGCTCAATCTTTGCGATTCGTCAGCAGGAAGGAAATGATGAAAGCGGTGAAGCATTAGACCTCTTACAGCCCGGGCATAAACAGCTTGCAGCGGGCTACATTCTTTACGGCCCCAGTACCATGCTGGTCTATTCGTTGGGGCAGGGTACCCATGCCTTTGTCCTCGATCCCAATCTGGGGGAATTTATTCTCGCCCATGAAAATATTCGGATCCCTGAGCATGGCCCGGTTTACAGCGTCAATGAAGGAAATTTCTGGCAATGGGATGAACCGATGCGAGATTATATTCGCTATGTTCATCGTCATGAGGGGTATACCGGACGCTACAGTGGTGCCTTAGTGGGAGATATTCATCGTATTTTGTTCCAGGGCGGCGTATTTCTCTATCCTGGTACGCGCAAAAAACCGGAGGGGAAACTGCGGCTGCTTTATGAGTCTGCCCCCTTAGCATTTTTGATTGAACAGGCTGGAGGGCTTGCCAGTAACGGCGTTGAAGATATTTTAGCGATCGTCCCTAAGCAACTGCACGATCGGACTCCTTTAATTATTGGCAGTACGGAAGATGTGAATCTGGTGAAATCCTTCATTCAAGATCACGAAAAACGCTAGGGGCTGTCATCCGTTAGCCCTAATGATTCTAGACTGACGATTTTCCCTAGAACTTTGAGGCGGGGGGACGTATCACCGAAGCTGGAGCAAGGAAACGCACACACTCTCTCTCTAATTTTTTCACTTTAAACGGAAAGTCACAACTTTTCCCGAGTCCTCCTGAGATTTTTTGGAGATGTGTCAATCAGCCGCTACACAAAGACCGTCAGCGGTTGCGGGGGGGATACTGCCACCAGGGGATCGTAGCCCAATTGCTCCGTAATGCGTTCCCGGGCCAAAACACGATACTCCCAACAATGTTCTCCGGCAGCACACAATCCCAGGTAGAGCGTCAACAGTTGCGGTTTCTGACGGGCAATGATCCAGAGTTGCTGCCAAAACTGGCGACGGATTTCAGTGGACTGGATGCCCTGGCACCATAACAGTCGCAGCAATAACTTGGCCGTTTTAGCCGGAGGGAAGTAAATGTGTTGTTGGAGGTCGGGGTTGGGGGAGATTTGGAGACAATGGTTTAGACAGCGTTTGAGGTAAGCCGAAGGCTCATAGATATTCCACACTGCAGCGACATATTCACGGGCAATGTCTTCCACCGGACGGGTAGGTACAAAGTTCATGAGGGTATTTTGATCTCCGGTTGAAACAATGCCGATATCTTCCAAGAGACGTTCTTCCTGCTTGAGCCGATTCCATAGAGCAGTATTGGGCAGTGCTTGTAAAACCCCCAGCATGGGTTGGGGAATTTGGGTGTCTTCAACAAAGGACTGAATTCTTTCGCCAGCCCCCGATCGCTCTCCATCAAAGCCAATAATAAACCCTGCGTAGATAATAAGTCCCGCTTGATTAATCGTGCGACAGGCTTCCGCCATAGGATTGCGGGTATTCTGATGCTTACGGGTGGTCTGAAGGCTATCCTGATCGGGAGTTTCAATGCCTAAAAAGACGCCATAAAACCCTGCTTCTGCCATTAATTGCAAGAGTTCTGGATCCTCCGCTAGGTTCACGGAAGCTTCCGTAAAAAAGGTAAAGGGATAATTCCGGGCTTTCATCCAAGGAATCAGTTCCCGGAGTAGGCGTTTGACATTGCGTTGATTGCCGATAAAGTTATCATCCACCATGAAAATTGAACTCTGCCAGCCCAGTTCATACAACCTTTGGAGTTCCGCTAAAATTTGGGCGGGTTCTTTGGTGCGGGGTTTACGACCATAGAGATTGATAATGTCACAAAATTCACAGTTAAAGGGACATCCCCTGGAAAACTGGATAGCCATCATTAAATACTCATCCTGCTTCAGGAGGTCAAAGCGGGGCAAGGGACTGAGGGTCACATCGGGTTTCTCCGGTGCCCGAAAAATCCCGTTCTCTTGACCGGTAGCGATCGCTGTCAGGAAGTGAGGGATGGTGATTTCCCCTTCATCTAAAATGAGATAATGGGCACCGGAATCCAGGGCATCCTGGGGCAGGGAGGTGGGATAGGGCCCCCCACCGCAACCTTTTTACCCTGACGAACGGCTTTGCGGATCAGGTCATGAAAGTCTTGTTTTTGGGACATCATGGCGGACAAAATGACGAGATCGCACCATTGCCAATCCGCCTCACTTTCAGCGGCAACGTTGCGATCGTGAAACCGAATTTCCCACGTTTGGGGTAAGAGTGCTGCCACCGTAATCAGCCCGAGCGGGGGTATAAAGGCTTTCAGGTCGGCCATTTCGATGAAGCGATCGTAAGACCAGAAAGTTTTGGGAAAACGAGGATACAATAACAGGGCTTTCATCGGAACTCCTAGCGTTAGGGAAATTCGGGACTGTCGATCGCTATGAATCGCCAGAATGATTGAGGGACTCTTATCGCAGAATAAAGACTTTCGCTTCCTCCGGTTCTAATTTAATGGGCAGCAAGCCATCGATCGCGGCAATGGTTTGTCCTTGATCCACACTGGTGTAGTTGTTCAGTTGAAATCGATCGTCATTAAAGTTGAGGAGAAACTCGCCGCCGTGGGTGGAATAGGCATACAAGACCCGAGGGCAATCCTCATGCTGATCCTCTAGAGACTGACGCAGCATAAAAATATCATCTTCCCAACTGCCTTTGTCTGGGTTGATAAATTCAGTGTCACCATAGCGCAGCACAGGACAAGCTTGGCGCAGGTGGGCCATGTTGCGAGTGGCATCGTAGATTTCGGATTTCCAGCCCGCCGCATCAGACCAAATCATCATGGGGCGATTAAAGGGATCACCCCCAATACCAAATAAACCTTCATGATCGGGGTGATAGGGAACTGCAAGCCCCGTTTCTGTACCGTACATTAACAACGGCACACCTTTGGCCACAAATTGAAATTTAATTAAGCTGGCATAGGCCCGATCGCTCATTTTGGGATAGTAACTTTTTAGACGGGGCTGATCGTGGTTTTCAATAAAGGTGACCCATCCTTTGGCTTCTTGATCGGGAATTAAGGCTAAGGCAGAAGGGGGGACATCTAAGGTATCCGCTGGATTTAAAAAGTGATGCCACAGTTGCGCGAGGGGAGAGTCCTGATGACGTTGCCCTTGATGTCCTAAGGTAATTTCCCGGAGCACATAGGTGCGACCATCCCAACTGCGATCGTGGGCAAAAAATCGGCGTGCGGCTTCACTGAAATTAAAATCAAAGAAGCTAATATGTTTGGTTTTGTCGAGAAATTCCAAACTCGCGGGATTGCGATACCCGCCACTAAAATATTCGCCAATTAAGATGGCATTGGGATTTAAATCTAAAACTAAATCTTCAAATTTACGCCAAAAGCTGACATTAACGTGCTTAACAGCATCGAGGCGAAATCCAGCAATGGGATATTGCTCTTGATTAAAGGTTAACCAAAACCGAGTTGCGTCTAAGAAATATTGTTCAACAGCGGGGATAGATTGGTCTAAATCGGGCATTCCACCGCTAATCTGTCCCTCTTCAATCAGTTGTTGGGGCGCAGTGTCAAAGTCCCAAATAATATCCGGTGGATGAAACCAACCCTGGGGATCCCGTTCTTCTGTCTCTGGATTCCAATGCACCGCTACTTTTTGACCGTGACGATAAACATCACCATTATCGGCAAACCAAGATTCCCCAAATAAACTCCCCCCTGCACCGATCGCGGGTGGTTCGGTGGAGATATGACCGGGAGAGGTTTGGTTCATGGTCAGGTCTAAAATAATGCCAATGCCCCGTTCTCCAGCGGCATTGAGCAAACGACGAAAGCTCCCGTAGCGATCGGTTTTGCCATCCGCTTCACTTCTCAGGTGTTCCTCTAGCTCAAACCAGTCCTTCGTCCAATAGCCATGGTAGGCGGTGGAGATATGGTGGTAGAAATCATCAATGCCGGAATCGGTTTTATGGGCATGTAAATAGCTTTCAATATTCGGGTGGTAGAAAAAGCCATTGGCATTATCCTGAATCGGGGACAAAATGAGTTTTGTCACCCCTAAGTCCTTGAGGTAATCTAACTTCTGTCGAACGCCTTCTAAGTCTCCCCCCCAATACATTCCCATATAATGATGGGACGGATCGTAGGTATGATCAATTAAGACCCGATTCATTTGATTGTAGAGATTGGTATCTGGATCGGGACTGTCGGGAAAGGCAAATTCTGGAATGTCGTTTTGGGGATCGCCATCCAGAAAGCGATCGACGACTATATAGTATAAAACCTCATTTCCTAAATTCCCTGCGGTGGGCAAGACCTCTGCCTCTGCAGTGGCTATGCTTGGAGGATTAAAAATAATCAGCAGTGAGATAATCAGGCTCAAAAGCAGCGATCGAAGGAAACCAAACGGAGATCTAAGGTGCATAAAAAAAGTTATTTATAGGTTGGTCAATGGTTTTAAAACTCAAAGTGTTCTCATCCTTACTGGGTCTGCCTTAAGTCGGGTCGCTGGACGGAGAGAGATATAAATCGGCCCAAAGCGTAGGAAATTGATCAATCATGAACTGAGCATCGGGCAACGTCTGATCGTCCCGGAAAGATTGTTCCACTTGCAACGTATGACCTTCCACCATGGTGCCTTGAGATTGAAACCAGAGATCCTGAGCGCTAGACTCAAAACTAAACATCCACCCCGCAAAGGTGGGGGCTAAAATCATGATACAAAATACCCCAGCGGAAGCGGATACTAACCACCGTCCTGTTAAGCCATAGCGATCGATTAAAGACTGAATCGGATCAAAGAATGGATACTTGGCTAAGGCCACTGGAGCATGGAAATCTTCTAAAGCTAAAACCATACCACCCTCTGCGGTTGCCTTTTCTCGTCGTAACTTCAGCCAAATTTCCTGCAATTCCGATAGCTTAATGTAGAGAACTTCCCCCAGGTTAAAGCCCAAAACATAGCCATAGGTATTAACCAAGTAAAACGTTAACATTTGGAAAAAGGAAAAATGAAGTAATGGCCACCAGTTCACCTCACCAGACTGGGAAAAGAACATCCCGATCGTATATAGAGACCAACTCAACACCAAGCCAAAATAATCCACGATCGGCTTGAGAATGACTTGTCGCAGGGGAATCGTATCGCTGGTAACATTCATATCTTCATGGAGATACTTAGAAACCCAGCGTTTCCAGGGAGCCGGACGACCCGTCGGAATGCGAGCAGGCTTAACCGCAACGGGAGAGAGGGGAGCCCCTTCCACTAAAACGCGCCGTCCCAGCCAGTAATAAAACACATACTGGATAAGGGTATAGGGGATGAGACCGGCCCAGGTAAAGGAGCGAGACCAAGGGCCCAGCCCCGTGACAATTAAGAAAAAGCCTAAATCGCAACCTATTTTCCAGGCCATAAAGCCAATGGTTCGTTCTACAAGCTGAGGAAAATTACGCTGCAGGTTTTGAAACCAAGGATGTTGGGAGCCCTGCTGAATCCAGTTCTGAACGATCGGTTGTTTGGCTAATACCCCCAGAAGCAAACCATCTCGAATAATAATGTAGGACAATAAGGGAATTAAAATTTGAAAGAGCTTACTTGCGCCATAGCGCAAGCCCATAGAGTCAATAGAAAATAGAGAAAATTCAAACATTACGATTATAAAAGATAGAGCATTTTCAAAAAGTTTTTAATTTATCACCAGACAGGGTACCTCAAAAAATCCAAAACTTCGTTCCTCTTTCTCCGCGTAGTTACAATTAGTCGTTGCAAGTAATTGTAGCGGGCGGCTGCGCCGCCGTTCACAATTCATCGAGATGCGCCGCAGCTTAAGCGGTTTCCCCCTGATATTTCAACACCATTAAACTTCGTGCCGCAATTCTAAGCTGAAGAACGTTTTCTTGATTGGAATATTGGCCTTGGCTTAAGGACAAGATTTGCCCGGCCGGATAGGTGGGGGGATCCTCGTGGGATTCTCCATCAAAGAGAACCTGCCAGGATCCTTGGAAGGATTCGGGAATGGGGATTTCATATAAGGTGGATTGATCAAAGGTTTTAGCCCCAAAGTTAAAGATCACCAACAACGTGTCATTGAGGAACTGGGGATTGGGCCGTAACAAACTGAGCAAAGAGGCATCCGGATCAAAATGGTTAATCACCGGCTTCACTAAGGGCTCATAGGTTTCTGCATTAATGTGGGTAAAACGACGGAAAATATGGCGCAGTTGAACCATATCCACTTTGTGCTGTTCGTGGGTCTCAATGATGCTTCCTCGGCTCAAACCCGTCAGTTGTTCCCATTCCTTAACGTGTTCCCGATCGATTCCCTGCCAAATAAACCGCCACTGATCGGGATCATCTAAACACCCTAAGCTTAAGGAGTCTACGCTGGGGACAAACATATAGCGTAAGCTCGCCAAAAACATGGTCAGGGCTTCAGCATTTCTGACGGTGCGACGCACATAGTCCAGCAATCCAGAGGGCTCTAATAGCCCCATCGCCATCAGTTCTTCCCCTTGGTTTTTAGCCAACTGGGCGGGATGTCCCCCATAGGCCCAAGGCACATAGGGGCGGCCTTGAACGATGTGCTGACAATACCAAGTCTCATCATGGAGTTGGGCGTAATAGGCCTCTTTGCGGGGAGACCTCAAGACATCTTCGGCGTGATTAACGAGAACATTAATATCGGGATAGAGGGGACGAGCCATCTTGGTGGGTGGCTTATAAAGTTCCTCCACCAAGGTGAAACCAATGGGGGCATAAAAGATATCAATAAAATCTTTAACCGCTTCATTGCCAGCCACTTCAAAGGTTTCCCCCAAAGCCAAGAGATCGGGGCAATATTGCCGCAGGGCTGCTTTCAATTCTCGAATGAATTGTTCTGCATAATTCTCCTCTCGGTTGGAATATTGCAAAATCAAACCATCGACATAGTCAATGCGGATCGTTTTCAGGCGGAATCGCTTGACAAAAAAGAGCAATTTTTCAATTAAAACCTGCCGCAATTCAGGGGTAGACAGGTCAAACATCCAGGTTCCATAATCCCGGAAGAGGAAGGCTTCTTCATCGACAAAAAAGGTGTTCCCCGTAGAAGGCGATCGCTGTTGATCGATAGAACCGGGGAAGGGCGCACGCACCTGATGGGCAAAAATCAAATCGGGAATAATTTGAATGCCATAGCCATAAAACTGATCCACTAGGCGTTGAAAACTAACCGCATCGCCAATTTGCCAGTCTAAATGAACAAAGTTGTAGGTCAGGTAGTTAAATTTGGGGTCTAAGTGGGCCCGATCGGCAACGGAGGAACACACGGGCACCATCACTTCATCGATCGCCCATTCCGCGAGTTTGCCGGGAATATCCGTCTTGAGAATGCGATCGGAGAGGGATTCGTATAGTAATTGCTGATTATCTTGGGGGGCAAACTTTCCTTCTCGATAACCAGCCAGTAACCCTTCCAGAGTGGTTTCTAAGAGAACCTTAGCGTGGGTATAGGGGGGAGGATTATGCTGCCAAGCCGGGGCAAGCCGAGGGGCATAGCTACTGCCATAGACGGAATCGAGGGTGCTGAGGGGAACCAGGGGTTGCCAGTTTTCCGTTCCATAGCGGTAACGAAAGCGGATTTCACTTTGGGGGGCAACATTCTGGAGTTCAAGATGCCAACAGGGTTGCTCTGGGGGCTGGGGAGGCTGTAGGGGAATCCAGGGATCCTGATTGATGGCGACTTCCACCTGCACCTTTAAGGCGCTCGGATCCTTGACCGGAAGATAGACCAACAACGCTAAGGTCAGGGAACGATCGGGCTGAACGGCCTTGACATGGCTGAGATAGCGAGGATTAAACCCTGGAGAGATGCTGCTGTGACCATCTTCGGCAAGAGGCAGAGCTTGCCATTCCCGTCTCACAGCTTGCAAAAAGTCCAGTACCTGGTTTGCAAAATCTGACATAAAAATATCCAAGAATGTCTACCCGACGAAGGGGAGTAGCGACCTACAGAGCGAGATCCCTCTAGAAAAAAGATACATGATCCCTGTCTGAATACCATAGAACATCATGGGAGCAGGATAGGCAGTCCCGATCGAGATTCTGGCGGACGATCCCCCAACAGACTT
>JBMTZC010000181.1:0-8829 GCA_049455215.1 Prochlorotrichaceae cyanobacterium
GGGGTCTCCTTAGGCACCTCTACTATCTTATAGTTAATCTAGCCTTCCTGCTTATCCAGTTTTCAATAAAACTTGAAAGCTTTGTGCTCATTTGGTTATCTCTAACTGAAATATCTCTATTTATTGTATTTGCGATTGAATTTAATTCTCTTTCTATTTTTTCTATTTCAGGTTTTATATCTAATAAAAATTCATATTTTTTATGTTTTGAGTAAAGTGCAAAAGCAGCTAATCTTTCTTCATTCATCTCATACATGACTGGAAAAAGTGTGAATTTACTTTCAATTTCAACGCATATAATATTCAGTAAGTTTTCATGTTCGATACAATCAAATGGAATTACTTTTAAGGTAGGAATAAAATCGGATTCTGGTAATTCAAGTAAATAATTTATTCGATTCTGCAAATTAGAATATATGACGTGTAGTGACTGTATTGATATGTTTATTCTTATAAAGTCTTCTAAAAAACTCATTTCAATATCTTTTAATAGATATTCAATGTGAATTGAGACAGACGGTCTAATATGTTTTGAGTTTTGTAACGTTAGATGTTCTAGTGATTTACCTTGATTTTCTGCTTCCTTTTCCAGCTTTTCAATAATCACTTTTATAATGGGATAGCACTGATATCCTGAAAGTATTGAGTTATCGCTATAAGATGTGATTGCTTTTAAGTATTTATTGATAATTTCAGATATGCATCTGGAATAGCTTAAGTATTCAAGGTGTTCATAAAATTCATCTTCAGTTTTTTTGAGATCATATTCTATACTTGATAAATCTCTTTTCAGTAGAGATAGTTGCTTTTGAGATTCAGTTAAACTCTTCTCAAAATTTTCTCTTGCCTTTTGCTCCTGATCTTTCACATTTGATTTAAGATCTCTTAGCTTTCTTTTTACTAAGCTCGAAATTCTAAAATTATCTTTAAAGTCGATGGCGTTAACAACCCAAATCATATCCTTATAAAATCTTTCTCTCTCTTGAATTTCAAAACTTGAAATAGATGAATTTTGAAACTCGATAACTAATCCTGTAGGTGTTTGAATATCGGATCTATGTGTTGCACCTGTTGCTTGATCTTCAATAGTAACTTCTTGCCAATCTTCAGGGAAATTGTCTTTCCATTCCAAATGCCATGCTGTCTCCGGTTCTGACCATGGATCACAATTCTGTTGATGTGCCCAGTGCCAGATATTTATTTCGCCACAGCGGGCAAAAACCTCCTTTTTACATTGAGGACAAATTCCTTTTCCTCTTGGGAATGGCTTTAGTCTTTTTCCATTAACGAATGCATATTGCATAAGCTCATCTGATGAAGAGATTTATCTAAAGCTTTACCCGAACCAGCGTAACCCCGGTACCTCCATCACTTTGGGCGGCGGCTTCAAAGCTCTGCACCTTAGCATGTTGTTTCAAAAATTCATGGACTCCTCGCCGTAGTTTGCCTGTTCCGTGACCATGAATAATCCAAAGGGGGCCGGTTGCCTCCGCGAGGCAGCGATCGATTTCAATTTCTGCATCCGCGACCCGACTACCCCGCAGATCTAGGGTGTTGCGAGAAGTACGAATTTCGGGATCAGGTTCCTGGGGTTTCGAGTCCTGAGGTTTGCTCTCACGGGGAGGTTTTTTCGGCAGTTCTTCTACTTTCTCGCCTTTTAAGGACTCAATTTCGGTAATGCCCAGACTCATTTTCATTAAGCCTAAGCGCACCGTAATTTCTCCATTCCCATCCACTTCGCTAATCACATCCGCCACTTGGTTAAAGCGCGGTACCCGAACCCGATCGCCAATCTGGGGCTTAAAGGTGGGGGGCGCTTTAGGCGTTGTTTCGGGAGTTGCTTTGACCTGCTGGCTGGGGAGTTGGGTGGCGGCAATGCGATCGATCGCTTCTGTGGCAGTTTTGGCCCGCTGGGCCAGTTGGGGGCCGCGCTGCAGTTTGCGGATGACTTCAGCAATGTCTGATTTCGCTTGTTGAATGGCTTCCTGAACCACCACTTCCTGCTGTTGCTTGAGGTCCCATTCCCGTTGCTTTAACTGTTCAGCCTTACGGTTGAGTTCCCGGTAAAGATGCTCCGTTTGACGCAGTAATTTAGCGGCGGAACTGGCTTTGTCTTCCTGTTCACGCCGTTGTTGTTCCAGTTGGGCAATGACACTGTTCACATCGGTACTGGATTCTCCAGTGACGTAGGTCTGAGCTTGCTCAACAATACGGGAGGCCAACCCTAGGCGCAGGGCGATCGTCAGGGCATTGGATCGGCCGGGAATCCCCCAGAGGAGGCGATAGGTGGGGGATAGGCTTTGGTCATCAAATTCCACAGAGGCATTTTCAAAACGGGGATCCTGATACTTCAAGGCTTTGAGTTCCCCAAAGTGAGTGGTGGCGATCGTGAGTTGGCTGTGGTCTGCTAAGTATTGCAGCAGCGATCGGGCTAGAGCGCTTCCTTCGGAGGGATCGGTGCCTGCACCAACTTCATCGAGGAGGACGAGAGATGGACTGAGACAATCCCCTGGGGCCAAGATCGCTAAAATGCGACTAATCCGTTTAATATGCCCGGAAAAGGTGGAGAGACTTTGCTGTAAAGATTGCTCATCGCCAATGTCCGCTAAGATGTGCTCGAACCAGGGCAGTTCCACCGGCTCTTTGGCGGGCACAAAAAGACCTGCCTTCGCCATTAAACAAACCAAGCCGAGAGTTTTCAGGGTTACGGTTTTGCCCCCGGTATTGGGGCCCGTAATGGCTACAACGCGAATTTCTGGCTTAATGATTAAGTCAATGGGAACAACCGCGCTACCCGATTCCTGACGTTCCTGCCAGAGGAGGAGGGGATGGCGTAACTGACGGAGAACGATCGCTTCGCTTGGGCTCTGGGAAAGCCCTGCCGCTGAACTTCCTTGCACTGGGGCAATGAATCGGGGGGGATTGGCTCCCAGCCAATAGCTATAACGGGCCCGGGCGGCCGCCAGATCGAGGGTAGTGACGATCGCTAAGAGCAGTTCTAAATCCGTAACAACCTCAGCCACCTGTTCACTTAACCCTTGGCGCACCCGTTCTTCCTCCGCCTCTTCCTGCCGACTCAGTTGCCGAAGGCGGTTATTGGCTTCGACAATATTGTGCGGTTCGATATAAAGAGTTGCACCACTCCCGGAACTATCGTGAACTAACCCCGGAATGGCATCCTTTTGGGGCGCTTTTACCGGCAACACAAACCGCCCTTGCCGTTGGGTAATCACCGCTTCCTGAAGTGCATTGCTTTGACGCTGCAAGATTCGTTGCAATTTTTGATAGATGAATTCCCGCTGGTTTTTCCACTGCTCCCGAATGCCCGCCAACTTCTCACTGGCCCGATCCGTTACCCGGCCACGATCGTCAATACAGTGGTGAATGTGCCGCTCTAACTCTGGATAGGTTCGGAGTGTAGAAACCAGACTACTGAGGGTGGGCAACTCCTCTTCGGGTTGGGCATCAATGACCCGGCGCAGATTTCGGGCTCCCGCCAGTGTTCCCGCAATATTCAGAAGTTCTTCGCCGCTGAGGATTCCCCCTCGACTGGCCCGCTCCAAAGCACTACCAATATCTTCAATCCCTTCAAAGGTTAAGCCCTTACCCGCAATCGTTTCGAGGTGATAAATCTCACGGGTTTGGTTTAGCAAGTCCAGACTGTACTCTAGGCGATCGGGAATGAGCAGCGTTTGGGCGGCTCGGTATCCTAATTTTGTCGCTGCAAAGGTGGCCACCTGTTGGCAAAGTCGTTGCCACTCTAACAGGTCAAGGGTTTCGGACTGAATCGATCGGCTAGTCAAGGGGGAAGGGGAAATGGGGCAGAAAACAACAGATCCTATTCTGACATTTTCTTTTCAAAAGTGGGCTCTCACCGCTAGCGAAATCCATAACGGTAAACGGTGGAGTCCTGATCTCACCAAAAGTCTCTGCTGAAAAGAATTACTCTTGATTTCTAGGGAGTACCTCGAAAAATTCAAAATTTTGCCCTAGTCTTCATGCAAGAATCAGAATTGAAATGCCCTAGGAAGATCCAGGGTTATTTAAGGATTGCCGAATGTCATCTAGGGGCGATTGTCCAAAATCAACTACCGGAAGAGGCTCTAATTCGTCCTCTTCTACATAGACTTCAATATACATTTTGACGACAACCTTACAGGGCTTCCACTCCTTTCCAACTTGTAACAATTCTCCTGTAATTCCTTGGGAAACAAGTTTACTTTTCTTCTGTAACCGAATGCTACGTTCAACATCAGAGGCGGTGTTTTTAATAGCTTCAGGGGAAATCAGTTCTGGATTATTTAAAGCCTCTACTAAACTCGGTTCATCTTCTTTAATAAGAAGCTCGTCAAACCAATGGGAAGAAGCAGGGAATGATAACAATTTTTCATTATTTAATGATGTGTTTAGAGAGATTTTGTCACTCGCAAGAGTATTGAAAATTGCTTGATTTAATTTTCTTAAAAAATCACCAATTTTCAAGGTATTGTCTCGAATCACAATAATGTCCTTGTCAGTCAAGGATTTTAAAAGTCTCCAAACTTTCATATGCCTGCCCACTGTTAATCAAGCCTACGGTCATAATTATATAATCAAACTCGATCGTTAGGCTTGCAACTGAAAGCGAAAATTTAATGGAAGAGTGCGGTGCAGAGCATGACACTCCCTCCTTAAGTTGCCTTAAGTTGGGAGCCGATCGTTAGGTATATTGAATTTGCCCCTTAGCGATCGTTATGATTTGGGACGATCGTTTCCATTGAGCATCAAAAATTTGTAAATGGGTTGTAGTAATTAGGGTCTGAAATCGATCTTGAATCGCATCTAAGAGTTGACCTTGACGCTGGAGATCTAACTCCGCTAAGACATCATCCAATAAGAGTAAGGGAGGATCACCGATCACTTCATCAATTAACTGAAGCTCGGCTAATTTAAGGGCTAAAACCGTGGTGCGTTGTTGGCCTTGGGAGCCATACTGTCGGGCGGGGGTATTATTAATGGTAATTTCCACCTCATCCCGGTGGGGCCCCACTAAGGAAACTCCTTGCTGCTGCTCAGCGATCGCTTTGGCTTGAATGGCGGCGAATAGCTGATCTTGCAGATAGGAGGGATCGTCCCAGCAATCGGGATGCTGGCTTCCCACTTGGGGCAGGTAACGAAGATGGAGTTGCTCCTGTTGTCCACTAATTAGAGCGTGCCACCGTTGTGCCAGAGGCACCAGCCTGTCCAGTGCCCTGGCCCGACGGCGAATGACCCGTACTGCGGCGGCCACCAGTTGGGCATCCCACACCCCCAGTTCGGTGCGGAGTGCTGGATTGTTAGCCTCCCGGTGACGTAACGTTTTGAGGAGGGCATTACGTTGACGCAGAATCTCCTGATATTGGGCTAAGAGATGGGCCGCGTAGGGTTCCAGTTGAATCAGCAAGTTATCCAGCCAATGCCGCCGCTGTCCTGGCCCACCCCGAATGAGATCGAGATCCAGAGCAGAAAACTGCACGGTGTTGAGATAGCCGAGCAAATCCAGTTGGCGACGCAGGGTTTCATGGTTCAGTACCGCTGTGCGCCCCCCCGCCAGACGAAAAGTTAAGCTCAGATCCACGGTGGAACCGGAGCGATCGAGTTGGGCCTGTACCCGTCCTGCACTCGTCCCCATTTTGACTAAATCCCGATCTTGGCTAACCCGATGGGAACGTAGGGTGGATAACAGTTCCACCGCTTCCAATAAATTCGATTTACCCTGCGCATTGTCCCCCACCACGATCGTCTTCGGGGCTGAAAACCGAATCAACTCATCCTCGTAATTCCGAAACTGATGCAGGTGGAGGGATTGAAGAAACATGAACGCAACGGTGAGATTAAGGAAGGGCGGCGCAGCATGAGAGCCCTAGGGCTGTAGGCTCTTCGCCCAGCGCAC
Source organism: Prochlorotrichaceae cyanobacterium (assembly GCA_049455215.1). Lineage (GTDB taxonomy): Bacteria > Cyanobacteriota > Cyanobacteriia > Prochlorotrichales > Prochlorotrichaceae > JBEAPM01. Next base: position 5,912 of record JBMTZC010000181.1, read on the forward strand.
CGCTAGCTCTAAATCTGTAAAGGGAATTTGAACGGGTTCAGCCGCCGCCGTGAGCAAATGTAACCCCAAGGACTCAGACACCTTATCCACGCTAGAGACCGCCTCCAGGGAGAGGATACGATCGTTGACAAAAAGCTGTACCGACTGGACTTGGGTCAGATCTAACGATTGCAGATCTACGGGGCCCCGGCGGGTCGGCTTGCCCCAGGTTAAACGACTCCCCTCTTGCACCAGAACACAGGCAATATCATACTTATAGCGATCGAATTGCTGTGCCCAAGCCTGACAGACATTTAATTTTTGATACTCATTCCAGCCTGCCCAGGCCAACCCGATGAACGCTGCCAGCAAGGGAAGCCAAATTAAACCCCGTTCCATACCCCTCCCCACTGAATCTGCTTGAAAGTGCGGGTCATTGATTACAATGGTTGAGCTTATCATTTTTTCAGTTAGGGACTCTCCCTAAGATCATCATGTTAACTCTTGATCCAGACGTTGCTTGCAAAACTCCCGTCGCTGAAGGCGGGGAATCCGATGTCTTAACCATTGCCGGACGAACCTTCTCGTCTCGCCTCATGACGGGAACCGGCAAATATCGAAATCTAGCGGAAATGCAGTCCAGTATTGCGGCCAGCGGCTGCAACATTGTCACGGTTGCGGTGCGCCGAGTCCAGACCAAAGCCCCCGGCCATGAAGGACTCGCAGAAGCGATCGATTGGACAAAAATTTGGATGCTGCCCAATACGGCGGGCTGTGCCACGGCAGAAGAAGCGATTCGGGTTGCCCGTTTGGGTCGGGAAATGGCGAAGTTATTGGGACAAGAAGACAATAATTTTGTCAAACTCGAAGTCATTCCCGATACCAAGTACCTCTTGCCGGATCCCATCGGCACTTTGGAAGCGGCGGAGCAATTAGTCAAAGAAGGGTTTGCAGTTTTACCCTATATCAACGCCGATCCTCTGCTGGCCAAACGCTTAGAAGACATTGGCTGTGCCACGGTGATGCCCTTAGGATCCCCCATTGGGTCAGGGCAAGGCCTGCGTAACGCCGCCAATATTCAAATTATTGTTGAAAATGCCCGAATTCCCGTTGTGGTGGATGCCGGGATAGGCACCCCCAGTGAAGCCGCCCAAGCCATGGAACTGGGGGCAGATGCACTGTTGATTAATACCGCCATTGCCCAGGCAGAAAATCCCGAAAAAATGGCTCGTGCCATGGGACTGGCCGCCCTGGCCGGTCGCTTAGCCTACCAAGCTGGACGAATTCCGATTAAATCCCATGCCAGTGCTAGTTCTCCCCTGACCGGGCGTGTGGCTTAGGGTTAAACTCTAGGTACAGGAACGGTGCTAGGGCAGCGCTTTTAGAGTGGATAGGTAACGCACCCTAGCCGCAAGATCCCGATCGGCTATTTTGCCCGTTCACCTTGTGGCCTATGATAAGGATTAGTTTTTACAACTAGATTGTGTTTCCATTAAGCCATTAGAACATTAAGTCTAAGGCTCAGATTCTTGCCGATCGACCATAACCTTAAGTTTGTTCCTCAACCTTGCGGGCTTGGTGTGAATGGCCTGTAATCTAGATTGTAGGCTATGATGAGGGCGCTTCCCCAGATCTCCCCATCGGTAGGACTTAACTCTAGGACTAAGACGCTATGAGCAGCATTGAAAAGATCGTTGATCAGGCCCTAAAAGACGGCTACTTGACCCCCGCCATGGAGGCCGAAGTTGGTCGTATCTGTGACACTGCTTCTGAGTTATCGATCGAAGAGTATATGGCCCTCGATCGTCTCATGGGGGCGTTGCTGACTGGTGAAATTGTTGCTGTTCCTCGTAAGCAATTTATTAATGTCATGGAGGAATTAGTGCTCACGGAAGCCATTTCTAAGGTGGCGGAAATTGAAGGCACCACCGGGAAAAGTCTAGATCTCGGGGATATTGCAGCCTACGCCTTGAACCGTTTGCCTCCCCTCTATGCCACCACGGAAGAAGGGGCACGTTATCAACGAGAACGGGCAAAGGAAGAATTAAGCGCCTTAATTGCTCAAAACGTGCAGGAAGCCATCGCCCGCTATATCGATCGTCCTGAGTTCTTCCCCGATCGCCAAGTCCTCGGTAAAGTTGAGCATGATGTAATGGGTCAAGTTAGCAGTTTGCTGCGGGACTATGCACCCCAGTTTGAGAAATAGGTTAAAGATGACGCACGACGGAAAGCTAAAACTTTACGAAGGAAAAGCCAAGATCATCTATCCCACAGAGGATCCCCAGGTCTTACTGACCTATTTTAAAGATGATGCAACGGCCTTCAATGCCCAAAAACGGGGTCACATTCAGGGGAAAGGGGAGATGAATTGCACGATCGCAACTCATCTGTTTCGCTATTTAGAAGCGGCAGGGATTCCCACCCATTGGTTGGAACAGCCCAGTGCGCGGGAAATGCGGGTGCGAGCTGTCGAGATCATTCCCTTAGAAGTCGTTGTCCGCAATATTGCCGCCGGTAGCCTGTGCAAACAAACCGGCATTCCCCAGGGAACCTTGTTAGATTTTCCCCTCGTAGAGTTCTATTACAAAAACGATGATCTAGGGGATCCCCTGCTGACCCTCGATCGGGTACGGGTGATGAAATTAGCCACAGCAGAGCAAATTGAGACCCTGCAGCGTTGGGCATTACAAATCAACGATTTACTGATCCGTTTCTTTGCCGACTGTCAAATTACCTTAGTGGACTTCAAACTGGAATTTGGAACCACTCCAGACGGTACCTTGCTCCTAGCGGATGAAATTAGTCCTGACACCTGCCGCCTCTGGGATCAAACAGAAAACGATCCCCAAGCCCGTGTTTTAGATAAAGATCGGTTTCGTCAAGACCTCGGCAAGGTAGAAGCTGGTTACCAGCGAGTCCTCGATCGGGTGTTACAACTC
>JBMTZC010000182.1:0-8738 GCA_049455215.1 Prochlorotrichaceae cyanobacterium
GTGTCGCCCCGATCGGAAATCGAGACCCCCGCTTCTTCGAGGGTCATTGGAAATCGCTCGTCGAGACGTGCTCGAACATCCTTGGGCAGTGTGAGCATTTCGGTGGGGTCGATCGCCATCAGACAAATTCGAGTTTTATCCTTGGCGGCGGGGGCAATACTATGCTGTTTTGCCCAGGCTTTAGCCTGATCAGCGCGATCTTGGTACGGTACACGCCACACTTCACCAACGCGGTTAGCGGCAAAGTGGGGAGGGAGGGGAAGGGTGTTAGTCATGGTGGTTTACTCCGTTGTAAATAATTTGTTCTACTGAAGTTTTAAGAGTTGAATAGACTGGGGATGAATGACCCATAATCCATCGGGGTGGGGCAGGAGTTGACAACTACTGTCCACAAAGGGTTCGGTATCAGCAAACAGTTGGGTTTGGACTAGTTGATTCTGTTGGATCTCTACTTTGATAATTCCCTGATCGGTTGCCGCGAGGAGAAAGTGATTCATGGCGCAGTAGGAACACCGATCGCTAGGGGGATGGGACTGGTTCAACAGGGCTAGCCAAGGGGCTGAAGCCTCGTCACTCGTGGCACTGGCCACGATCATTCCCGAGGGGGTTATAACGTGACAGATCTGGCGGAGTTGCCCCTGTTCCTGCACCGTGAGAAATAACCAGGCATATTGGGCACTAAAGGTACAGGTGGTCTGTACAAGTTCCCCCACCCACCGGGGCAGTTGTACCGAGTCCTTAAGGGCTGGTCGAGTGGCATCAAAGACGAAGGCCCGGTGCAGATGTCCCGCTTGGTAAAAGCCGAAGCCAAACTGTTCACCCACCCAAAACTGGGTTTGTTCCGCTAAGACATCCCCCATAATAACGGAACCCCAAACCTGAGCGCCGGTGGGACTCACGATCGTTTGATCACGACGGAGTTGGCCTTGTTCCAGCCAGTAACAGTAGTTTTGGTTAGTGGCAAACTGCGGCATACCCCGATAGCGATCGACACTAAAACGTCGCGGTTGAGGTGGAGTAGAAGCATTCTCAAACAGAATCACTTGATCCCCCTGGGCAATCCAGTGGTTCTGTCCTTGACTACCCCAGTAAAGGTTTGCGGTGAGATCTCCATCTAGGAGTAAGGTCTGTGCCCCCATTGAGTTATGCCCTCGGTAAAAGTGCCCTTCCTGCCAGTAAATCCAAGTTAGGGGGGCTTTTGAGGTGGGATAAGATGCAGCATGGAGAATGAGTCCTTTGGTCTGAAAAACTTGGGTTGCAATCACCCGACCCCGCACGATCGTGGTTTCAGGCGTTCTGGTTACGACCGAGACCGAGAGTGGCAGCACCTGAGCCGTGGCACACTGGGGACAGTGGCTCCGGGCGTGCTCAACGCCACAGGTCTTGCAGGTTGTCCAGTGCAGTTGAGCCAGTAGTGCTGCCGGGAATATACCCCGCCAGTCCTGGTGAAACACCTGGTGAAAGTGATGGAGTAGGTCATCCGGTAAGCGATCGTAGGGTAATGCGGGCTTAGGATAGCGCACCTCTGGGTGAAAAATAGTAATGCGGTGCAGCGATCGGGCGGTGGCGGGGATCTGTTTAAGGGGATCCTTGGGGCGGTAAATGCCACCGTAGGGATCCACAAAGAGTAAGCACTGCATCAACATCACCGTAAAGGCATACCAGTCAGAGCAGGGGGTATGGGGGTGTTGCAGGAGTGGCTGCAGCGCCTGGGGATCACAGAGGAGCGGATCCACAAAGCGGGCCGTAAACATCCCACAGGGAAAATTAGCAAACTGAAAGGAATCGGCATCAATCAGATACGCGATCGGCTTAGAATCGGTTCCTTTCACGAGAATGTTGAGGTCATTGAAGTCTCCTATCACTACCTGTTGCTGATGCAGTTGTGCCACCGTATGGTGGAGATGTTCAAAAAGGGTGACCACGGTTTGAGTCGCCACCGTTTGGCGAAAGCGACGATCGCTATACCGCAGCAGAACCGTCGCATCCTTCACTAAGGGCATGGTATACCCCAAAATCTGCTGCTCAGTCCGATCCGTCACCAGATCTTCCGGCACAATCACAGTGGCCGGTAAAGCCTGGGGAAACTGCCGCAGTTTGTGCTGGTGAACCCTTAAGCGCTCCGCCGCAGCCTGCTGCTCTTGGGGCAGTCCCTCATAGTCGGGGTGGGTGGAGGACTTGAAGAGCTTAATCGCCCGATCGGTTTTCCACTGAAAAACCTCCGCCTCTCCCCCCTTGCCAATAGCCTGCTGGGGCTTGAGTTTAACCTTACGATTGCGAATGTAAACTTCCATAACCGACCTCCTTAAAAGAGGAGAATGAGCCGTCAAAATTCCCCTCCCTTGGAGGGGTGGCAGGCGCAGCCTGACGGGGTGGTAAAGATGAGATAACTCTCGGAAAGATCGATCGCTGTTCTAACCTTCGAGGTTTGACCACCTCGCCCCTACGGGGCATCCCTCCGGTGGAGGGGAATCGGGTCACCCCTAGAGATAACGCTCAGAAAGTTCCCCCCTGCGCCGTAGGCAAATCAAGGTGGTATCATCCGGCAGTAGCCCTCGGATTTTCTCCAACTGATGCTCTTGCCAGTTCGGTTGAGTTACTTCACGGTTGATCAACGCCAAGCGACGACGCACCGCATCGGGATTTTTGAAATAGCGATCGTTTTGCCAAAACTGAGCTAGATTCCCCACCAGTTCCGTCTTTCCCGGTAAACACTGTTGCGCCACTGCACCTAAGTCCATCACCCCATCCGTACCCACCAGCAGAGATTGAACCTCTGAAGTCGGACACTGCTGATACCGTTGCAGTTGCAGGTCAGCCGGACTAAAGGGATGGGAACCGGGGTCTAGTAACCCATAAGCAAGATAGGAAGGGGCATTGTGCAACTCGGCTTGGAGTGGGCTATTCAGGGAAGGTTGGAGAACCCGCACCTCGCCATTAAGGGCATAGACCCCATCGCCTAAGCCAAAAATCGTTGTGATCCGGGGAGTCAGCACAGCCCCAACGATCGTAAACAAACCGTAATCCCGCAGAGTTTCCAGAGGATTCCCCCCAAGAGACTCCACAAACCCGCGCAGTTGTTGCAGTAAGCGAGTCTGAAGATCTGACCAAAACGAAGGCGTTTCTGGATCCTCACCCCGTTCTAAAGCTGCAGTCAGGGAGTGAAGTACGAACTGCACCCCCACCTGAGCCCCCACTTCACTATGGGGCGCACTGCCACAGCCATCACACACCACAACGATCGTTCCCTCTCTTCCCTGTTTCCATCCCCAAGCATCTTGGTTATTGCAGCCCAACTGACGATGACGATCGCCCAGAACCGATCCTGCAGCGATCGTAAAGGGCAGGGGAGCTTGAAGCTCATCGGCAATATCCCGAGGGACAACAGACTGGGGGGCGATAAAGGGGGAGACAGATTGAGGGACGAGCATAGATTTACTCACGTTGATCCTGAATGGGCATTCAGCTGGAAACAACATCAAAGGCGTGTAAGAAAAACACTATCACCGACTTCTTTACTTTAGTGTGTTTTTTACACTATGTCAAGGCATAAAAAATAAAGCCAGGGCCTTGTCGCAATTCAGCAAGCTTGCAATCCCCTACGTCTTGTTACCGGAGGATGAGCCCGGTTGGAGGTAGTGTTGCAGGCTACTCAAGCCAACTTCTGCCCCCAAGGCTAAGGTAGCAACGGGAATGGCCCCCACCAGTAAGAGGGACGGATCATAAAGAGCAAATCCCAGCACAATAAAGGAGCCAAATCCCCCCGCTCCCACAAAGGCGGCAAGGGTCGCGCTGGAGATGGCTTCGACTAATGCTGTTTTAATTCCGGAGACAATCCAAGGTAGGGCCAGGGGAATTTCGACAGACCAAAGACGGGTGAAGCGTGACATTCCCATCCCTACGGCTGCCTCCTGCACCGCTGGATTAAGACTCCGAAACCCTACTTCCGTGGCAATTAAAATGGGGGGTAAAACCAACAGGGTCAGGGCTAGGATGGCGGATTTCCAGCCCAAACCTAAGACGGGAATGGCGAGAAACAAAATAGCCAAGCTGGGAATGACTCGTAATCCGTTAAAACTATTGATGACCACGCGGGACACTTGCCGCGATTGAGCACTCCAAAACCCCAAGGGTAATCCCAGCAACAGCCCAAGGGCCAAGGGAATTGCCACTAAGACACTATGCTCTCCCAAGGCTTGCAGCACCTGATCCTGGTGTTCTAAGGCATAGCGATAGGCGGCTAAAAAAGTAGACATGAATCCAGGGGATGCGAAAAACCTGCTGTCCACCCTATTCTAATGATTTCCGATTTTTCCGATTGTGCAACTATAACATACCATTCCTCTTCCCTCCGCAACCCCTCTTCATGCAACAACACCACTATGCACGCAAGAATAGGAATCGCAATATAATCAGGAGTTACAGCCAGTTCCCCACCAGTACAAAGGGTGCCCAGTAGTAGGGGTTTTCGTACTGGGGATTCCGTAGGAGTTCCAACTGGGCTTGGCGCACCGCCTCCGCCTTAGTCATGTTCTGCTGACTCAAAGACTCGTAGAGTTTACTCATCAGTACCGAAGTGGCTTCATCGCTGATGTACCAGAGAGAGGCTAACGTACTCCGGGCACCGGAACGTACAGCAATGCCCGCTAAACCTAAGGCAGCCCGATCGTCTCCCACTGCAGTGCGACAGGCACTAAAAATAAGAAGTTCGATCGCTTTATCCCCGACATTGCCCTGTTGCAGTAGCTCACTTAGTTCGTTCACATCCACCCGATCGTCCCAGGTGAGAATGAAGGTGTCCTCAGCAGTGGATCCAAATTCACCGTGGGTGGCCAGGTGAACGATCGGAAAGGCATTTGCTTTAATTTCCTCAGCGAGGGACTTTTCCAGAAAGGTGTCATTGAGGAGTACTTCGCTGGGGGTTTGTTGTTGAATGGCATCCACTTCCAACTGGACATTGGGTAAAGCTTCAAAGTTTTGTCGTGCTTCCGTTAAGCCCCCCACTAAGGTTCGCAGTGTTTTCTCCTGGAGAGGTTGGGGTTGAAAGAGTTGTAGTCCGGGGGTGAGGGCGATCGCATATTTTTCTACTAAAAACTGTGAGCCATCATGCAGCACCGCCATCGGTAAATTTCGCAGGGGACCATCCAGAACAAAGACTAAGTTTTGAATACCATTAGCAGCGAGTGAGGGTTCTAAAGGGCGAATAATTGAGTCATAGAACCCTTGAGCGAGGGAAAGATAGCGACGAGAAAAAGCATCACTGGAAATCTCCTGCCGCAGTAAATTGGTCATTCCCATCAACCGGGATGCACTCAGAGTGGATGAGTAATGCTGCAGCGGTTGACCGGGTAATTTAGCAATCACTTCTAAACGATCGCTGAGGATAATGGGATAAATGACTGCAGATTCTGGATCGAGTTCATCAATACTGGCTAAGCTAGACAAGTCACAATCCACTTGGAAAAAGTTCACCAGTTCTGCAATTTGCAGTGATTCAATCAGGCTTCGGGCTTGAATGAGGTTTTTCGCTTTGGGATGTTGGGAGGTGTCTGTGGAGAGGAGCAGTGACACTAGCTGTCGGTAAACGGGCTCAACGGACTCCCGAAAAGAATAGCGCACATCGGGACTGGCACTGGTTAGATCGCTACGGAGGGATTCTAGGAGTTGAATGGACTGGGTATAGGAGTCGATCGCTTCATTGACTTGACCTTGAGCCACTTGCGATCGGCCCAACTGCCAGTAGAGGGGATAAGCAAGATCAGGGTGGGCTTGGGCAAGGTTCAGAGCTTCTGTGGTCAAGCGTTGAGCATCACCCCACTGTTGTTGTTGCTCGTAAATTAAGCCTAATTGCCCCAGGACTTGGGCTTCGGCCCGAGGATCGCCGAGAGATCGCGCATCCTGCAGGGTCGTGGCGAGGAACTGCACTATCTCCTGTTCACCAAAGCCAGTGGCAGCATTTTGTTGGAGTTGGAGTAGCCCCTCAGCTAGATTGAGACGAGTATAGACACTGGTGAGACTGGGGGGCAGTTGGGGAAGTTGACGTTGGATACGCTCTCGCAGAGATTCCAAGGAACTCCAGTTCGGCACGGGGCGAACGCTTTCTAAGGCTAAGGTAGCGAGAAATTCTTGGGTGAGGGCCTTGACTTGTAGGGTGGAGGTTGGAGCCGTTTCACTGGCTTGACGATAAAACCCGAGGGCATCCTGGCTCGCATTCTCTTGTTGTGTTTTCACCTGCGCCGATCGGGTTTGGATTTCACTAGACCCTCGGGAATTCGGGGGTGCAAAGGCAATTTGTTGTTGAAAACTACGCAGTCGTTGATTGAGACGAGGTAACTGATCCCGTGCGTTGTCTCCCAGAGCCATCAGTGCAGCAGTCTGGTTTGAAGGGGCATTGAGTTCAGCAAAGAGGGTTTCACTCTGGGCTAAGGTTTCCTGAGCCTCTGTATAGAGTCCTAACGATCGCTGAATGGTTCCGAGTTCCAGGTAGATGGCGGCTTTTAAGGGGGAGTTGGGCTGAGGGTCGATCGTCTTCTGAGCGGTGGTCAAGAGTTTCAGGGCTTGTTGGATATTGCCTTGGCGCTTCAGGATTTGGGCTTGGTTGAGTTGAGTGCGCAGTAGTCCCGTTTGATCGGGAATCTGTTCATAGCGGTGATAGGCTTCCTGCAAGCGGCTTAGGGCTGCGTCCCACTGTCCCTGTTCACTGAGGATGAAGCTTTCTGTGGTCAGAAGTGTTGCCGCTAAGGACTGAGTGTCTGGGGTGTCGGGCAAGGTTTGCAGGAGATCAAAACCGCTGGTCAGTGCGGTGTGTGCCTTTTGCCATTGTCCCTGATAGGCATAGGTCTGAGCGAGGTAGGACTGAACCTGAGTTTGTTGGCGGGTACTGAGACGATCGCTTTGTAAGGCTTGAGTCCAGAGCCCGATCGCTTCGGCATAGTTGCCATTCTGGTAAGATTGCTGAGCTTGGGAGAGTTGTGGTGACGGTTCGGGTTCAGTGGGCAAATTTTGGGCTAAAAGGGCGGGAGCGGTGCTTAAAACCCAGGGAATAGCGATCGAGAATAAACGAGGAATAAACATTTTTTTAGGGGATAGGAAATAGGTTTTAGTTTTGAATTATGAGTTTTGAGTTAGGGATATGGGTACATTTTTTAGTTTTGACTCTCCTGTAACTTTTCAATAAAAGCTTGATGTTCTGAACTCTGTATGCCTTCCTGCAAAGTACCCATAACAGTTTGCATTTGTCCTGATAGGAGAGCTGGCAGTTGCAACCATAAGCCAGGGAAAATGTGACTGCGAAGAATTCCATTTTGATCAGGGGATTGTTCAAAATAAGCAAAACGATCGCTTATCGATGGATCTTGAATGAACCAACTTAAACGGTTTTCCATGACCTGCCAAACAATATATTCCTGAACACCATTGCGGCGGTAAACTTCTTTTTTGTCTCGCAAATCGATCGATGCGGTACTCGCGGCAATTTCCACTATTAATTCCGGTGCCCCTTCAATATAACCATCACAACTCAGTTGGGTTTGTCCTCTATGCTCTGGCTCAATTAGTAAAACTGCATCGGGTTGCACTTCGTTGCTTAAATCGAGCCGCACTGTTGGGTTATCTCCCACCGCTGTTCCTCTGGTCATTACACTGTAGAGCCAAAGCCAGCCCATGAGGTTGGCATGGGGTTCAGCGTGGGGTTTAAATCGCAGTGGAGAACCCATATAGACAATTCCTTCTATCAGTTCAGCTTTTTTAAGATGGGGCATAGCTTGATAACGTCGCTCAAATTCACTGCGCGTTAAGGCATCCCCGTTTTCTAGAATGGGTAAGGTGAGTACGGTAGACATTTTATGCACCTCCGGGTTAATTGGAACAACGGTTAGATAAAAACTGGGTCAAACCGATCGCTCTGCTGATGTGTAGGGGATCGTTGAGGGTGGGAGACGATCGAAATTCATCGGTAGTCGGCGCAAAGGTCTGGGTTGAGTCAGGAACGCTACGATCTAAACTAATGGGATTCGCTAGATCTAGATCGGTCAATAGGGGGGCATGGCTGAGTAAATCACGGGCAGTGGCGGGCAGTCCGCCTTTCCCTAAGATAACAAAACGACTAGCGTTGGGGGCATAGGCTAAGTCGCAACGGCGATCGATGAGGCTACTGGGATCCACTAGGTTACCAGGGAGTGCGGTCAGTCCTTGGGCAGGATCAACAGTGGCATTAATATTGGTGGTGCCGGAGGAACCAAACCGGGAACTGGCGGTAATATTGTTGCGAGAATCGCTGAAGGGGTCATCAATATTTTCAACCATAAACCCGAATAAACCTTGGGTTGTGATGTTAATACTGCCCCCATTCCCTTCAAAGGCGTTGGCAATAATATCAGAGTTATTGCGACCGATCGTAAAGAAATTGCTGAGGGTAATATTGCCACCATCTCCCCCAGCCTGGGCGGTACCTGCTTCTGTGGAAATGAAGCTGCTATTTTGGAGAATTAAATTATTGTCAATGATCAGGTTGATGTTGCCGCCACCACTACTGCGGGTGAGGGCAGAAATAAAGGCATTATTGGTGAGGTTGAGGTTGCCAGCAAAGAGGGTAATGTTACCGCCAAGACCGGAGCCAAAACTGTTGACTGCCACACCAGCCCCATCCCGAATATCGACTATGGGAGGATCGATCGTGATGTTGCCAGCGTTGCCGGTGGATCCTTCTTCGGTACTGGAGAAAATACCGCTATTGGGGT